>JBBRCO010000001.1:0-87615 GCA_038204755.1 Verrucomicrobiales bacterium
AACCGCCGCCACTGTCGGAACGGATGAGTTGGAACTTCCAGCAACCGCCTCAACGGGTAATTTCGAGAACGAGATCGATTACCTGAACCCCATGACTTTGTCATGGGAGGTAGAGGTGAACGACAAAGACCACTGGTGCGAAGCAGGTGATACCGCGAACCGCACGTATGTGACACTCGGCGCACCAGCCACGACGATGCGACAGGAAACTCTATTCGACATTGGCTGTCGCAATGCAGATGGGGAGACAGTCGCTGCGGACGCAACCGCGAAGATTTGGACCGAGTTTACGGATCGCGTGGTTAAGAAGGTAGACCCAACTACAGGACAGCCAACAGGAACGCAGATGACATACTATGCATCTTACAATCCGCTCGATTCCAATGGTCAGTCAGTCGTTACTGCACCACAACTGCTCGAAGCAAACGATGGGCAGTGCGGATCTTGGGCGGACCTGCTAATCCGAGTCCGGCAGGCGCAGAGCATTGATGATCCTGATGAGTATGTTATTTTCGGGTCACCAAACATCAGTGTAGGTTTTGCAGTCAAGAACTGGAGCTTCGCTCAAAACGGAACAAGTAGTAATGCAACTTACCCATATTTGAACATTTGTCCTCTCGGGAATGGGAGTCTTGATGCAAATTTCGATGCGGTTTATGGGTCAAATTCTTACAATTGGGCTTATGCAGAAGTGACCGATAGCAGTGGTCTTGAAGGACAGGGAACGACAAATCCCGCATCACTATTTGGCAATCATCAGGTTATGATTTCCGGCCAATTCTATGACCCTAGCTATGGAATACTTCATGCCACATTGGCTGATATCGATACGAATGCTGTGGATGGTTATTTTATCCTTAGCACCGAGAACCTAAACGAAGCAACCTACGGCCTCGACTTGAATTCCGATGGAGACCAAACGGACTTGGCTGTTCCAACTGCATGTTATCTATTCCGCCTAAATCCTGCGGGGAACAATTTAGTTATTCGCAACCAAATCAATCGCTAAAATGAAAACATTTCAAATACTACTAATAGTTTTATTGTCGTCCATCTTGAGTGCTTGCGCCTCAAACGAAGCACAAGATATTCGTATTACGGTCAACAACGAATGGTGGATTACTATTTCTCCGGCAGGAATGCTGGGCATTAGTTCCTTGGTTGATTCAGATCCAAGGGCGGGGGTTGCTACGAAGGAGGGAGTGATCGAATATTCCGTGATTAAGCAAAAAATCCTTCAAGGACAAAAGTTTGGTGATGTTAAGCCAGAAGTATCAGCAATCGCCTCGCTACAGGATAGCGCAATTCGATTCCTAGTTAGTGAGGAAGTTCTGCTTGAGCTTCTCAAGAAGGCCGGATCAGCAAATCAATGGCAGGGTGCAGGTCTTAATAAACGACTCTTAGCGCTCTTGAAGCAAAAGCCAATCCTCAAGAATATTGAAGAGCAGAACAAGGCGCTGCACCCAACAGAAGGGGCGGTCGTGCCGAAGTAAGTCACACGAAATGGGGCACGTTGTTTTCCGATTCAACGTGCCCTCTCTGCCCCTTCTGGGGGTGAGCTTTGACGTTGTGCAAAAATAAGAAACGAAATGCAAATCACCCCTTGGAAACTCACGAGTAATTTTCCCAGCCTTTCTCTGCTGGGCGGCATCGCCCTCTTGCCATTCTCGGCTCACGGACAAACACCGTCTATCGTGACGATGAACGACAAAAGCAACCTGACGATCAAGACATCAGTTAATAAGACCTACTTTCTGTGGCAGAGCGAGAATTTGACTAATTGGGTTCCGCTCAATACATACGTTGTTGGCGATGGAACTCCAAAAGCGGTCTCGATTGTTCCTTCTGAGCAATCAAGAATGTTTTATCGATTCGGTATTGCTCCCACAAATGCTTTGAACCCTCATGATACTGATGGAGATGGAATCGAAAATAGTCGCGAGTTTAGCCTGAGGCTGGATCCCAATTGGATCAATTCAGTCACTGACTTGGCGACTGCGGAAGTAGATTCAAGAATTTTTGGAAAGACCGCCACAGACTCATTGAGAATTTACAATAATTACTTCACAAATGGAGATAGCTTGATTTTTGAGAGGAACTCTGCTAGTTGGATAAACGACATTCAGAACAAATCTTGTATTAGCCCTTGGAATTCTTATCGCAGGAATGCAAGAGCAGGAACGTTGATTACTCCAAGGCACGTCATATTTTGTGCTCATGGTGATTTCTACGTCCCTGCTAACTACAATATCTATTTTGTCACTGATGCAGGATTGACTGTTGAACGAACAGTAGTAAGGACAAAGCGCCATCCGAACTACGGAAGTCCTTTTCCTTACAACAACGACATTGTGATTGGTGTATTGGATCAAGATGTACCAAGCACCATACAATGCGTCAAATTTTTTCCTGATGACTGGAGAGACTATCTATTAGATGTAGATTGGGATGAATCCATCATGCCAGATACAAAAATTCCAGCATTACGATTAAATCAGTATGAAGAGGCTTTAGTAGGAGATTTGTTCTCCGCTTCCTTGGCGCGAGCAGCCACTGCTTATGAGATACCTACTGAACCTGATCGATTTAGTTTTTATCATAGCCTTGCAAACCCAGTTCAAAGCAATGCATGGAAGGGCCTGTTTCCTGGGGATTCAGGCAACGGAGGATTCGCCGTGATCAATTCACAATTAATTTTGACGAATGTTTGGACATACGGTGGCCCCGGTTCAGGCACATCTGTCACAAATCAAAAAGCCATGATTAACACGATGATTGCCGCCATTGATTTAGAAGTCGGTTCTGTTAGCAGTCACACAATCCAAGAACTCGATCTCGGCCAATACATGCGGCTGTCAGAAATACCTCCTGAATTTAGGCTGATATATTATCCGACCCCAATTGTAATTGACGACTCTGATTATCCGTTTTTAGAAGAGTAATTGAGTAAAAATTTTAAGCGAACAAAATTATGAAACAAATATTATTATCCGTATCATTAGCCAGCTCATGCCTAGGGGCTACAACTATTAGTTTTTCAGATAGTGTAAATGTCGTCTCTGGCCCATCATCAATTATTTTAGATTCATCACCTTACGCTAATACAGTGATTGATCAAGGAGGATGGCAAGTGCTTGCGGTTTCTTCAACAATAAGTGATTTGGATATCAACCATTACATTTTTTTGTTTGCATCTGGAACACTTAACACAGTGAAAGTTTTCGGAAACACGCTGTCTATGGTGAGTCTGGTAGCTGACCCTGGATCATTCTTTGAACAAACATTCACGGGAAGCCCCGGCACAACAACGAACGAATATGTTTTTAATATGAATGGTTACATTCAACCTAGTAAAACTAGGATCATTGGATTTTCCACGATCACTTCGATCACTTTCGCTGGGACATACACCGTTGTTCCTGAGCCTTCTGCCATGTTTCTTGCTGGTATGGCAGCCATGTCACTCCTACTACATCGCCGAAGAAATTGAAGAGCACAACAAGACGAGACACAGCAACCGCCACTAGCCGCCTTGTCGTCAACATCATTCGTATTTTGAACCCTTTTTCCCGTCTCATGACAGGGGGACAGGCCTTTTGTCATGTGCACCTTTTCCCATGCCAGTTGAAGGGTTCTTTCTGTGCTGACCTTGTCGATCAGGCTGAACCACTTGTTTCCTTTCAACCCTCTTGCGAGGGCCGCCAGCATCGGCTTGGTCCACACTCCACGTTCGGCCTTGTGGCGTTGCCACAGGTCTTCTTCCACTTGTTTATCCCTTTCGGGAACTGGCGCGGATGGTTCTTCGTAGTTCATGGTTTCTGCCTTTCCACCTTCCTGCCGTCCCTCGCTCCACGGGCGTTACCCCGCTTCATCGCTACTATGACGGCTCTGACTTCTGCCCGGCTCCGCTTGCGCGGATTCCTGCCCGGACAGATCTCGACGCTTCCACATGATACCTTCCCTGCGTTCTCACCCCAACCATCCACAACAACCCGTTTCTCCCCCGTGAACGAGGGATGTGGGAGGAAACGGTTGCCGCTCATGCAGCAGGCTTCGCCACTAGCCAGCAGGCTCGCCGTTGTTGTAAACCGAAACGGGTTCACTTGTATTTGGGACCGCAGGTCCGCCTCGGGCTGCTCTCCACCCCGTCTCGCGACGACGCAGTTGCCTCCGGCTGCTCTCCCGTAGCTCGTCTCGGGATGACTCAGACTTTCACTGGTTGATTTCATGTATGTGCGCACGCACAAGCCGTCGCCCACGGCGCCACACTTGTGCTCGGCGGGAAGCGCTTGGACCTCCCCGGTGCCTTCATGCAGCCGATGATCCTAACGGACATTCTCCCAGACAATCCCGCCTATCGCGAGGAGTTCTTCGGCCCGGTGGCATTGTTCTTCCGGGTCAAGGACGAGGATGCAGCCATCGCGCTCGCCAATGACTCGGATTATGGCTTGGGCGGCTCCGTTTTCACCCAGGACATCAAGCGTGGCAAACGAGTGGCGAGCCGGATAGAAACCGGGATGGTCTTTGTCAATCACCCTACCTGGACCGCCTCCGATCTGCCCTTTGGCGGCATCAAAAACTCCGGTTACGGCCGCGAACTCTCTAGCCACGGCATCCAGGAGTTTGTGATGAAAAAGCTCGTCCGCGTCGCAGCGATCAATGCCCCGGCATCACTCCTGAAACCGAAACAAGTTCACTAACCCGCTACTTTCATGTCAAACATCACCCCTTGACTTGACGCACATGGCCACCGGGGCATACGAAACCGCAAGATACGCGCAGCGTGTGTTTGCCGCCACCGCCTGGCTGCCGTTGTTGCCCCAGCCGTGCGTGTGCAGGCCGCTACGAACCAGCTCGCCACCCCGATGCCTGCCCGCCTCATCCCAGCCGACGTTCGTGAAAACCCGTCCGGAATTCTGGGGGCAGCCTTGTCAGATAATGTTCAGTTGCTCTCGATGTCCAACTTGTCCATGTTCCAACGGAAGCTACGGATGCTGCGTCCGCGTTATCCACAATCACATCGGCCGGAGCCGGTGGTTACGGACCGCTTAGCTTGGTCACGCTGATGTCGTCGAAGTAAGCATAGCTGGTGGATGGATGCTTCTTCGTCGTGAGCGAGATCACGATCCATGGGTTGGTTGGGACGACATCCACTGTAACCTGCGTCCAGGTGTTTGTTGTGACCAAGGAGCTGTTGAAAGTCTGGATCCCATTGTAAGCTTGGGAACCCGCGATGTAGAAAAGACCACCACTCGGACTTTCCGATCGGACCCAACCCGTGACCCGGTATGTCGCTCCGGGGATGAGGTTGTCAACAACCTGGTGGGCACTCGTATCCCAGCCGTTGTTGGTCCGGATCTGTGCGCAATAGGTTCCGCTCTTGGGATTGGTGGCGTATTGCCAATTGAATCCCGCAGGCCAGTTGGTGGTTGGAGAATGCTCGGGATACCATTGCCTAAGCCGATCATTGGGCGTTTCGAACCCGGCGTTGCGAAGCCCCTGGGGATTGGTCAGAGTATTATCGAGTTCATTCCAAGATGGTTGCACTTGAGCTCCCGCCACGCGCATCAGCGCCCAGTCTGCGGAGTGATCCTGATCATGGGTAAAAAGGAGGCCAAAGCTGTATCCATAGCGCTTGGCCATGACGTAGAAGTTATTCAACCAATCACTTTGCCACTGGCGTGCATTGGTGGACCAAGCAGGGTTCCATCCGATGGTGACTCCTGCCTCGCTCACACCCACGGGTTTGTTGGTAACTCCTGCGGCCTGGAGCCAGACCCACGGCTTTTCGATGCGGAGAGGTTGCGTTTGATCCGAATAGATATGAACCCCGATCACGTCGCAGTAGTTCGCGACACCTAAATTGATCATTTCCTGGAGATAGGGCGTATCGGGCTGAGAGACGGGCGGACTTTCCACGGCAATGTCGGGGTTGACCTGCTGCGCGGCCTCATACATTGCCTGAGTGAGCTTCACTGCAATATCAGGGCGACTGTGCAAGGTGGTGAAGGGATCACTGAGGTTCGGCTCATTCCCAACAATGTAGTCCAGAATTTTCACGTTGCCGGGAGAGCTGTAGCGAGTGAACAGATCGATGCACCGTGCTTTATATTTATCGAACCACAGAGCCATCGTAGCACCATTGATGTCTATTCCAGGGAGGTTGGCTAGAGCCGTGCCCGCCGGTTCCACACCGTATCCGCGATAGTTGACGATCCAGTGGATCTCCAGATTGGCAGCAAACATTGTGTTGATATAGCTATCCTGATTGGCCAGATCCTGCGTCTGCGTTGTGTTCGATGGCACGTTTCCGCCCCGTCGAATGGCTCCCAGACCGACGGCGTTGAAATCGTTGACCACAGACTGCGTTTCAGTGACCGTCGCATACCCCACATTCATGCCAAGCCATTCCCCGCCCCAGGCGTTGAGCGGGCCACGCGTGCGGAGATAGTATCCATAGTAGGTATCACCTCCCTGAAGAAAAACGGAAGGGGCGACACCGACGGCAGAGTAGTTAGAAGAGATTTTATTTCCTGAGATGAAGGAGTTGATGGTCGAGGTTCTATCGGCACCATTCCACTTGATGGCATAGTAGATCGCGCCGAAGTTGGTCGGATCACCCAGATCCCATGAAGAACCGTTGATAGCACCGAAGGTAAAGCGCAGGCCTCTTGAGTCAGTGGTAAGACTGTTGATGGTGAGAGCGGCCACGGCGGAATTTTGGACAATCACCCCGCCTTGATTGTTTCCCCCGATGGCTAGCCCCACCGCTGCATCTATTTTGCCCTTGCTGTTCACCGTCAGCGTCCCCGTGGCCCCGGCAACGGTCAATGAAGCATTGTTTAACGTCAGGCTCGCCTGGGTCGTTGCAGAAGTCGATCCGCTGCGTCCAACCACGGTGGTTCCAGCGACGATTTGTCCTCCAGAGCCCAGTGTCAGCGATCCGTTGACCACAGAAGAGGCTGTGCTGGCATTGGCAATTTGCAGGTTGGTGGCGTCGATCAAGGCGGAGCTTGTGCCGGTCAGATTGATCGTTCCGGAAATCGAAGTCGGATCGGTGAGATTCGATGAGCCCGCCACGCTGAAGTTGTTCGCATATGTGGTAAAAGTGCCGCCGCTCTGGGTGAGCGTTCCTGTCGCAGGCCCGTTGCTCGTCCGGTATCCAATGCGGACATCTGCGCGAGTTCCCGATGTTCCGAATGATGTGGAGTCCCAGTTGCTCCCGAGAGTTACCGTTCCGGTTCCGCCCGTGCTCCCGCTGCTCCCTCCGATACGCCCTCCGATGACGACAGCATCCACTCCCCCTTGAACGCTCAATGTGCCTTGACTGATATTGGTGAAGTTGAGTGCGCCCACGCCGGCACCGGACGTTGAAGAGGAGGCTCCTATTCTGATGTTAGATAGATTTACCGCGTTAAAATTCAGGTTCGATGCTCCGGTGATTGTTCCATTTCCGATCCCGGCCCCAGTGTTGGTTCCGGTTCTCACCCCGACTTGAAGCGCCCCATTACTCAGATTGATTGTCCCGTTCGATGGAGACCAGGATCCCGTGTAATCCCCGGTAAAATTGACTTCGCCAACCGTGAGGTTCGTGGCGTTCAGGGTCTTCCCGCTGAAGTCGGTGGCCGTGGTCACAGAATTACTGCTTGAATCCAAGGTTCGAGATGCCACTCCCAGAGTTCCCAATATGAATGGTGTTGCCAAATCGAAGGTGTTCGTTCCGGTGGCCGTGTTCCGGGTGGAAACGCTGTCTCCGCCAACCGGCACGATGCTACCAGCCCAGCTCGTGGTGGAACTCCAGAGCGTCCCGGTCGCTCCAGTGTAATACCTCAGCGTCTGCGCATGTAGTCTGGAAAATCCTGCGGAAGCCAGGGCGAGGGCGGCGATGATTTGAATGCCGGGAAGACGGCGGCGAGGGTTTTTCATAATAGTGGATAGATGAGCTATGGGTTTGGTATATCGAGTCGCGAAAATTTTCCCGAAGAGTCAGCGGCTTTTGGCATCTTCATGAAACCCGGCGATTGTTAGCGAGGGGAATTATGTTATAAGATCGGACGCTGTTCCTGAATGAAAGGGATTGACCACTTTCCATGCATAAAAATATAAATACATTTGCCACCCTGCATCCGCAATCCCTCAACTGAGGGATTTTGCAAATGATTCATTTCACCCAGACCCGCGCCCGCAGCGCTTCCGCCGCCGCACGGGCCTCGGCTTCCTTCTTGCTCTTGCCCTTGCCGGTGGCGAGGACCATGCCCTGCCAGGAGACTTCGGATTGGAAAACGCGGCGGTGGTCGGGACCGCTCTCGCTGATGACTTTATACATCGGAGCCTGTGGGTGGATGGCCTGGAGGCACTCCTGGAGCTCGCCTTTCGGGTTCCGCTCTTCCGGGCTGGTGATCATGTTGCCGATTTCGGACTCGAACAGGCGCAGGATCAGCTCGCGCGCCGGGACCGGGCCGGAGTCCAGATAGACCGCGCCGATGAGCGATTCGAAGGCATCCGCGAGAGTGGACAAACGGCGGCGGCCGCCGGTGGCTTCCTCGCCTTTTCCCAGAAGCACGTAGTCGCCGAGGTGGATGGCCATCGCGAACCGGGCGAGAGCGCGGCGGGAAACCACGCGGGAGCGCAGTTTCGTCAAGCGGCCCTCGGTGAAATCCGGGAACATTTTGAAAAGCTCCTCGGTCACGATCAGCTGGAGCACGGCGTCTCCGAGGAATTCCATCCGCTGATTGTCGAAATGCGGCTTCTGCGACTCGTAAGCCAGACTGGGATGGGTCAGCGCCTCCGCCAACAGCAGCGAATTGCGAAATTTGTAGTGAATCCTGCTCTCCAGCGGCTGCATCAGTCGTTCTACTAAGTTTCCTCCTTCCCCGTCCAAACCTCCATTGAAGTTCCGATGGGAAAGATGGGGTGATCGACGGGACTCGAACCCGCAACAACCAGAATCACAATCTGGGGCTCTACCATTGAACTACGACCACCATTTCAGGCGGGCGCTAGGAGTAAGCAGTGAACGGGGATTTGGGAAGGGAAAAATCATCTGGTGACTGAAAACAGGCCGATCCGCGGGCTTCTCCCGTCATTTCAGTGAATTTCGCCCGCCTTCCCCTGCAAAGTGAGGGAATGTGGGTTGTCGATCCCGGTGCCTATTCCGGTAGCACGGTGATCACGGTGGGCTCCACCGAGAAAATGCGGATCGCGGTTTCCCTAACGATCTCCGGTGTGAGCGCGTTGTAGGCGGCGACGAGGCGGCGGTGCTCGTCCGCAGGGTGGCCGAAAAGCAGATCGAGCGCGACGTGGCGGGCGACGGAGGCGGGCGATTGCTGTTGGATGGCGAGGCCGCTGAGCACGGTGGAACGCACGCGGTCGAAGGCTTCGTCAGGGATTCCTGCGGCGGCGATTTTTCCGATTTCCGCGATCAGCTCGCGCTTGGCGAAATCCACCTGCTCGGGCGAGGTGGCCAGATAGAAGGTGAAGAGGCCGGTATCGTAGCCGAGGA
Source organism: Verrucomicrobiales bacterium (assembly GCA_038204755.1). GTDB lineage: Bacteria > Verrucomicrobiota > Verrucomicrobiia > Verrucomicrobiales > Akkermansiaceae > Luteolibacter. Next base: position 9,503 of record JBBRCO010000001.1, read on the forward strand.
ACTGGGTGCCGCCGACCTGATAGGCGAGGCCGAGTTCCTCGCGGATGCGGGTGAAAAGCGGGCCTGCCATATCGGTGGAATATTCCTGGATCATCGCCAGCGCGTGGCGATCCGCACAGCTGACGGTGGTGCCGGGGAAGCCGATAGTGAGGACGGCCTGCTTCTTCGGCAGGTGCGCGGTTAGGCAAACTCCGGACTGGAGCGTGCTCGCGGGAGGAGCCCAGCGCCTGCCCTGCGGCAGGTGCGCGAATTTTTCCGTGAGGAGTGCGAGGATGGCTGGGGGATCGAAATCACCGGCGATGGCGAGTGTAATGTTAGATGCGTTGAAATGCAGCGCGTGATGGGCGGCGAGGGCGGGACGGTCGAGGGCGGGCAGGCTTTCCAGCGAGCCTAACGAATCAAGACCGTAGCCCGCGCCGCCGAAGATGGCCTTGCGGAGGGCGCTGAATCCGGTGTGGAGCGGTTCCTGCAAGGCCTCCTCCAGCGCGGCGGTCTGGCTGGCTTTCTCGCGGGCGATGGCGTCGCTCGGCAAGGAAGGAGAGATGATCGTTTCCGCAAAGACATCAAGGATGACGGTGATGTCCGGCGCGAGTCCGGCGGCCTGTATGAGGAGGGCGTTGTTGCCGGGATTCGCACTGATGGACGCGCCTAACGATTCCAAGGTGACGGCGATTTCCTGCGCACTGCGGGTGATGGTGCCCTTGGATAGAGTGGAGGCGAGGAGCTGGCTGAGGCCGTTGTTTTCCGGTGTCTCGGAAGGAAGCCCCGCACGGACGGCGGCCTGCAGGTGGATGAGCGGCACGCGGTGGTCCGGGATGAGTGCGAGAGAAATTCCGTTAGGCAGCGTGTGGACCTGGATTTCCTCACGGCCTCGTGACGTTTTCCCGATGCGGGCCGGAGCCGGTGCTTCGAGCGGATCAAGAACAGTTAGATTCAGCCGTTCGTCGGTGAGCGCGGCGGCGGCACGGCGGATATCGGCCGGGGTGACTGCCTGGACCGCGGCGAGGTAGCGGCGGGTGAAATCGAGATCGCGGGCCTCGTGCCAGTTTGACGCGAGATCGGCCGCGCGGCCGGACGCGGTGGTCAGGCTGCGAAACTGGCTGGCGGCGATCTGGCGCTTTGCCTTGGCAAGATCATCGTCGAGCTCGGTGGCGGGCAGGTTTTTCACTTCCGAGAGGACAGCTTCTATCAGCGCATCACGTTTCGCCGGATCGGCATCGGCGGAAACGGCGAGCACGCCTTCGCGGCCCGGGCCGGTCCACGAGAAGGCTGAAATTTCCAGAGCGAGTTCCTTTTCCTCGCGCAGGCTGCGGTGGAGCCGTGACGCGCGGCCGCGGCCGAGGATGCCGGCGAGCACATCGAAGGCGGGGGCGTCCGGGTGATCAAGCGCGGGAGATTTCCAGGCGAGCGAAATCCGGCTGGTGGGGATGGCGAACGCCTCGCGCATCCGGCGCGGTCCGAGCTGCGGTGGATCGACCGGGACGACCGGCTCGCGACCGCCGCCGGTGAGTTTGTCGGCAGTGAGTTCGGTGGTCATTTTCCGCGCTTCATCGGCATCGAAGTCTCCGGAGATGACGACGAAACAACGGTCCGGCGTGTAGCGCGCCTGATGGTAGCCGACGAGGTCCGCGTAATGGATGGCGTCGAACAAATGGCGGTGGCCGATGACCGGATGGCGGCGCGGATCCGTCAGGAAAGCGGTGGAGAAAAGCAGACGGCTGGAGGCGTTGTCTGGATCGTCGAGCCCCATGTCGATCTCGCGGCGGATGACGTCTTTTTCCTTTTCAAACTCGGACTCCGGCAGCGTCGGGAAAAACACCAGACCAGTTAGAGTTTTCAGGAATACCGGCAGCGAGGCGGACGGCCCGTCGATGTAGTAAACCGTGCGGTCGAAGCTGGTGTAGGCATTCCAGTGACCGCCGGCGGCCTGCACGGTGTCCGCGAGGGTTTCCGCGTCGTAGTCGCGGGTGCCTTTGAAGACCATGTGCTCGAGGAAATGCGAGATGCCGGCACCCAGATGCTGATCCTCGTGCATGCTGCCGGTGGCCACCCAGATCTGCGCGGAGACGACGGGCGCGGCGGGATCGGGATCGAGGATGAGGGTAAGTCCGTTAGGAAGTGTCTCGACGGTGGCGGCGGTGGCAGGGTATTCCATGAAATTCTGGCTTGGATGAAGGGGTGAATGGCGTATAAGCGCCTGTGATGCAACGATGGATCGTAGTGGGAGTGATCGCAATGGCGATGGTGTGCGGCGGCGGACTTTTCGCCTTCCGGGCCTACCAGCAAAACCGCCCCTATCCGGTGTGGGTTCCGATGCCGATCAATCCTGAGCTTCCGACCAAGCGCCAGGACGAGATCGCGAAGGACCTGAAGCACAAACTCCTCGACCGCAAGATCCTGGTCCTGATCAGCAAGGATGTGGGTCTGAAAAGCGAATGGCGGCTCGCTTCCGACGAACTGTGTGCGGACGAACTGGCAAAGCGCGTCTTCGTCAGGCTGGGTGATACCGAAACGAAAATGGGCCGGGTGCCGACGATCAACATCGGTCTGGACGGCAAAAGCAAGGAGCGCGCGGTGTCGGAAAAAATCGCCATGCGGCTGATCAAGGACGTTTACAAGATCCTCGGAATCGATCCGTCACCGGCGAGATAGACGGCGCGGTTCAAATGTGTTTGATGGCGTGTCCGCGCTCGAAGCGGGCTTTCGGGGCGTTGGCGTATTTGTCAGCCTCCGAGCGATAGCCGAGAGCGCACGCGACGACGGTGGCATAGCCGCTGCCGGTGAGGCCGAGCATGTGATCATAGCCGGAGGTGCTGATGCCTTCCATCGGGCAGGCGTCGATACCCAGCGCGGCAGCGGATGCCATGAGCTGCCCCAGTGCGATGTAAACCTGCCTGACGTTCCAGTGATGCCTTTCCTCCTGGCTCATCGCTTGGGCGAAACCTTCGATCATGCCCTTGAGCGGCGCGAGTTTTTCGAGGTCGGTTTCCTGGACTTCGGACATGCACTCGATCCACGCGTCGATGTCAGCGGTGGTTAGATCCGTTCTGGCAGTTAGGACGACATAGTGCGATGCGTCAGTGACCTGGGGTTGTTTCCAAGATTCCGGTAGCAGCTTCATGCGGACCTCTGGATCCTGGATGATGAGAAATTTCCATGGCTGCAAACCGAACGAGGACGGCGTGAGCACGAGCGATTCCTCCAGAGCGTCCCAGACGTTGGCGGGGATTTTTCTGGAGGTGTCGAATTGTTTGGTGGCGTAGCGCCAGCGCAGGGCGTGGAGCAGTTTTTCGGGGGTGATGGTCATTTCGCGCTCAATATTCGGTGTTAAACTGCAAAGGCAAGGAGGCGGATGGAAATTCCTTCAGCGTGAGGCTGAAAATCACGCCGTATTCCTCGTCCAAGCGGTTGTCCTGCAGGTTGAAGCCCAGTCCGGCCACCCAGTTTCCCAGATCGCGGTGGAGGGTGTATTGTTGGAGTTCGAGCGTGCCGTCCGCCAATTCCAGAGTGTGGCGCATGCCGAATCCCCAGTTCTCGTTGATGCGGGTGTAGGTCTGGAGGTCGATGCGGCTGGAGTCGGTGAGCACCGGGTGGTTCGTGAGCAGGCGGTAGCCGATGGAAAACTCCATGTAATCCGTCGGCAGGAAGCGGACGCGGGTGTCGATTTCACTGAATCCGGAGCCGTTGTTCACGATCGGAAACTGGGTGTCGAAATCCACTCCCAACCATGGCAGAGGCTGCCAGCGGACGTTGTTGTAAAGATTGGACGCATTCCGTTGTTCTTCGGGGTCTTTGAGGAAGGCATCGATGTAGGTATCGATGTAGAGCCATTCGAAGCTCTGCTTGTCGCGGTTGGTAATGAGCCGGTTACGCGCGCCGAGGCGGATGATGTCCCAGCTCTGCAGGTCATCCACGGCGGTGAAGCGGGTGGGGTCCAGCGGACGCGGGCGGGTGGACGGCGTGAGGCGGTCCACCATCGGTCCGGACGGATCGTAGTCATTGGTGGAAACGTAAGACCAGTTCGCATAGGGCTGGAAAACGTGCATCATCCCGTCGAGTCCCCACTTGGAATCACGGTATGCGCCGAGATCCTTGGAAAATTTCAGCGACGCCTCCGTTCCGGCGAAGAGTGTGGTGCGGTCCGAGTTTGCCACCGGTCCGTCCACCACATCGTAGCGGGTGTAGCCCACGCCGGCCTGCGGCGAGATATTCAAGAAGCCGCCGAGCTGGAAGGGCAGCGAAATTTCCTGATAGGTATTGAAGCGGGTGTAGCTGGAATCGACGAGTTGGGTGCGGATGGCCTCGCGCCGCGGGTCATTGAGCGGCAGCGCGATCATCTGCTCCGCGAGCTGGCGTTCGTAGCCGTTGAGCTGTCTGAGCAGCGGATAGGTCAAGGGATTATTTTTTTCCAATCCTACCAGAGGGTCGAGAATCGCACTGCGGGTGGGATCCGCAGCTTGCTCGCCGATGACGCCGAACGAGGTGCTCCCCTCATGCAGGATCGGCAGGCCGAATAACGGCCCGCGCGACTGATCGTAGGAAACCTCGGGAAGCCGGGTGTCCGCCCGATAGAAATCGTTGATGCGGAACCGCGCGTAGATCGAGAGCAGCGAATCGTCATCCCTCCGATAGAGGCCGACGGTGTTGTCCGGCGCCGGATTGACACGGTAGGTGTCGGTTTGGAAATCCTGGAGGTAGTAGGCGTCGCTGAGTAGCGTTAGATTGGTGTCGAACCGCCAGTCCGCGCCGGGGTCCTGGATGAAGGTGAGTTTTTCCCGGTCCTTCAGCTCGAAGCGGTAGCGGTCCTCATTTACATCGCCGCGGGGCACACCGGAGCGGCTGGTGTCCGGCGCGTGGTCGTAAAGATAGTAGGCGCTGAATCCAGTGACCTCGTCCTTGTTGTCCTCCCGCGTATCCATCAGGTCCACGCCGGTGCCGATGCCGCGCTTGGTGAGGAGATCGACATGCCAGCGGGAAAGCAGCCAGGCGTCCTCGTTTTCACCGGTCTCGGGATTGAGGGTGCCGCCGAGCATGATGCCGTAGGTGTTGAGCAGGAAGGGCCCCCAGTTTGATCGCGCGCCGGGCAGGAAATGATAGCCGAGCTCCGCGTTGAGAGGCTGGCTGAGGTAGGGCAGCCAGAAAACCGGGGTGTCACCCGCGTAGAGGCGGAGGTCGTTGAAAACGATTTTATCGCCCGGGTAGATCGTTGTTTTTTTCGCACGGATCCAGTAGTTCGGGTCCTGTTCGTCGTCGGTCGTGATGCCGGCGTTTTCACCGACGAGCACCTGCTTTCCGCCGCGCTCTTCCGCCGTGAATTTCCCCGCCTCCAGCAGGATGGGATCGAGCGACGCTCTCAGGCCACTCGTATCGAGAAACTTGCGCTCGTAAAAATAAACCGCCCGCTCGCCACGCTGCATCAGGTTTCCCTGATAGACGCTGACGTTTCCCTCCAGAATCACCTTCTTCTCCTTCGTGTCCAGCAGCGCCGTGTCCGAGAACACCTGCAAGCCGTTGTCGCCGTCGATCTGCACGGGCCCGGCGAGGTGGAACTGCCCGGTCGTCATGTCACCCGTGATCGACCCGCCCTTGTTGTTGATCTTCAGCTCCTTCGGCATCGCCGGCGTGGTCGCGGCCGCAGCGCCGCCGAAGGGGATTTCCGGTGCCGGCACGGGCGTGATCGTATCCACCGCCGGAGCGGGACCCTCGGGAGGGAGAACTTGTGCCTCCTGCGCGGCAAGCGGCAGACAGAGCATCGGTGATATCATCCATGCGCCTAGTTTCAGCATCGCCGTGATAAGAAAACCACGCGCCGGTGAAGTAAAGGGTGAAAGGTGCGCCACCCGGGTGATAATATCGGGTTTACCATCGGAAAATAACGCCGATGATGCGCCATGCATTTGATCCAAAGGGCCGCCATTGTTGGAGTTACGGGATTTGTCGGTCGCGGCCTGCCCGCCCTTCTCGCGGAAAAGGGCGTCGCCTGCACCGGCGTCAGCCGCGCCGGAACCGGTTCGCTCGCCGGAGTGGACCGCTGGCAGACACCCGCTGCGCTCGATTTTTCCGGCCACCAGGCCGTCATCAACCTCGCCGGCGAACCCATCGACCAACGCTGGACCGATGAAAAACGCCGCCGTTTCCACGAAAGCCGCGTCGGCGTCACCGGCCGGATCGTCGCTGCCATCCGCCGCCTGCCTGCGGACGAACGGCCCAAGGTCCTCGTCAACGCCTCCGCCGTCGGCATCTACGGCGACCGCGGCGACCAGCTTCTCACGGAAAAGTCCGCCCTCGGCAGCGGATACCTCGCCGACCTGTGCAGCGATTGGGAAGAGGCCACGCTCGAGGCGGAGTCGCTCGGCACACGCGTCGTCCGCATCCGGATCGGCATCGTGCTCGGCCGCGAGGGCTCGGCTTTTAAAAAACTCCTGCTCGTTTTCAAATCCGGCATCGGCGGCAAACTCGGCTCCGGCCAACAATGGATGCCGTGGATCCACCTTGACGACCTCCGCGCCGCCTTCCTCCACGCCGTCTTTTCGGAAACCCTGCACGGCCCGGTCAACGGCACCTCCCCCACCCCCGAGCGAAATGCCGATCTCACCCGCAAACTCGCCGCCGCCGTCCACCGCCCCGCGATTCTCCCCGTCCCCGGCTTCGCCCTGAAACTCGTGCTCGGCGGCTTCGGCGGAGCCCTCCTCGCCGGCCAGCACGCCCTCCCCGCCGCCCTCGAAGCCGATGGCTTCCGTTTCAAATTCCCCACGCTCGAGTCCGCGCTAACCGACCTGATTCCCCCGGCCTGACAGCGGCATTCCCGCCTTTTCTGCAAATAGTCCGCGTATCCCTTTCGCCTCGCCGCCGCCGGCGCGTTCTGGCAAATAATCCGCATGAACCGCCCGCTGCCAGCGTCTCTTGTTTCGGGGACTTACTTTTTCTTTTTCGCTTCGAGGCCTTCTTTTACCTTCACTTCGATTTCGCCGTAAAGGGCGGCATCGGCCTTGAGGAGTTCCTTGGCTGCGTCGCGGCCTTGGGCCATTTGGGTGCCGTTGTAGCTGAACCACGAGCCGCGTTTTTGGACGACTTCCATTTCAAGCGCAAGGTCGAGCAACGAGCCGGTCGAGGAAATGCCCTCGTTATACATGATATCAAACTCCGCCTCGGTGAACGGCGCGGCGACCTTGTTTTTGACGATTTTGACCTTGGTGCGGTTGCCGGTGACGGTGCCGTCGGTGGACTTGATCGCGCCGATGCGGCGGATATCGACGCGGACCGACGAGAAGAATTTGAGCGCGCGGCCGCCGGGGGTGGTTTCCGGGTTGCCAAACATGACGCCGATTTTCTCGCGAATCTGGTTGGTGAAAATGCAGCAGGTCTGCGCCTTGGAAATCAGTGCGGTGAGCTTCCGCATCGCGGCACTCATCAAGCGGGCCTGGGCGCCGACGGTGGAATCTCCGATCTCGCCATCAAGTTCCTGCTTGGTGACGAGGGCCGCCACGGAATCGAGCACGATGACGGCGATGGCATTGGAGCGGACAAGCGCTTCACAAATCTGGAGCGCCTCCTCACCGGATGACGGCTGGGAAACGAGCAGGTCATCCATGTTCACGCCGAGCTTGCGGGCGTATTGCGGATCGAGGGCGTGCTCGACGTCGATGAAGGCCGCCAGCCCTCCGCGTTTCTGGGCTTGGGCAATGACGGTGAGCGTCAAAGTCGTTTTCCCGGATGACTCCGGGCCGAACACCTCGACGATCCGGCCACAGGGGAAGCCGCCGACGCCGAGGGCGCGGTCGATCAGCAAGTTTCCGGTCGGGATGACATCGACATCGACGCAGCGGTCGTCGCCGAGACGCATGATGGCGGATTCACCGAACTCTTTCTGGATGTGCGCGATGGCGAGATCCAGATTGCGTTTGCGGGCTTCGTTGAGTTTTTCGTTTGCGGATTCTTCAGATGATTGTTTGGCGGCCATGGCAGTGTTTTGAGTTGCCATCTGTCTGATCGATCCACCGACCGAACGCAAGAAAAAAGATGTTCGATCGAACAAAAAAGTGCCTTGGCTTTGTTTCCGGCCCCCATCACTTCACGTCGATGGTGAGGCGGGCCTTGCTCTGAGGATCCTTCGCCGGATCCGCCACCCAGTTGGCGGCAAAGCCCGTATTCATAGGCTTGGCGGATGCGTTCGACAGCGTCATCAGGGAGTTCTCCGAAGCCAGCAGGACGAATTTTTTCTCCTGATAAGAGCTAATTTCCAGACTCAGCGCGGTGATGCCCTGGCCGTTGATTTCCGGCGACGAAGCATCAACGGCCTCCGCGAGATCCTGTTTGCGGCTCTTGCCATCGGCCCATTTCAAATGAAGCCGGTCCTTTTCGATTTTCTGCTCGTAGGACTTCACCTCCTTCTTGTCCCCGGATTTGCTCTTGTCGTTGACATAGGCATCGGGAAAATTGACACGGATGGAGAAGCGCAAAGGGTATTTCGTCAGGGTTCCGGGGTCCGTTAGCTTCCCGCCCACGGAAATCGCGCCGCGCTCCTCGGTCAAGTAGGCCTCGAATGCCGCATCGCCGGTGACCTTACCGCAGATGACGATGTTCCGAGGCTTGAGTGTGGCGGCCTGGGCGGATTCCAAGGACTCGGTCTTGATCGCTTTGTTCACTATTTTTCCATCCGGCAGGACTTCCTGGACCACGAAATCAATCGAAACCGCCAGCGTATTGCCAACCGGCGTGCCCTTTTTACCGAGCACCTCGATCTTTCCCTTGCCCTGGGTAGTCACCGAAAACTCGTATTGTTTGCTCTCCAGCGCCACGAAACAGCCCACCCATTTCCGGTCATCCAGCGGCGGCAGCTCGCCTTTCGCGGAAAACGCACCCGACGCACCGACCATGAAAAATGCCGCGAAACCCAACCGGAAAGATCTAACATTCATGCTGCCAGCAAAGCGCATTTCCGCTCACCCGGCGAGCAAAAAACCGATTTACAAGTAGCTCACCAGTCCCTCCACCGCCTCGCCATCCAGCCTGCGGACCAGTGCGATGGTCAGTGAAAGCAGGTGCAGATAGTCGTTCACATCGATAATCGCGTTGTGCGAATGGATATAGCGCGCCGGGACGCCGAGCACGATGCTCGGGATGCCTTCATTCGCCTGATGGAACGAACCCGCGTCCGTGCCGCCGCTGCGCCGCACCGTGACCTGATGGGGAATGCCTTCCTCCCTTGCTGTATCGATGGCCAGCCGCGCGAGCCGCGGATTCGTGATCGCCGTGGGATCGAACATCCGGATCTGCACCCCGCCGCCGAGCCTGCCCTGGCTGTCCGGACGGAAAAATCCCGGCGTGTCATCCGCCGGCGGGCCTTCCAATACAATCGCGACGTCGGGCTTGATGAAATTCGCCGCCGTTTTCGCCCCGCGCAGACCCACCTCCTCCTGCACCGTGCCGCAGAGGATCAGGCGGTTCGCATGTTTCGATTGTGATAGGATCTGCCCGGCCTGGATCACACCCGCCATGCCCACGCGATTGTCGAAGGCCTTCGCCATGAACCAATCATCCCTCGCCAACGGCGTGAAATCCGAACACGGTGCGATCGGATCGCCTAACGAAATCCCGAACTCTTCGATCACATCCCGCCGCGAATCCGCGCCGACATCGATATACATCTGATCAATCGACATCACCTGCCTGCGCTGCGCCTCCGGCAGGAAATGCGGCGGCCGCGAGGAAACGACGCCGAGAATCTTATCGCCGCCGCGAGTGAGGATTTCCACCCGCTGGGAAAGCAGATTGTGCTCCCACCAGCCGCCGATCGCGACGAACTGGATGAAGCCATCCAGCGTGATATTCTGCACCATGAAACCGACCTCGTCCATGTGTCCCGCCACCATCACGCGTGGCCCGGTCCCGGAAGTCTCGCAGAAAACCGATCCGTTGTTATCTGTCGAGAGCTCACCACATTCCTCCAGCTCGTCCACAAAGATCGCCCGCACCTCGTCCTCATGCCCCGAGACCGAATGGGCCTCCGTGAGCTCCTGCAACAATGAAACCGCCTTCGTCCGCATGGGAAAAACCCTGCGGAAATCAGCCGCACCTTCCAAGCATCAACTTCAAAGCCCCGCCACGGTTTCCAGCATCACCAACTTCACCTCTCCCCAGGTCCGGCCTCCCAGCGCGATGGGGTCCGGCTCCCGCTCGGCATCTTCAAACCACGCGAGACTCCGGATCACGGTAAACGGGTCGCTGGACGGATATTTCCCGGTGAAAAATCCGATCATCTCCCGGATCCCGAAATCTCCCAACAGTTCCACAAAATCGTAAAATCCTTCTTCGATCCACGATTCGCAATCGCATAGAGCTTCATCGCCGCGAGGTCCGGCAGGGAAATCAGCGTGATGCCATCGATCACCTCGTCTGGAGAAAGAACCGGATAGGCATGGCGCAGCAAATCCAGTTTCACTCCCCCCGCATCAACCGTTAGAGAATTCACCGCGCGGCCGGTCACGGTGGCGGCGGACAACTCCAACTTTTCAAACACCTCTTCCGTCGAAAACTCACCCGTCGTGAAGAAATCCAGATCCACCGACAAGCGATGCCCTAACCGCAGTGCGAGTGAAGTTCCGCCACCCAGAGCGAAGTCCCGCAGAGCCAACTTCGGAGCCAGCTCGACAAGCAGGGCTCTCACGGATTCGGGAATGGCATCGAAGCGGAGCATCGGAAGGAGGATGGCGGGAGTTCGAACCAGGCACCACAAAATGCGAACGGGCGCGGCTGGAGGCTGCGCAGACCCGTCACCAGTTCCGCCAGTTTCGGCTTTCCACAACGGGCCACGAGAATCTGCCAATCCGCCCAACGTCCGTATTCCAGCACCCGTTTCGCCAACCACGCCCCATGCCGTTCCGGGTCAATCCCGGCCCGGTCCACATCCCAGAAAAGATGGTCTGACAACGCTGTCACATCGTTATTCTACCGCCCGTACGCCGCCAGTTTCAATCCGCAATTCCGAACCCGGACGCAATGACCGCAGGTTGGAATGCCTACTTTCCCACGATCCCCGCCACATCGACATCTAATATCCATCCGTGCAGCTCGGTCCCCGGCACGTCCACGTAGAAATAGCCGCCGTTCTTCGCTCCCATCCGCACGATCCTTCCCGCGCCGGGAGTGCCGACGGTTTCCGCTTTTTCAAATGGCGAGAGCTGGATCACCGCGTCCTTCGACAGCACAATGCCACGCCCCGCCTCGTCGCGACGCAGCACCAGCGCCGCTGTTCCGGCAGAGATTAGAATTCCCGAAAAAACGATGCTGCCCAGCGCCAGCCGACGCGCCACCGGATTCGAAATCCGCACCAAACCCGCAAACACTGATAGAACACCCGTCCACAACGCCGCGCCCGCCACCAGCCATGACCATTCGTTCAAACTCAGATAACCGAACACCGCTTCCAGCCGCGGATCGAGCGCACTCTTGTCGAATACGGCCGCCGCCTTGCGCGCGAGATTCAGGTTCGCCTGCAAATCAGGATCGCGCGGAGCCAGCAGTTTCGCCCGCTCGTAAGCGAGGATCGCCGGACCATGCTGGCCGAGGCGGTAATGGCTGTTTCCAAGATTGTAGAGCGCCGCCACGCTCGGGCCTTCTGCTGCGATGATTTTTTGATAGCTGTTCGCCGCTGCGGAAAAATCTCCGGACTGGAACAGTTTGTTAGCATCGCCGGTGCCCGCGAACGCGGCCGGCGAACTGAAAACCAGCGCGAGCAAACCGAAGAGGATTTTGGAAAATTTCACGTTCATTTCAGCGGGGCGGAATTGGGAAAAATGAATCACGGATAAACGGGATGCACGCGGATGAAACAGAAATATGATCATATGAATCGTCCCGTTTTCGATTTTTCATCTACGTTCTTCATCTGTGTTTATCCTGTCCATCTGCGGTTGAATGACTCTTTTGGATTGATCAAATACCCTTTTAACGGGTGGAAGGAATGAGTGACGCGAGCGCCTGATCGAGCAACTGCTGCCAACGAGGGAACATCTCCCCCGCGGCATGGCGGCCGTATTCATGAAGATCCGCCTCGCGGAAAAACTCGGCGACAGGTGAATCCACAGGGATGCGCTCGGCGATTTCCGCGGAGGTGATCGCCTGCGCGGGTTGGTTCCAGAGCGAGCCGAGGCGTTGCTGGATCGCCAGCCGCGCGGCGGCGAAAAAGCCGGAAACATCATGGGCGGCGGCGCGTTCCCCGGCGGCCTTGAGCGCCTCGCGGGTGGCCTTTTCCATCGCCGCGTTGGCAAGTCGGAGCGGGTCGCCCAGGCGCTTGCGGATAAGTGCGGACAATCGTCCCACGAGCAGAAGCCCGCCCGCCAGCGAGAGCAGGGAAACAAACCCCGGACGATGGACCAACGCAATGAGAGACCGCACCGGCGGGCTAACGGTCTTCTGCCCGACTAGATTGTCCGCGGGCTTAGGCGCTCTTTCCGGCTCCACCGCCTTTTCTTTTTCCTCCTCTACCAGATCCTCGCCCGCCACCCGGATTTTCTGTGTTGGACTGGCCAGCGTCTTGTATTCGGCGTCGGTGGGATCGAAATAACTGAATGTGAGTCCCACCTCCTGATCGCCGCTCTTGCGCGGCACGGCGTTGAACTGGAATTTCTTGCTGCCGGAAAACGAAGCCACATCGCCGGACGTGAACTCACCCTTGCCTTTGTAGCTCTTCCAGTTCGCAGGCGGCGTTAGATCCGGTGCATCCACCAGTGCGAAGTTCCCAGCACCACTCACCTGCGCAGTCACCTGCTGCGGATCGCCTGTATGCCAATCGGACGGGATGCTGGATGAATCCAGCTTGAACTGGCCTACCGCGCCGCCGAAACCTTCCGGTTTCCCCTCAGCCGGCAGCGGGCGAACTTCGATTTGCTGGTCGCGCGAAGTGAGGGTGACGTCTTTCTGAATGTAGCGCGCGTTCATGCGGTCGAACGCACTATCGAAAAACGGATCGTCGAAAGGTCCACCCCTCGGCCGCTGCGGTTTCGGCGCGGATTCATCCCTAACTGCAAGGGTGGTCTGAAGCGAGAGCGATGCCGGATAGGTCCCCGCCTTCGTCGCTGAAATGGCACCATACCAAGTGAGGACTAACCATCTTTTACCGTCCTTGATTTCCCGTGTCTGCTGCGGCTCCCCGCTCACGTTGTGCAGGGTGAAGGCCTTGCCTTCCGGTTGGACACCGCTGCGTAGCGACTGGAACTGCGCCTCCGAATCCGCAGGAAGCCACGCACGGATGCGGACGGGAGCGATTTCACCGACATAAACGTGTTTCCGATCGCTCGCGGCAGGCTCTACCGTTAGGAATCCGAACTGATCTTCGGCGGCCGTGTTATCCTGCCCAGCCGCAGGGCTAGCTGGCTGGTTCTGCATTCCCGCCGGCGGCTGCGAGGCGGCATCGGCGAGCACCTTGAGCTTGAGCGGCTTCGTGCTGAGTTTCTGGCCATCCACCGTCACCTCGAACGAAGGAATCTGATAGTCGCCGGTAGTTTCCGAGCCAATGGCGTAGCTGTAGATCAAGGACGCTGTCGTGACTCCATTGATGATCTGGATGTTCTGACTGCGACCTCGGGGTTGGACAATGAGGTTCTCCACGGCGGGGATTTCCGGCGGCCCGGTTCTGCTCCCGGAGACACGCACGGTCAGCATCGCACCGTTGCCGACCTTCACTGATTCGCGGTCAAGCGTGGCCTCGACCTCCGCGCCGAAACTCACGCCGAACGTCGCGGCGCTAGTTAGAGCGACCGCAGCCACGAGTTGGGAAAAACCTTTCGTGAAATGTAACGGCCCACCCTTCGCGAGAAAATCCAATTGGAAGTTAGAACGCTGAGCGTGGCTGTTGCGTCCCGCCCCAGCGTCTCTCCGAGCTCCGCATGAAAAGCGAGTCGTTGCGGCGAGACGCCGCAACCACGTGCGCACACGGTGTCCCAAAAATTGAATTTCACACCACGTTACCATGTTTTTCCTTTCGTCGAATTGTCAGGAGTGGGGAAGCGCGAGCGCGGCTGTTGGGGAATCGGAACAATCGTGCGCTCGTCGCTGCGGAGTGTCTCCAACAACTGCCGCGCCTCCTCCGGAGTCATCTCGGTTTTCTGCGGACGCTCGTTGCTCATCTGCGCCTGCTCTTGTTTGCCGTCCTTCTTCTCGCCGTCCTTTTTTTCACCAGGCTTCTGCTCCTGCTTACCGTTCTTGGCATCTTTCGGATCCTTGCCGTCTTTTCCATCCTTTGACTGTTCTTTGCCGTCTTCAGGCTTCTTCTCATCCTGCTTACCGTCCTTGCCATCCTGCGGCTTTTTCTCCTTCGGGTCCTTTCCGTCCTCAGATTTCCCCTCATCTTTCGGCTGACCATCCTTGCCGTCTTTTTGATCCTTGGAGTCCTTCCCATCCTTGGAATCCTTCTGGTCCTTCTGGTCCTTCTGGTCCTTCTGGTCCTTCTGGTCCTTCTGGTCCTTCTGGTCCTTCTGGTCCTTGTCGTCTTTCTTGTCCTTGTCGTCCTTTTTGTCGTCCTTCTTCTGCTGCTTTTTGAGCTCCTCGAGTTTCTTCTCCACGAGCGCCTTGTTATAGGCGGCATCCACATCGGATGCGTTCAGGGAAAGCGCATCCTGATAGGCTTTTAGCGACTCCTCCCACGTCTTGATCGTCGCCTCGGGATCCTTATCCAAAGTGGCCTGCCCGGTCCGATAGAGTGTGTTTCCCAGATTGTAATACGACCGCTGCTGGAGCGACAAATCCGGCGTCTTCAGCGATGCCCGCAAGGCTTCCGCGGCTTTCGGGAAATCGCCCTTGCCGTATGCTTCGGTGCCATCGTTGTAAATTTTCCGCATGTCCAGGGCCTCCGCCGCATGGGACTCGCAAGCACCTGCGAGAATGAATCCCAGCGCGATCACCGCCGTCGTCTGCGGGGCGATTTTCACCCGCCGTGCCGCCGACGGCAGCGGGCGCGCTTTTTTCCCACGGCGGCGGTCAGAGACGAAAAACTCAAGCACCAGCAGAGCGATCGCCGCGCCCAGCGGCCACTCGAAACGTTCCAGCGGGATGCGTTCCATCCGCTGGTTCAGCTCGCTCTTCGGCACCAACCGCAGCCGCTCTTGATAGATCCGATCCAGCCCCTCCGCACCGCGGCCGAGCGGCACGTAGAGGCCATCGGTGGCTTCCGCGATTTTTTTCAACGTCGTCTCATCGAGTGCCGTCCGCACCTCCTTGCCATTTTCATCACGCACCAAATCCATCCGTCCGTTAGCGAGCCGGATGGGAATCGTCGCGCCTTCCGGACTGCCCACGCCGACGGTGTAAATCGCCATGCCTTTTTTCGCCGCCGCTTTGGCCGCGTCGATCACCGAACCTTCCAGATCCTCGCCATCGGTGATCAGGATCAGCACGCGGAAATTGTTACCGTTCTCATCGAAAAGCCTCTCCGCCTCCTTGATCGCGCTGCCGAGGTCCGTGCCTTGGCGCGGAATCAGGTCGGTATCCAACACGTTCAGCGATTCACGGAATGCATCATAGTCCAGCGTCAGCGGGCAAAGCGCGAACGCACTTCCCGCGAACGGGATCAGCCCCACGCGATCACCTTCCAGCCGTGCGACGAAATCGATGATGCCCAGCCGCGCGCGCTCCAGCCGGTTAGGTTTCAGATCTTCCGCCAGCATGCTGCGCGAGGTGTCCAGCGCAAACAGGATATCGATCCCCTTGCGCTTCACCTCGTGCCATTCGTAGCCCATTTGCGGGCGGGCGATGGCGGTGAAAACCAGCAGAATGGCCAGCAGCCACAGCGCGCGTTTCAAATTCCGCAGCGCGGGCGAAAAACCTTCCGTTAGCCGCTGCCGGAAACGCGGATGAATCAATTTTGCCAGATCCGATTCGCGGCGTTTGTCAAAGCGGATGAACAACACCACGATGGCCGCACAAACGACGACGCCCGCTGCGATCCACAGCGGCTGGGCGAAATGCAGCGAGTTACTTTCGATGGTTTGTTGGATTTTCGGGTTCATGGCAGACGCCGGAAACGGGTTTGACTGAGGACGAGTTCCACCAGCAGGATCAACAGACCAGGAACGAGGAACCATAGATAGAGTTCCTCGTATTGCTGGTATTTCTTAAGCTTGCGCGTGGTGGTTTCCAGCTTGTTGATCTCTTCGTAAATGTGGGTCAGTGAATCGGTATCGGTGGCGCGGAAATACTGGCCGCCGGTGGCATTGGCGATTTCAGTCAACATCTTCTCATCGATCTCCACCTTCACCATCTGCAACCGCTTCTGGCCGAACATGTCCTGTACCGGAAACGGCGCCTCACCCTGGGTTCCAGCGCCGATGGTGTAAATCTTGATGCCCAGCGCTTTCGCTGCTTCCGCAGTGGTGAGCGGGTTCGCAGCTCCTGCGTTGTTCACGCCGTCCGTTAGCATGATGACGATGCGCGACTTCGCCTGCGAATCGCGGAGGTGGTCCACGGACGAGGCGATGGCCGAGCCGATCGCCGTGCCATCCTCGATCTGATGGAGTTTCACCTCCTTGAGACGTTTCGCCAGCCACTCGTGATCCATCGTCAACGGGCTGACCAGATAGGGCCGACCGGCGAAAGCCACCATGCCGAGCTTGTCGTTAGGCCGCTGGCCCACGAATTTATCAACCACGTTCTTCACCACTTCGAGCCGATTGGCAGGCTTGCCTTCCAGCTTAAAATCGAGCGCTTCCATCGATCCGGAGACGTCCAATGTGAGAATGATATCGATCCCGCTGGATTCGATTTCGGAGGACCCCTTGCCCAGCCGCGGCCTGGCGAATGCGGTGATGAGCAGTGCGAGTCCTAGCAACCCGAGCAGCAGCATGAAGCCGCCGATCTTCGAACGCGGCTTGGCTCCGATGCTCTCCGCATCACCCGTGCTGGGGATTTTCACGGCGACCGGCTGGCCCCAGCGTGCTTTCCAGACTGCTAGAACCGGCAGCAGCGATAGCAGCCACAAAAATTCCGGATGGAGGAACTGGAATTCGCCGTTCATACCACGCCTCCTTTCGCTTTGATCACGGGTGCGGAAGTCGTCTCGATGAAGCCGCGCGCGGCACTCAGCAACTCGTCGCGCTGGCCCATGCTGAGGTTGGTTCCGGCAAATTTCGCGAGATCGCAGGATTTCAAAAACACGCGCAGGTGATCGCTCTCGCCAACGAGCGGCGAGCTTTCATCCTTTGCCAGATCGTGGAGAAATTCCTCCGTCGTCCGGCGTGGCGCAGCGAGTCCGAACTGCTCGGCGATGTATTGCCGCACGGTTTTAGCCGCCTGATAGGCGAAGGCTCCGGCAGCGAGTGCTTCGCGGGTGGCGGCGAGCTCGGTGAGCGATGCCAGGGCGAGTGCGGGCGGGCTTTTCCGCTTCTTCGCGCCTTCGAGTTTTTTCATCAATAGCCAGACCGCCGCGACGGCGAACAAGCCACCACCAATGCCCCACCAGATCGCGACCGGTGTTTTTTTTGGCATCGGAATCTCGACCGCACCGCGCGGGCCGCGGATGTCTTCGGTATCGGGCGCTTGCGCTGATAGAGTAGAGAGCAAGCAGCAGAGAACCGCCGCGTGGGCGAGGAGACGACGCGATTTCCGGAAGCCGGAGATGAATACAGAATCAAACATGGATCAGAAAATTTCAGCCCGAACGCTGGCGGCGGGATCTGAAAAACGCCATCAGCTCCGGCATCCAGTTCTCGCCATTGACGAACTCCAACAGATTCACGCCCAGTGAGCGGATCTTCGCGGCGGTGAGTTCGCGGCGGGCGCGCGATTGTTTTTCATAGGCCTCGCGCACTTTTTTGCTGCCGGTGTCCAGCTCCACCACATGCCCGCTCTCTGCGTCCTGCACGCGGATGCGGCCGACGTCCGGCAGCGATTCCTCACGCGGATCGGTCACGGAAACAGCGATCACGTCATGGCGGCGGTTGGTCACCTGGAGCTTGTTGCGGAGTTTGGCGAGACGCTCGTCGAAGGGCGCGCCGAGGCAAAAATCCGAGACGAGAAAAATCACCGACTTGCGATGAATTACCTGGTTAGCGAAATCCAGCGCCCTGGCGATGTCCGTGCCCGAGCGCTCCGGTTGGAAAAACAAGGTCTCGCGGATCAGCCGCATGATGTGCATGCGGCCCTTGCCCGGCGGAATGTAGAGTTCCACCGCATCGCTGAAAAGAATCAGGCCGACCTTGTCGCGGTTACGGATCGCGGAGGCTGCTAGAACGCCCGCAGCTTCGGCGGCTAGCTCGCGTTTTGAATCGACCACCGAGCCAAAATCCGATGACGCGCTGATGTCGATCATCAGCAGGATCGTCAGCTCGCGTTCCTCGGTGAAAAGCTTCACATGCGGATCGCCGGTGCGCGCGGTGACGTTCCAGTCGATCGTCCGCACGTCGTCGCCCGGCACATAGTTTCTCACGCGGTCGAAGTCCATGCCCCGCCCTTTGAAAACGCTGGCGTAGCGGCCTGCTAGAGAATCATCCACCAGCCGGTTCGTGCGGACTTCCATCCGCCGGACGCGGCCAAGAATTTCCGCCGCGCGGGCCTCGTCTGCCACGCTGATCGGAGTGCTGGGCTTGTGGGGGATCATTTCGGAGAGGTTGATAGTGGATGGTTGATAGTGGATGGTGAAGAGCAAGAGATGAGCGAATGAATGAATGAATCCTGCGACGGCGTAGGAGTTCCTTCTCTTTCTATCAACCATCAACTCTCAACCATCAACTTCTTCACGGCACCGGAAGTTCGTCGAGGATGCGCGAAATGATCTGCTCACTGTTGAGTCCTTCCGCTTCCGCTTCGTAAGTGACGGTCACGCGGTGGCGGAGGACGTCCATCGCCACGCTCTTCACATCGTGCGGAGTGACGTAGGCGCGGCCGTTGAGGAAGGCGTGGGCACGGCTGGTTAGTGCGAGATTGATGGTGGCGCGGGGCGAGGCACCGACGCGGATGAGCGGCGCGATGTGCACGCCGTATTCGTCCGGGCGGCGGGTGGCGTGGACGAGGCGGACGATGTAGCGCTTCACCTTTTCGTCGAGATAGAGGCCGTTGACGACGGTGCGCGCCTGTTGGATTGCCTCGAGGCTGACGATCGGTTTGGGCACTGGCATTTCCTCGGTGGTGCCTGCCAGATCGAGCACTCGCATTTCCTCATCCTCGGTCGGATAGTCCATGATCACCTTCATCATGAAGCGGTCGAGCTGGGCTTCCGGCAGCGGATAGGTGCCTTCCTGTTCGAGCGGGTTCTGGGTGGCGAGCACGAAAAACGGCGATGGCAGCGCGAAGGTCTCCTCGCCGATGGTGACTTGTTTTTCCTGCATCGCTTCTAGCAAGGCGCTCTGCACCTTGGCGGGCGCGCGGTTGATTTCGTCGGCGAGGATGAAATTGGCGAAAACCGGGCCGTGTTTCACCCGGAAACGCGCCTCGCGGGGATCGTAGATTTCCGTGCCCACGATATCGGCGGGAAGCATGTCCGGCGTGAACTGAATGCGGTTGAACTTCGCGTTTACCAGCGATGCGAGGGTTTTCAATGCCAGCGTCTTCGCCAGTCCGGGCACGCCTTCCAGCAAAATGTGGCCTTTCACCATCAGGGAAATCAGCAGGCGGTCCACCAGGTCGCTCTGGCCGATGAGATAGCGCCCGATCTCACTTCTGAGAGGATGGATCCAGTGCGAGGCCTCGCGCACGAGCGCCTCGGTGTCTGCGGGATTTTGGGGAGTGTCGATGGTCATGAGTCGGAGTCGATTTTTCTGAAAGGATCAGGGTGCGCGGCACCTCGCGGAATCAGCGGCGTGCGGTCCCGCACTCGTCTAAAATCCTGCGGCCCACGCGGCCGGACGCGGAGACTGGACGGCTCCAACGCAGCATCCAAGCGCCAATTCCCATTTCGCCGCGGGCCAAGGAAAACAACCACCGCGCAGTCTCTCGCAGAAAGATACCAACGTCCGCCGGACCCGAAAACACGGCGCCGGTTATCATGAATACAAGCACAGCCTCACGGGAGGCAACACCGATCACTCCGACAAATCCTTCACCACGATACTCGGGCAGTTGTTCACCACCGAGCGGACGCCGTCGTCGCGGGAAGCTTCCGAGCCATACATCCCGCTGCTGCCGATGATCTGGCCGTTGGGGGCTTTGAGGAGGAAATAGGGCTCGCCCTTGGCGGAGAGTTTCCGCTCGTAGCGGGCCTCGTGGATACCGTTGCTGCGGGCGGACTCGATGCCGTTCTCAGCGTTGGCTTTTTCAGCGTAAAGCTGGCTGCTGAGGATGACCTCATGGTTGCCCGCGTTGAGGGTGAAGTGGAATTTTCCTGCCTCGGTCTTCTTGAGTTCGTAGTAGCCTTTCATGGGTTTAGGGGTTTTTCAGGTGAAACGGAAACGCCAGCTTCACGCTGATAGGGAAAAAGTTTCCGCCCGGATTGTCGATGAAAAACATGGCTGCGGACGCTGCGGATTCCTGCTTTTCAAATCGTATCCGGCGGTCTAGGGTTCCGCCCGTTACAGCCTGTAGGGAAAGTGTCGTGGCCGCGAAACCGTCGCCGCCGCGCGGTGTTCCAAGGCCAAACCTCTGCCGATACCGGGCTCATTCATCCTCCATGAAACGATATTTCCGGCCCATCGTCGCCTCTCCGATCATCGCCATCTGCGGACTATCCGGCTGGTGGCTGGCACGCGACCTCACCGTGGCGACCGAGGGTAAAACGTTGGTTTCCAACGAGGAAGCCAATCCCGCAAAGTTGGCCCCGCCCGCCCGCCGCCCGTCGCGGCCGATTTACCGGGATGAATTCCGCGACGGCACGACGGTCGAGCTCTTCGCCAGCAGCAGGCCGGACGAGGTGATCCTGCGTTTCCCTTCCGAGGACTCCTATCAGGCGTTTTTCTTCGCTTTGGCGAAAAGCAACATCCGCCTCGTGGACCAACTCGACCCGCTGCGCGCCCTGCGCCTGGGCTACGATGACTGGGACGAACTCTCCGGTCTGCTCGATGGACAGCACATCACCGCCTACGATTCGCTCCCCTCGGACCCTGCTCCCAGTCCGTCCGCCGGAGGAAACCAGCAGGATCTCGTCGGCTTTGGCGATACGGTGCTCTCCTGGCTCGGCATCCATGGCGATAATTCACAATGGGGCGCCGGCGTGCGCATCGCCGTCATCGACAGTGGAGTGGTTCCCCATCCCGATCTGCCGGGGCTCACCCGCTCCATCGCGATCACGCCGTTTCCCCAAGACCTGAGCCAAACCTACGGCCACGGCACCGCAGTCGCTTCATTGATCGCCGGAAGCAGCGCCCTTGCCCCCGGAGTCGCCCCGGCGGCCGAGCTGATTTCTATCCGCGTAGGCGACGAATCCGGCAAGGCAGATTCCTTCGCGCTCGCCGCCGGCATCATCGCGGCCCTCCATGCGAAGGTGCAGATCATGAACATTTCGATGGGCACCACGGAAAACAACCCGCTTATCGAGGAAGCTGTCCAGATGGCCCGCGAGCAGGACGTCCTGATCGTCGCCGCTTCAGGAAACTCGGAACAGGACGAAGCCTGCTATCCCGCCGCCTATCCGAGCGTGATCAGCGTCGGCTCCGTCGATGCCCGCGGCGTGCACCTGGATTTCTCGAACTTCGGCAGTTCCCTCTCGCTCACCGCGCCCGGCTACTCGATCAATGCCGCCTGGCCAGGCGGTCGTTATGCAAAAATCAGCGGCACGTCAGCCAGCGCGCCCATCGTCACCGGAGCGATTGCCGCCACCATGTCGAATGGCAGCGGCGTCCGCATGAGAGCTCGTGAAGCGGCGGAAATCGTCATGAAAAACGCTGATGAAGCCGGCCTCCGCGGCCCTGACTCCGAATTCGGCAGCGGCATCCTCAACATGGCGCGCGTCATGAACCGCGGCATCTCCGGCATCGTCGATGCCGCCATCACCGATCAACGCCTTGTCCGAGACGCAGGCAACGGCTCTGGCGATCATCTCGAAGTCACCGTCCAGAACCGCGGCACGTCCATCCTGGTCAACACCCTTTTGGAAATCAGCACCCCGCTCGGCTCCCGCCGGTTCAATGCCACCACCATCACCCCCGGCGCCATCCAGACCTTCTCCATGCCCGTCCGCCTCAGTGGCCTGCCGCGAAACGAGCCGATCCAAGTCAATTCCAGAATCACCCTCGGCACATTTGGCCGCGATATCACCCCGCGAAACAACCACAGGGAAGACACGCTTTACGTGCCTTGATGGGTTCCATCAAAGTGGCGGTCCGAAGTGACCAGATGGTCCGCGCCCACGGCGGTGGCGCAGTCGGCAAAGGCCCGTCATCAGGATCTCCCGTGATCGTAGGAAAGCGGTAGTCAGGACCGATGCGGAGGATTGGCGGACTTTTTAAAAAACCCTCAAACCCCGGTATTTCACCAAACGACTGCGGTATTTTATAGTCAGGTTATTTCGATTCCCATTTCAGATAGGAGAGGAAAATCCCGATCTTCCGGGCGGCGGGATCTCCTGGTAGATACCACGCATTCCGGGAAAGATCACCCGGAGCACTTGTGATTTCCATCTCGTCGGGGATCATGCCGCTTCAATAATACGGCCGCAGCATCCAGTAACAGATCGGGCCGGTGATGGCGACGTAGAGCCAGAGCGGGAAAACCCAGCGGGCGAGTCTGCGATGCGCGGTGAAGCGGTTGGTCCAGCCGGCGATGAAGGTGAAGAGGATGAAAGGCAGGCTCACCGCTGCGAAGGTAATATGGGTGATGAGCAGGAGGAAATAGGCAGTGCGGATCGGCCCGACTCCACCGAAACGGGTGGGATCGTTCGTCATGTGATAGGCGACGTAGGAGAGCAGGAATAAAACCGATAGAAACATCGCCAGCACCATCGCCGCGCGGTGGAGCTTCACCTGGCCGAGCTTGATGAAAATCAGCGAGATCAGCAGCACCACCGCAGCGAGGGCGTTGATGCTGGCATGGATTGGAGGGAGAAAGGAGGTGGACCAGCCGTCTGGCAGCGGCAGCTTGATCTTTTGCATCGCGACGACCAGCAGCAGCACCATGGTCGATAGAATCCACGCGCCCACACCGAGTTTTTTCGAAAGCGCCTCCTGCGGAGCGCGGGTCAGCCATCGCCTGCGTTCTTCGTTCATCAGTTGGCGGTCGTTGGCTTTTTCGCGAGCTCGGTGCGGATGCGGGTGAAGAGCTCGTCCTTGAGGCGTTGATACATGCCGGGATCGCGCTTTTTCGCCTCTTCCGAGCGGGCATCCGCTAGAGGCCATTTTCCGATCACCTGGAAATCACGATTCACCAGAATGAAGCCGAGATCGTGTGAATATTTACCGTTCGCCTCGATATCGACGGGGTCCGTGCGCTCGCGGATGCCGAAGAATTTCAGCTCGTGCTCAAGGTAATCGTGAGTGGTCTTCGCATCGCCGGCGTTGAGGAACCACCAGTTTTTGCTATCGGCGCTGAGGGCGCTGGAGTAGTCGCGGAGGCGCTCGGGTCCGTCGTTTTCCGGATCGACGGAAATGCAGGTCATGTGGAAATCGGGATCGCCCTTGAACTCGTCGTAGATCTTGCGCAGTTCCTCGCCATTCCTAACCGCACAGTGCGGGCAGATGGCGAAAAACTCGGCGATGATCCAGACCTTGCCGCGCAGGTCGGAGAGTTTCACCGGCTTGTTATCCTGGTTGGTGGCTGCCAGGTCTTTCGCGATGGGGAACCACTCGGTCGCGGTGTCCTTGCCGGTGTTCACGACGACCGGTGGTGCCTGATAGTCCGCATTCAGCCCTTTGGCGAGCCACATGGAAATGCTGAGGACGCCGGCGCAGATGACGGCGACGCCGGTGTAGAAGAGGGCGATGGTGGTGGTGCGTTTCATCAGGGCTTGAATTCCTCGGCGAGCAGTTTGTCGATGGTGTGGTTGAGCAGGATTTCGAGTTGCCCGGCGTTGTTATGATCGGTGCCGGTCTTCACGCCTTTCGCATCCCACGAGGCGGCTTGGTCGAAATCAAAAGTGGCGACGAATGGCGGGCCTCCGCGTTTCTGAGGGACGACGCCGCGGCGGACGTGGCCGTTTTTATCGATGAGGACGATGGACGCGTCATATTCCCATTTTCCGCCCGCTTCGTTCGGATAGATGTTGGCCTTGAGTTCGTTTTTAATGAATTTATGGAGCGTTTTCGGTTCGTTGCTGCCCAGCCACCACTGCGGGAGTTTCATGCCGCCGGTGGCGGAGGTGGTGGCGAGCACGCTGATCAATTGCTCGGAAGGAATCGGATCGATGATGAGGGAAACAAGGGTGAAATTCGGGTCGGCCGCCCTTTTTTCCGCGAGCCGTTTCATCACGGCGAGGCTGAGCGCGGCGGCCTGCGGATCCCGGTTGCTCATAACGTTCACGGCGATGACCTTGCCGCGGAGGTCCACCAGATCGGCCATTTTTCCATCCTGCCGCAGCATCCGCAGGTCGCGCTCCGGGGTGATGCGGTAAACCATGGCCGGGCGGTCGTCGCCGGCTAGTTTTGCGGACCATTGATCGTAGGCCTTGAGCACCAGCCAGCCGCCGAGGAAGATGATGGCGACAAGGACCAGAGCCGTGTTCCGCAGTTTTTTCGGATCGCGGATGGCAGGTTCGGAATCGGGGTCAGGCAGGCGCATCGGTGGCGCAAAGTAGCGGAGAGTGCTGACTTGGCAAGCCGTGGCGAAGATCATTCTTTCCATGGGCGGAGGGACTTCCCATCTTCCGGCCATGCGTTCGCGTCTGTTGCTGGTCGTCGTGTTGGTGCTCGCCCTCGGTGGCGGCGGAGTTTTCTGGTGGAAGAGCCGCGAGGGACATCTCGGGAAAGCCGCCTACGAGCTGACTGCCCGGATCGTCGAAAAAGGCCCGCGCCCGCCGGAATCCGAGGCGCTCAAGGCGGTGCGCGAGCTGGTGAAAACCGAGCTGGAAAAAAGCGGCTGGGTCACACAAGCGCAGCCGTTCGAGCGGATGACTCCGTTGGGAAACATGAAATTTGAGAACCTCCGCGCGCGTTTTTCCACCGGGTCCGGCGATCCATGGCAGCGTGGGGTGAAGGTCCTGCTTTGCGCCCACATCGATTCCAAGTTGTTCAAAGACAAGCATTTTGTCGGTGCGGACGACGCTGCATCCGCCTGTGCCGCAATCGTGGAAATCGCCAAAACGCTCTCGAAGGAGGATGCCAGTCGGGTGGAACTGGTATTCTTCGACGGCGAGGAATCAATCGGAGATAACATCACGCCGCAGGATGGGCTCTATGGCAGCCGTTTCTATGCAAACTACTGGCGCGCGAGAAATGACAAGCCGTCCTATGGGCTCCTGCTGGACATCATAGGCCACAAGGATCTATCGATCAAACTCTCCTCTGACACTCCTGCGGAATTGAAGGAACTCGTGCTATCTTCCGCGAAGGAGGAAAATGTCGAGCGCTACTTCGGCATGGCGCTGGGGCCGATCATTGATGACCATGTGCCGCTGAATTTCGCGGGCATCCCGACGGTGGATATGATCGGTGATTTCAGCCGCGGCGGCTGGTGGCATACTCCGGGCGACAACATGAAAATCATTTCCGCAGAGTCGCTGGACATCTCGATGCGGGTGGCGATCCGCGTGCTCGGCAAGATGCTGAAGTGAGGAAATAGAGGGGCGTCTCGCACGGACCGCTGACTTCAGTCGGCAAGTTTTTCGGAAACGGACGCCAATGGCCGGCTGAAGGCCGCGGTCCGTCATTCAGCCGATCTCGCGAGCCGGGCCGCGCAGACCGGCGGCTTCTAGCAGCGCGCCGGCATCCCGCCGCTCTTGTTGGAAGCGTTCGCGGAGTTCCGCCGGGCTGGTGGCGGGATTGATTTCACGTCCGCCGCAACGCACGAGGTGTGCTTGGAAAACCCGCTCCGCCGTGCCTCTCACCCGCGCGGCATCCACGTCCGGACGCTCTATCGGCAGCAGCGGCATGTGGGTGGTGCAGAGGATTTTCCCGTTCTTCAGCCAAGTGAGGAAGGAAAACTCGCTGACGCCGGCGGTGGGTTTCCGCTCCAGCCACGAGTGGTGAAAACAAGCGGCATGCTCGAAACCGGGTGAGGCGAGCAGCGCGGTCTCGATTGTCAGATCACCCACGGGCGAGGGCAGTTTTTCCATCAGAAACGGCGACCAATCCGGATGCGCGGCCAGCCATGCGGCGGTTTTTGCGCGGAGTGCTTCATTCATTTCGTCTTCACGGATTTCAACTGCTTCGGTGAAATCAAAACTCCCGCGCTCCAAGCGTTTTGAGCGCAGCACCTTCATCAACGCCACGACGAGAATCATGAACGGATTTTTCCACCCGTCCCCTAGCAGTGATGCGAGCGGGAACTTATGATAGAACGAAGTGAACACCCGGCGTTTCCTGGCAACAGTGGCGGCCGCATTTTTCTGCCGCTCCTCGGCTTC
Source organism: Verrucomicrobiales bacterium (assembly GCA_038204755.1). Classification (GTDB taxonomy): domain Bacteria; phylum Verrucomicrobiota; class Verrucomicrobiia; order Verrucomicrobiales; family Akkermansiaceae; genus Luteolibacter. The sequence goes on from JBBRCO010000001.1 coordinate 35,916, forward strand.
GATTTTCCGCAGTTTCATCATCGCCTCGGGGTGGACGTTCCTGATGCGCAATGCTCCGGCCGGCCCGGACTCACTGCGGGTCTTCGGGCGGTCGAATGCCGCCCAGACCGTGCGGGCCACCAGCACTCCGATGCCACCGAGCAGCAGATAGAGGTCCGCCGGATAGGACCGGGCCACCAGCCACGGACCGCCGATCATCGTCCCGAGTGATAGGAAAAGCATGCCACCGCGCAGCTTGCGGCGGATCGCCCGGGGGCGTTCAAGTGCGGCCTCGCGGTATTCCAGAATGGTGACCGTGCCGCCCACATTTCCCCGCAGGCGCAGCAGCCAGTTTACCAAAATGGCGCCGCCGACCACCGTCCACAGCAGCCACGAATCTTCGGTGTGCAGCACGTTTTTCGCGATCATGTACACGGCGATGAGTAAGACCACGCGGAACGCCTGGCCCGCACCGGATGGTTGATAGACCCGGGAAATGCCGATCAGTTCTCCATCAGAAACGCCGGTTTCCAGATCCACCTTCGGCAGCGCTGCGCCGTTTTTCGCCACCACCCGCTCGCCGTAGCACTGCCACGAGGGCAGGGACGACGACTCCACACCGGTGGACTTCGGCGGGGCGTAGGGATTGGTTTCGGGCATCGTTCAGACGGCCGCCACGCGTTCGGCCTTGCCGCTGGCGATGGATTGGTAAATCGCCTCGACGGCTAGCAGGTCGCGCAGGCCCTCGACGCCGGAGGGCTCGAACGGCTTGCTCGTTAGGATAGCCTCGGAAAACGCGTCCATCTGGGTGACGAAATGGTCGGTATCGGCGAAATCCAGCGGGTGGGCGGGGTCCGATGTCCAGCCTTTCAGTCCGGAGTAGCCGTAGGTCGGATACATGCCGAAGCGACCTTTGGTGGCGGTGGCGGTGAAAAAGTTGAGGCCGTTGAAATTGTAGGTTGTGGTGCAGTTCGCGGTTTTGCCGGATGGGAATTTCATCAGCCACTGGATCGTCTCGTCCACCTGGGCGAACTTCACTTTGTCCGTCTTCGTCTCAAACGCGGTGATTTCCGACGGCTCCCCGCCAATCAGATAGCGGCAGGCCTGGAGCGCGTAAACGCCCACGTCCATCAGCGCGCCGCCGCCGGCGAGTTTGCCGTTGAGGCGCCATTGTGTGGGATCGCCGATCTTGAAACCGAAGCCCGCATCGACGTGGACGACGTCGCCGAACACCTTCTCCCGCGCGAAGCGGATGGCCTCGACGTGATGCGGCTCGCGCTGGCAGCGGTAGCCCATTCCGAGATACTTCATCGCGGTCTCGCAGGCGGCGATCATCTCGCGGCACTCCTGCGCGGTGTTCGCCATCGGTTTCTCACAGAACACATGCTTGCCGGCCTTCGCCGCACGGAGGACGTATTCGTGGTGCATGCCGTTCGGCAGGACGATGCAGACGACGTCGATGTTAGGATCGTCGATGATCTTGTCGAAGCTGCTGTAGTCGTAAACCTGCTTTTCCGTGAGGCCGTATTTCTCGCGCCATTTCACGCCCTTTTCCGGCGTGCCGGTGACCACTGCGGCGAGCTGGCAATGTTGGGTTTTCAGCAGGGCGGGAGCGATCTGGTTAGCGCTCAGCGAGCCGAGCCCGACCAGCGCCCAGCCGAGCTTGCGTTCCGGGGCAGCGGTGGTTTGAGCGTGGGAAATCTCGGCGGCGAGTGATGCCCCGACGACGGTTTTGATGAAGGTGCGGCGTTCCATGGTTTTGATGCAACAGCGGCGACGGATTCATTCTTTCAGACATTCGGTTTCCCGAGTTTCCAACAAGCCAGAAATCCACTCGCAAAATCCTCCGGTCGGTTCGCGATCCAGGCGTCGATTTCTGCGACGGGGAACCACATCGCAGCCTCGATTTCCGCGCTCGGGAAACGCAGGGTGCCGTCGTATTTTGTGCGGAAAAGCCGGACGTGCTCCCAGCCGGTTTCCGCGCATGGGGCGATGCGGGCGATCTCCTCCGGCGCGGATTCCACGCGGATGCCCATTTCCTCCTCCAGCTCGCGGATGGCGGCGGAAGCGTGGTTTTCCCCGGCGTCGAGGTGGCCGGAAACGCTGGAATCCCACACGCCGGGGCAGAGGTCCTTGAGCAGCGAGCGTTTTTGCAGGAGCACGTCGCCGCGTTTGTTAGTGACGAAAATGTGGACCGCGCGGTGCAGGAGTTTTTGCGCGTGGACCTCGGCGCGGGTGGCCTGGCCGGTGACGTTGTCATTTTCATCCACCACGTCGAAAATCTCGCCCGCTTTCTGCGGCAGATCCTTGAGCGGATGCGGATCGTAGGCGCGCGTGAGATCCACCCATTGCGATAGAGTCAGCTCCTCGCCGCGCACGGTGGCGGGCACTTTGAGCTCCGCGCAAATTTCCTCCCACGCGGGTTCGTCCGGCATTTGCTTTTTCAACTGCTTGCGCCGCTGCGCGAAACCCCGGCGGACCAGCTCATCGAAAAGCCGGTAGTCGAACGGTGGCAGCCCGCCCACCCGCGGCCGTAGCACGGCCACCGCGGAGTCGATCGTCGGTCGCGGATAGAACGCCTCGGGCGGCACGGTGCGCATTGGCTCGACCTCCCAGTTTGCCTGTGTCCGCAGCGAGAGGATGCCGTAGTCTTTCGTGCCCGGCTTGGCGGCGAGGCGCTCGATGACTTCCTTTTGCAGCATAATCACCGCCCGCTCGAATGGATGCGGGCGGCTGAGTAAATTTTTCATGATCGCACCGCCGCAGGAATAGGGGAGATTTCCGAGAAATTTCAGCTTCCGGTGTTTGAAAAGCAGGCGGCCGTCGAATTTCGCGCCATCGGCGTGGAGGACTTCCACGCTCGGATCGTCCTTGTAACGCTCCGCCAGCGCGCCCGCCAGCCGGGGATCGAACTCGATGAGGATCAATTTCCGCACCTTGCCGATGAGATGCACGCTCAGCGCGCCGGTGCCCGGTCCAACTTCGCAAACCGCGTCGTCCTCGGAAATTTCGAGCTGCGAGACGATCCAGCGCGCCATGTTCGGATCGATGAGGAAATTCTGCCCCATTTGTTTGCTAGGCAGCACCCGCGCCTGATCCAGCACTTCCCGAATTTCCTTACCCGTCATGGCCGCCATCCATGACGCATCCCGGGGCACGGCGCAATTTCAATCAAATCTCAGGAAAAAATCGGGTGCAATGCACCCGGCATCCGCGTAATCTCACCGGAACGTGGAAGAAACAGCTCCCAAGAAGGCACCCGCAGAGGATCCTGCCGAGGATCGCCGGTCATTGAAAACCACCTGCCGCCAGTTTTGGCTGATTTCAAAGGCGTTCTTCGCTTCAGAACGCCGTCACAAGGCGCGGGGATTCCTCATCGCGCTGTTGCTGCTCGCGCTGGCAGTGGGTGCGATCCAAGTCCTGATGAGCTACGCCGGGCGGGACTTCATGACGGCCATCACCCACAAGGATCCGGCCGCCTACTGGAAGGCGCTCGGCTGGTATCTCGGCAGTTTTGCGCTCGCGATCCCCATCGGCGTTTACTACCGGTGGGTCGAGGAACGGCTGGCTCTGTTATGGCGCGAGTGGATGGCGCAGCACCTGGTGAAGCGCTATTTCAACAACCGCGCTTACTTCCGCCTGCTAGGATCGGAAAGCGTGGACAACCCGGACCAGCGGATCAGCGAGGACGTTAGGAATTTCACCACCAGTTCGCTCGCCTTCCTGCTGATCGTGCTGAACTCGACGGTGACGCTGGTGGCCTTCGTCGGCGTGCTGTGGATGATTTCCGGCACACTGGTCGTCACGCTCGTCGTCTATGCGGTGGCGGGAACTGCGATCAGCGTGCTCATCGGCCGCAAGCTCGTCGGGCTTCACTACCACCAATATGAAAAGGAGGCGGACTTCCGCTACGCCCTCGTCCGCGTGCGCGACAACGCGGAGTCCATCGCATTCTATCGGGGAGAAAAACGCGAGCACCTCGATCTCTTCAAACGCCTGTCCGCCGCCGTGGCTAACATGCAGCTCGTCATCGTCCGGAACCGCCACCTCGCGTTTTTCACCAACAGCTACAACTACCTCGCGCTGATCCTGCCGGTGCTGGTCGTCGCGCCGATGTACATGCAGGGAAAAGTCGAGTTCGGCGTCGTCACCCAGGCGGCCGGCGCGTTTGGCCAGGTGCTCACCGCAGTTTCGCTGATCATCACCCAGTTCGGCCAGTTGAGCGCCTATCTGGCAGGCGTGCAACGTCTCGGCAGCCTCTGGGACCAGCTCGACGAGCACGATGCCGAGGAAATACGTATCTCCGACGAGGCTGGAAAAGCGCCCGAGGAAAGCTGCCACATCGTGCGGCTCGACAAGCTCACCATCTGCACGCCGGGCAAAAGCAAGATGCTGGTGAACGACCTTTCCTTCGAGCTCCGCCCCGGCCAGAGCCTGATCATCATGGGCGCGAGCGGCACGGGAAAAAGCTCGGTCCTCCGCACCATCGCCGGGCTATGGTATGGCGCCAGCGGCCTGCTGGAACGTCCCGCGTTCAACCAGCTCATGTTCCTGCCGCAGCGCCCGTACATGGTGGAGGGCAGCCTGCGCGACCAGTTGCTCTATCCGTATCCCGACCGCGGTGCCACCGATGAGGAGATCCACGCGATCGTGGACAAGGTGAATCTATCCGATGTCTTCGCCCGTGTGGACAACGACCTCGACCGCGTGGTGGACTGGGGCAACGTGCTTTCACTCGGCGAGCAGCAGCGGGTCGGCTTCGCCCGGCTGTTCCTTCGCAAGCCGAAGTTCGCCTTTCTCGACGAAGCGACCAGCGCGCTCGACGAGGAAAACCAGCAGACACTCTATCAAACTATCAGGAACTCGGAAATCGGCTTCATCAGCGTGGGCCACCGCGAAACGCTGATCCAATACCACGACCGCCTGCTCAAGCTGGACCGCTCCGGCTCATGGGAAATCCACGACAACGAACCGACTCAACGCGCCGAAGGCACCCCATATAATAGAGATGCAATGGCGGTTGACGACCACTCACTGAGCCTGTCTAGTCTTATTCCGTGAAACAGGTAATTAAACTCAAGTCAGATCAGCGCGCTTTCACCTTGGTGGAACTGCTGGTGGTCATCGCGATCATCGCCGCCCTCGCCGCCATCTCGGTATCGGTCAGCCGGAAGATGCTGGGCAAGGCGCAGGCCAGCCAGGCCGTGCAGAATCTGCGCCAGATCGGCGCAGTTCTGATCACCCACGCGACCGACCATTCAATGAAACTGCCGGCCGCCAAAGCCGCCGACACCCTACTCCCGGACGGGACGACCGCCGTGGGCCTCCAGTGGACCGAGGCCTGCCTTCTCATCGTTTATCCGGACACCCCCGTCGCGGAGTTCAGAAAAGACCAGTGGTGGGAAAGCACCAAGTCATTCATGCGCAATCCAATGTTAAAGGAAAGCGCCGGATGGACGCCGCTCAATCCCGGCTACGCGATGAACCTGATGGTCGCACAAAACCTCGCCGCAGCACAGACTCCTCAATCTACAGCCGATCTTGCGACGGTTGTATCACTCGCCTCCATCCCTGATCCGGAACGCACGCCCATCGTCGCACCTAACAACATCTCGACCTACACTTACGATACCGCCGAGATCGCGAAGTTTGACGAAAGCCCACTGAAAGAACTGCTTTCCGATGGGAAAGCCCCCATCCTCTTTGTGGACGGCCACGTCGAATCCATGACGCCGGAGGAATATGCCAACAAGAACCTCGATGAAATGCCGCTGGCTCCGGGAAACTGACAACCCGCCCACCCCATTTCCAGCTGCGGGCCCCGCCCGGACCCGCAGCTTTTCCTCGCCGGAAGCCCACCCTCGTTACGAATTTTCTTTTGGCAGGTGATGCGAAACGTGCGATGGACCTATCGTGAGATATCGGAATTTCCGACCAGCAAGCGATTCCCCGCCCCCGCGTTATGAACCACCCCACCCCACTCCCGGCCGGAAGCCCGTTGCGGCTATGCGCCGTCGTCCTAGCGGCTTTTCCGGTAATGATCATCACAGCCTGGTCCCAGACTGCGAAAATCATGCCTCTGGGCGACTCGATCACCCGCGGCACCAATGACGTCAATTTTCCCAACAGCGACATTCCCGGCGGCTATCGGAAAAACCTCCACACACTTCTGACAGGCGGCGGTTTCTCCTTCGATTTCGTCGGCACCGGAAACGACAACCCAGCACCTGGCATGGATCCCGATCACAACGGGACCAACGGCATCCGTACCGATGAGGTGCTCGCCAATCTTACCGCATGGATGGCCGTGCAACCGGATACGGTGCTCATGATGCTGGGAACTAACGACGTCATCCAAAACGTGCCGATCGCGACCATCGCCAACAACCTGAGCAGCCTGATCGACCAGATCACCACCGGCTATCCCCAGCGGAGGCTCTATGTCTCCACGGTCCTGCCGATCAGTGGAAAAGACTGGAACGGCCAGACCGCCGCGACCCTCAACAACAACGCGAACCTCTACAACATCCAGGTCCGCAATCTGGTCCAACAATATCGGAACGCCGGCCGCAACGTGACTCTGGTGGACATGAACACCTTGGTGGTTTACACCAGCGCGGACCCATCGCAAAACTTCTACCAACCGGGCGACGGTGTTCATCCGGGTCAGGCGGGCTACAACCAGATGGGCGGGATCTGGTATAGCGCCATCACCGCCACCGGTTCGCTGCTGGACCCGCCGCCCACCGCCTACGAATCCTGGGCATCCGGGTATCCTACCTTTGCCGCGCTGCCGGAGGAACACCGGGAACCCGCAGCAGATCCGAATCAAGATGGCATCAACAACCTGCTCTGTTATGGACTCGGCCTCGATCCGCTCTCCGGCAGTTCAGGCGCTTTGGCTCCGCGTCTCGTCTCCAGCTCTCAGGAGCCCGGCGCGCTCGCCTTCACCTACCGCCGCAACAAGCTGGCACCGGATCTGGTTTACGAGATCCTTGTTTCCGCGGATTTACAAATCGGCGGATGGAGCGTGCTCAGCCAGCAGCAGGCTGTCACGATAGCCGTGGCGGGTGAGCAGAACATCGAACTCGTTTCCATGCCGGTGCCATTGGATCCGCAGTCGGGTAAAAAATTCGCGCGCCTGCGGGTCACCCGTTGATCAGCAGGTTCCGCCAAAGAAGACGTTGGCGGTCCAGTTCCCGTTGACCGGGATCCCGCCGGGCTTTTGCCATCCTGGCCAATGGCGGTCCCGCCCCTGCCGGTCAGATAGAGATTACCGACGGAGTCCATCTCACAGAAAATCCTGCGGTTGTCCAGGGAGCAATTCTCCGCAATGTCATACCGGCAGGTCATGCACGCGCCGATGTCGGCACCGCAAAGCAGCTCTCCATCAGGGGTGCCATGTATTCCGCTCACTTCACCGGCCTGCTTCCATGCCCGATAGAACGTTCCCATAGATACCAAGTCCCTTCGACTTTAGCTCGCTGCGCTATTGCTCCAACTGCTTTTCGAGGGTGCCATGACGGCGGCCGGGGCGGCACCTCCAGCCGCAGGGACGGGCTTGACCAGCCAGCCGATCGCAAAGCCAAGTAAAAGCATGAGGGAGCCAAAAGGAACGAGGGTTTTCATGGTGGAATTCATTCAGAGGTTGGATTGAATATTATCGAGAGCCGGTCGGAGGCATCCATTGAGGCTTTCAGTATTACGGCTGGATGAACCGCACTGGCAACAACCATCCTAACGACGGCGCATCTGCTCCTCGACGAAAATTTCCGCAAGGCGGAAACAGCGGCGGGAAAGATCCTTCGCGTCGTTGTCACCGATAAGGGCGACGCCTTCCTCGCTGACCTCCGCCAGATAGATCTTCCAAGCCATTTTCGTGAGCAGTTCGGGATCGACCTTCGGGCGCTGGGGCGGTTGTTGGGGTTGCGGCGGCTGCTGCGGCTTGGGTCCGGCGGGCGGACGTGGAGCGGCTTCGGACGGCTCGCCCGCTTCGCTGATCGGAGCGGCGGCTTGCTCGTGGGCAGGCGCGGCGGCGTTCTGCGGGGCATCGCCCTTGCCCTTCCCTTTGCGGCGGCGGCGCTTGCGCTTGGTTCCTTCGGTTTGGGATGGATTGCCGGTGGAGGCCGCTTCGGGTTCCGGCCAGTCGTTATCGGAACCGGCGGACTGCGGCGCGTCCGAATGATCCGCCGCATCGGCCTGGACGCTTTCCGCAGGAGCGGGATCTGCGGCGGGTCCGGCAGCCAGCTTCACAGCGCGTGGGGCGGATTTGGCCGCTTTTTTCGGGCGGGGAGTGGAAATCCTGCGGGCGCGCGGTTCCCTTGCGGCGGCCGGGGTCGGGAGATCTTCAGGGGAGGATTCGGTTTCTTCGCTCATGTTGCTTAGGAGAAGGAAGCCCGCCCGAGTGGCTGGCGTCGAGAACATTCAAGCGCTGCGGATGGCGAAACATCCCGGCAGGAACCATCCGCAGCCATCTCACTTTTTACCCTTTCCCGGCGGCGGTAAAGGGACCGGCTCGCGCTGGACGGAGACTTTCACGGGACGGCGGGGTGCCTCGCCATCGGCGCGATAAATAAGGACCAGGCTGCGCTCGCCCGGGTTCTGAGTGACGGTCCCGGTGTGCAGGCGGCGCGGTGTGCCGGTTGCATCGTTGACGACGATCTGGAAGGCTTGGTCAGGACCGGCGGGCACCTGCCGCTGGAACGTTCTCCCGGCTGATAGAATGAGTTTTTCGCTGCCGATGACGATGCCGACATCGACAGGCGCGATGTTGATCACCCGCACACTGCCGGCGGGAGCAGAGAGCGGGCCATCCGGCAGGATGAGCGCACCCGCTTCATTCCATGTGCCCTTGGGCGAGGCACGCCAGAGGATGACGAGAAAATCATCGCTCTCCGGCCGGGTGAGCCGGAGCCATGGTGCGGAATCGTCCTTTTCTCCCGGCCGGCGCAGGACGAGTGGTCCAGTGCCAGCGGGAACGACGAGCGGCGCGCTGATCTGGCCGAGGCGCAGGCTGGCGGATTCCTTTTTGTTGCCGCCGGAGCCTATCATCATCTCACGCGGCGGGATGCTGCCTTCCGGTGGATCGAGTTCGTAGCGGACGTCGCCACGGATTTCCTGGCGGAATGGCGGCATCTCGCCCACTGCTAGAAACCGGACGTGTCGCCCGGCGGCCTTCGGTTTTTCCTGCGCATAGGCGGCACCGCTGACAAGCAAAAGGACGGAGAGGAATTTCATGCGCTCATTTCAAATCAAATTTCTCCCGGTGCAAGCCAACGGATGTGTCCGAGCGGGCGGCGAGCGCCGGGCCGAGGACTTGCAGCACATCGGCCTGCGTGAGATAGGACGGCGCGCCCCATGCCTTCGAGGCGGGCTTGAGCGTCTGCTCCATGCGGGTGGCGTCGGTGATATTGGCGGGGGGAGCGTAATCCGGCAGAGGGTTTTTGTTATCAAGCTGGTAGTCCTTTGTCAGCGTGGAATTGAGGCCCGCGCTTTTGATCGCCGCCTGCAGCGCGCCGGTTTTTCCCGTTTCATCCTCGGCGAGGCGGCGGTTGATGAAGTCCGATAGAGAGAGAAAGGGCCCGCGCAGTTTCACCTGAGCGACGATCGCCAGCGCCAGCCGGTCGATCTCGTCAGGCGTGAGCTCGCGGTAGCCGTCCCACACGCCGCCGCCGGATGCGGGATCGCCGTCTTTCCAAGCATCGCCCGGCGGATTCAGGACTCGGGGAAAAGGCACGTTCACCCCGCTGCCGAAGCCCGAACGGCGGGACGATCCTAGCAGGGCCTTCCACGCCTCGACGCGCGTCGAGTTCACGTTGAACGCGCCGTCCACCATGAGCTGATAGGATGACTGATGGAAATCCGCGAGCGCAGCGTCCGCCGCCGGTGCGCGGGTGCCCGGAGCGAGGCACATCCGGCCGTTCGGCAGCGGGTGCTTCGCGGGATCGGCGAGGAAATTCCGTTTTTCTTCGACCGTTCCGCTTGATAGGAAATATTTGTCCCACAGCCCGCGGTTCGCCTCGAAGGAAAGGTCATAGACGACATTGTCGTCCGCAGGCAGGCTGCCGAGGATCGCGCGTCCGGTGTCCGCCCAATCGCTCTTGCCCGCAGAGCGCTGCGGGTCACCCGACCAGCCGATTTCATCCTGATAGAATCCGCCGAGTTTCGCGGAATCCGTTTTCGCCAGCACCGGCGACGTGCGGGCCAGCCCCGTGTAGCCGCCCGTTCCGAGACGCGGATCTGCCAGAGAGTTCCCCACGGCATACGACGGCTGCCAGACGAGTTCCGAGAGTTTCACATGCTGGAGCTGGCCTAACGAGACAATGCCGGTCTCGTTCCGCGGAACATCGAAAAGCACATACCGCTCCTCCCCTTCCTGCGGCTGGCCGAAGGGATTTCCATGATAGCGGCCGTCCCGCGGCACCGGCACCTGATCGTCCCAGCTTACCTCCTGGTCGAACAGATCCCTCGTATAGGCACCGAAAAACCACGGCCCGCCATTCACATCCCCACCGATGTTCTCCCATGGCGAGCGCATGATGAACGAAGCGCGCGGATTCCAGTTTCCTAGCAGCGCATCATCGAGAAACGCCGTTCCATTGAGCGGACCCGAGTTTTTCAATTTAGACTTCGGTTCATCGAACCACCGCAGCCGGATGCCCTCGCGGGTTCTGACACTGGGAATCACCGTTGGTTTCGGACTCGCCTTGTCCAACAACTGCACCGGCATGCGCCCATATTCGTTCCATGCGATCCGCGGCTCCCGGCCTGCTCCGTATTGCAAGAAGGCCGAAAGCACGGAAATCTGCGGCAGCGTGTCGAACACCTCGAACGTCACCACCCCCGCACTGCCCACTTGTTTCAAGATCGCCCGGCTGTCGTCACTCTGGTTGCTCACTTGCACGAACCTGCCATTCATATAGAATGCCGATGGCGCATACCAGAACTCCGTGGGCTGAAAATTCATTCCACCATCCAAATCCGACGCGGAAACATAATAACATCTCGCAGGATCCGGAGTCACCACGCATGACAGCACGTTGTTCGCTAGATCGTAGGCACCCGGCCGGTAGGCGCTCAGCCCGTCATATTCAGCCGACTTCGCGGGAGAGAACACCAGACACTCGCCCGCCGCGAAGGTCGTCTCCGGAATGGTGAAATAGTAAGAACCCATGTAGGGATCATTGTAGCCTTCCGAGGCCATCAACTCGTTCCACGGAGCGAAAGCAGTACTCCGTCCGCCCTCAAAGTTGATCCATTGGGTGGTGGCGCGGAACCGCCACCACGGGAGATTGTTAGGGTTGGCGTTGGACGTCCACATTTCCTGGCGGCCGTTGCCCTGGATCATGATGATCGCCTTGTCAAACTTCAGCTTCACGTTATAGGGATTCCATAACACAACCCTCGGATACATCAGTTGCCGGAGTTGGAACGTTTTGTAGGACGACGTCTGCGTGTCTGTATAGCAGCTCATCTGGGTGAAATTCGTGGCTTCCACCAGGATCGGCTGCAGGCCGGCTTTCTGGTTCCCCGCCAGCTTCACGGGATTCTCGTTCGCCAGTGCCAGTTTGCTGCTGTCCTTGCCCGCGGCTGGATCGGGATCCGGCGATCTGGCAGCCACGTTTTTCCCATCATACGGCACGGACGACCTCGCCCAATCCCGCAGCAGTCCGAACCGCGGCCCGCCCTTCTGATAGCGCGACCCGGCCTCACCCGTGGCGACCAGTGTATCGCTATCAGACAGGCCCTTGAGATTCTTGAAATCCGGCACCTGTCCGGCGCTCTGGAAATAGGCGGTGAGATCGCGCTTGAGTCCGCCGTCCGCCACATCCGCCAGCACACCATAAGAGCTGGTGGTATAATCAAGCGCGTGTTTCCCCGCCCAGTCCTGGCCTGCGGTGGTGAGCGCCATTGCTCCGGAGCTGACGAGCTTGGCGCGGTGGGCGTCATCGAGATCCACCTTTCCCTCCATCATCGCGATGTCCGCCGCCTGCGATGCCATCACCCGATAGAGCCCGCCGTCCGCTGGGGATTTCCTATCAGCGGTGATCGATGAACGAGGGTCCGCCGTGGCTAGATTCGCGCGCACGCCGAGGTCTCCGGTCCACCAGGCGAAGTGGCCGGATTTCCCGATGCTCATTTTCGGCACATCCACGATGGAAAGATGGTCCTGGCGCAGGAGGGAAACCGTGTCGGCCGTGGGAGCGGCGTTTGGATCGCCCTTGCCGCTCACCAGCCACTCGATCACTTGCGCCGCAGGGTCGGTTTTCTGCTCCCAACGGCTGTCGCGGAGGCCGCCGGTGAGGTCATCCCGGGTGAAAAGAGGATCGCCGTTTGCCTGGGTGCTGCGCCATGCGCCGGTCCAGTGGAGTTGCGTCGCGCCGCTCTTTAGAATGTCCGCCGTAGCGGAAATCCGCTGGTCCGGCCCCAGTGTTTTCTGGAGCTGGGCGATCGCCTGCACCAGCGCCAGCCGCGCATTCGACCGGGCCGCCTGGCGATTCAGTTCCCGCGATGATTTCCGCAACTCAACGGACGCCAGCCCCATCAATCCCACCGCCAGCACCCCCAGCAAAATCATCAGCACTAGACACACGATCAGCGTGAAACCCTTTTCACGCCCACGTCCGGGGGAACGACGCTGGCTTTTCGTATGCACAATGACTTCCTTACACACGGCTCCCGTATGCGGCGAGAATTTTCAGAGCGAGATCCGGGATAGCACTGTCGGACGCGGGCGGTCGCGGGGGAAATTCATCGTCCGACCGAAGAAGAGACAGTAATGTCCCGGCACCTTAAGTGAAAAATCCCACACCCCGTAGAAACGCACGTTGCCAAACATTACGGACAGGCTGGCTCGGTTTCCAACTCATCCATTGGAACTGGTGAGTCTCACCCGCCCCTTGCCTTCATTCTGGCGCTCCTCCTGCAAAGACCCGCCCCGGCGACCTGATCCGGCTTGCCCGGGCGGGCATCCCGCGTATCACTTCCTCATTCATGAGCATCGCAGAAAAACAGCAGCAGCTTCTCGAAGAACTCGCACTCTTTCAGGACTGGACCGAGCGTTACGAATACGTCATCGGCCTCGGCAAGAAACTCGCTCCTATCAGCGATGCCGCCCGCACCCCCGAGCACCTCATCAAAGGCTGCCAATCCCAAGTCTGGCTTGATGCCTCGTCTGATGGGAAAACCATTCATTTCACGGCCGATTCCGACTCGCTCATCACCAAGGGCATGATCGCCCTCTTCGTCCGCGTGCTCGATGGCGAGACGCCCGATGCCGTGCTCACCGCAGACATGGATTTCATCGACCGCTCCGGCCTCAAGGAGCACCTAGCCCCCACCCGCGCCAACGCCCTCAACCTCATGGCCATCCAGATGAAACAGCGCGCGCTCGCCTTTTCCTTTCCGTCGTGATCCTCGCCTCCGATGTCTAATCACTTCAGATCCTTCAGCCGCTGCCTACACCACGACAGCCCCTCGCTATACTCCTCACTTTGCGGCCGCGAGGAAAGCAGCCCCTCCCAGAGCGTGACCGCATCGTTGAAAGCCTTCTTCGCCTCCTCCTTCTGATTCGCCAGTTGCAACGCGTGACCGAGATCACCTAACAAATACGCGACCGAACTCTGCAACTGCTCCGGCCTCGGTCCACTCGTGGAATCTCCCGTCTCCAGTTTCCCCAGTAAATCACGCGCCCGGCGGATCAACGCGATCTCCTCGCTGCGATTGCCGGACATCCCGATCATCCGCCCCTTCTGCCACCACAACAGCGCGAGACGGTAGGAAACCATCGCATTGTCAGGTGCCGACGCCCGGATCGCCTCCAGCATGCGGATGCCCTCGTCGAATTCCCGCATCGACTCCGCCGCCATGCCCTTGTCGCGATGGATTCCCGCCATCAGCCCTAGCTGCGCCGCCTTCCGCGCCACCGCCTCGGCATTGTCCGGCTGCGTTGCCAGCAGTTGGTCCAACAGCTTCGTCGATTGCCCGGAAAGGTTCTCCGCCGCCGGGATATCGCCTGATAGAACAGCGGACTCCGCCATCGCCCCGTAGCACCCCGCTAGATCGAGCCGCAGCGCCGCGTCGTCCGGATTTTCCTTCAGCAGTTTCACCAGCTCCACCGTCGCCAGCGAGCGCACCTCCCGCGCGTCGCCCAGGCTGCCCATGCCTTCGAGAATCGTCGCTGACGAGAGATAACACGCCGCCAGTTCCGACCGCAGGATCGCCGCGTCCGGCCGTTGGTCTGCGATGCGGTTGAGCGTCTGGGTGGCCCGCAGCAGTTGCTCCAGCGCCTTCGTGTCATCCCCACGCGCGGCTAACAACCTCGCCTCGTGGAAATCCAGGATGGAAAGAAGCTGGTTCAGCCGATCCCCATCCACCTCCGTCTGCGGCACTGCCTCCAGTGCCCTGCGCGCCGCGACGAAAGCCGGCGCCGTCTCCGGATCGGAAATCGACTGCCGCAGCAACGCCAGCAGCAGTGAATCCGTCGCCATCCGGAACTTAAGCTCAGAGTCCATCGGCAACGCGGACCACGCGTTGAGCGCCTCAGCTATGCGCTTCGTGGCGGCTGGCGCATCACCCGCAGCTAGAGAAATTTCCGACAACTGCAAACGGATCATCGCCCGCTCGTCCGCCAGATCAGGAATGTCCTTCGTGCGTGTTAGGAAATCCTCGAAGTAGCGCTCCAGCCGTTTCAGCCGCAGCTCCCGCCCGTCCAGCGGCGGCAGCTTGCGGTGGCCTTTTTCCATCGCCCAGGAAAACAACCGGTCGCCGATCTGCCGCGATGCCTCCAGCCGCGCCAGTGAAAGCTCCCTCTCATAGGTCAGCGCCTGCTGCGCCTCCTTCATCCTCGTCTCCGCCTTGGCCCGCGCCTCGATTGCCTTCTCGCCGGCTTCTTTCACCACTAGCAGGTTGTCGTGGTTCTCACCGCGCTCCTTGAGGCGGAGCGTGTTCGACAATTGCCACAATCCACCTAACACCACCACTGCGGACGTCGCCACTCCCGCGAAATACAAAGTCCGCCATGCCCGCCGCTCCGCCCTGCGCCGCTGGTCCAGCAGCGCCTCGCGCTCGACATCATCCGTCAGCTTTTTCTCCACCGCCTCGAAGCCGGCCCGCACGTCCATCATGCTGAGCGGCCGTTGCAGAGGATCGAGATGCAGGCAGCGGTCGATCCACTCGCGCAGCCCGGCTTCCAGCGCGTTGCCCGCCTCGTCCGGCCAGCTCACGTCCGGCTGCGTCTCCAGATTGCGCGCCACTTTTCCCAGATCCGCCTGGATCCCCTCCTTGCGGGTCTCACCGGCAGCGGGCGCGACGAAACCGAACGTCTCATGGCACCGCGGAAATTTACCAGTTAGTATTCGATAGGCCAGCACTCCGAAAGTAAAAACATCCCAGCGGTATCCCGCCTCCTCCAGATAGCCGCTAGAGTTCCGAAGCTGCTCCGGCGATTGATAGAGCACCGCGTCCGTGAAATTGAAACGCTTCACGCCGGGCATGTTTCCCATCGCCCAGTCGCCCGCTAACATTTCTCCGTCGTCGCCGAAAAACACATTGCCCGGCTTCAGGTTCCCGTGCGCCACCCGCCGCTCGTGCATCGCGGAAAGCGCCTTCGCCAACGACCTCACCAGTTTCCACGATCCCTCGCCCGGATGCGTGGCCATCGTCATTTGCAAACTCCGCGGCACCGTTTCCTCCTCAGTCACATCCGCCAGCAGCGGCATCACCCAGAACGAGCGCCCTTCCCTGAACGTAGCGGAAAGCACCGGCAGCACGCCGTCCGGC
Organism: Verrucomicrobiales bacterium; assembly: GCA_038204755.1. GTDB lineage: Bacteria > Verrucomicrobiota > Verrucomicrobiia > Verrucomicrobiales > Akkermansiaceae > Luteolibacter. The sequence continues at coordinate 51,675 of JBBRCO010000001.1, forward strand.
CAGCCGCCCACCTCCAACCGCTCCGTCATGGTCTCCAGAATCCCGCGGGAAATCCCCGTCGGCTCGAAAACCTTCACCGCCCGCGCCACCCCGTTTTCATCCGTCGCCTGATACACCCGTCCGCAGCCGCCACTGCCGATCAGCTTACCTGCTTGTATTCCATCCACTTGTGGCGCATCCATCGGCACACTCTCTAGATTACAAATCCCTCCCCGCCAACCCCGAAGGTGCGTGAAGATTCTTTTTTGAAATGAAGATTTTGGCACCATCGTATGGGACCGATTGAGGCCCGATCCCACGCAACCCCCTCCACCCATGAAACCCATCTGCCCCGGCAATCCACTCGAACGCTACCCGTCCCGCCGCGAGTTCTTCTACGTCGGCCTGCTAGGCGGGCTCGGCCTCACGCTCCCCCAGTTCCTGAGGAACCAGGCATTCGGCGATACGAAAACCTACGCCACCCACGATGCCGTCGCCCAAGGCATCATCCACATCTTCCTTCCCGGCGGACTCGCCCATCAGGAATCCTTCGATCCGAAACCGCTCGCCCCATCAGAATACCGCGGCCCGTTCGGTGCCATCGATACGAAGATCCCCGGCATCCAGTTCGGCGAGTTCATGAAGGAAACGGCGCAGATCGCCGACAAGGTCACCATCATCCGCTCCATGTCCCACGGCGAGGCCGCCCACGAACGCGGCACGCACAACATGTTCACCGGCTACAAGCCGTCGCCCGCGCTCGAGTATCCATCTATCGGATCGGTCATTTCCCACGAGCTCGGACCGAGAAACGACCTCCCGCCCTATGTCTGCGTGCCGGCCGTGCCGAATGAGTATGCGAATTCCGGCTACCTCTCCTCCGCCTTCGGCCCCTTCGCCCTCGGCTCGAATCCCGAGCAAAAGGATTTCCAAGTCCGCGATTTAAATCTCCCGAAAGGCGTGGACGCCGCCCGCTTCGCCCGCCGCAGGTCCCTGTTGGAAACCGTGGACCACCACTTCCGCACGCTCGAGGAATCCGACTCCATCGATTCCATGGACGCGTTCTATCAACACGCCTACAAGCTCATCTCCTCCCAGAAAGCCCGCGAGGCATTCGATCTGAAAGCCGAGCCGGACGCCCTCAAGGACGAGTACGGCCGCACCGCCGCCGGCCAGCGCATGCTGCTCGCCCGCCGCCTGATCGAGGGTGGCGTGCGCTTCGTTTCCCTAACCGCCGGCGGCTGGGACCACCACGATAATATCAAGGGGAACATCCAGAAAGAGCTCCCGCAAACCGACAAGGCCATCGCCACCCTCATCCGCGACCTCGAACGCCGCGGCATGTTGGATTCCACGCTCGTCATGGTCACCACCGAGTTCGGCCGCAGCCCGAAAATCAACGCCACCGGCGGCCGCGACCACTGGCCGCGCGTCTTTTCCACCATGCTCGCCGGCGGCGGCGTGAAACAAGGCTACGTCCACGGCGCATCCGATAGCCTCGGCGGCGAGGTCGATACCGATGGCGTCACCGTCGCAGATTTCGCCACCACCATTTACAACCAGATCGGCATCAACGCCGACAAGGAACTCATGTCCCCCGGCAGCCGCCCCATCGAAATCTGCGCCGGCGGCGAAGTCCTGGACGCCCTTCTATCAAAGCGCGCTTGAACCGTGGCGGCGATCAATTGTCGCCGCGTGACCCAGGAAGAAAACTCCGCGACCAGTGATCGCCACCACAAGTTCCGCATTGAAATCCCTTCTCACCATCCTCCTCGCCCTCATCACCCCGCTCGCCGCATTCTCCCCGGTCCTCAATCTCGTGGACCCGCGCGGCGGCCAGCGCGGCACGGAAATGGAAGTCCACTTCTACGGCGAGCGCCTCGAAGAAACTGCCGGAGCCCTTTTCTACGAACCCGGCCTTTTCCTATCAGACATCCAGATCAAGGACGGAAAACACGCCATCGCGAAAATCAAAATCGCCCCGGACGCCGCGCTCGGCGAGCACTCGTTCCGCCTCCGCAGCCCTGGCGGGCTCACCGAACTCCGCTCGTTCTGGATCAGCCGGTTTCCTAACGTCCCGGAAACCGAACCCAACGCCACCTTCGACACAGCGCAGAAAATCGAGCTGAACAGCACCGTCAACGGCATCGCCGACAACGAGGACGATGACTACTACCTCTGCTCGTTGAAAAAAGGCCAGCGCCTCTCCGTCGAAGTCGAGGCCATGCGGTTGGGCCGCGTCATGTTCGATTCCTACGTCGCCATTCTCGATCCGAAAAAATTCGAGCTCGCCTCCTGCGACGATACCCCGCTCCTCCGCACCGATTCCTTCGCCTCCATCATCGCCCCCGAAGATGGCGACTACCGCATCCTCGTCCACGAGGCCGCCTACGAGGGCAACGACCAATGCCAATACCGCCTCCACATCGGCACCTTCCCCCGGCCCAAGGCGGTTTTCCCCACCGGCGGCAAGCCCGGCGAATCCATCGAGTTCACCTTCATCGGCGATCCCTCCGGCCCGATCAAACAATTCATCACCCTCCCCTCCGACTCCCGCGACCGCTTCCCAATCTTCCCCATCCAGGAAAATCTATCCGCCCCATCGCCCCACTGGATCACCGCCTCCCCGCTGGATACCGTTAGGGAAATTTCTCCCAACTCCGATTTGAAATCCGCCACGCCCATGCCGCCGCCGCCCTGCGCCGCCCATGGCATCCTCGATGGCGATTCGAAGGCCGATTGGTTTAAATTCACCGCGAAGAAGGACCAGAACCTCGTCCTCCGCGTCATCGCCCGCAGTCTCCGCTCCCCGCTCGATTCCGTGCTCTCCATCCACGGCTCCGATGGCAAGCCCATCACATCTAACGACGACCAGGGCGCGCCTGATAGCGTCATCTCCTGGGCCTGCCCCGCCGATGGCGATTACGGCCTGAAAATCCGCGACCAGCTCGACCGCACCGGGCCGGACTTCACCTATCGCATCGAGATCACTGCGAAGGCCCCCGCCATCGCCGCCACCCTTCCCGTCGTCGAGCGGGTGAATAGCCAGAAGTGGAAAACCTTCCCCGTCCCGCGCGGGAACCGCTACGCCGCCGTCGTCAATATCACCCGGGAAAACACCGCCTGCGATGCCACCTTCGAGGCTGGTTCCCTGCCCGCCGGAGTCACCATCCACGCGCCGCCCATCCCACGCTCCATCAATAATTTCCCCGTCGTTTTCGAGGCCGTGCCGGACGCCCCCCTCGCCGGCAACCTCTATCCGTTTTCCCTGAAATCCACCGGCGAGCCCGCCCTCACCGGGAAACTCATCGACACCATCCACCACGTCGATGTGAACAACCAGGGTGCCTATCACTCTGCTAGTTTTGATCGCATCGCCACCGCTGTCACCACCGAGGCCCCGTTCCGGATCGATCTGGAAAAGCCCGCCGTCCCGCTCGTCCGGAACGGCACGCTCGCCCTGAAAGTCCGCCTCACCCGCAGCCCCGGCTACGCCGAAAAGGTTAGCGTCCGCTTCCTTTGGAATCCACCCGGCGTCACCGGCCCCGTCACCATCGATATCCCCGGCGATCAATCGCAAGCCACCTACGAGCTCAACGCCAGCGCCGACGCCGCCCCCGCCGATTGGCAGGTCTGCGTGCTCGCCGAGGCGGACACCCCGCAAGGCCCCATTCTCGTTGCCTCCGCCCTCACCCCGCTCCGGGTCGCCGAGCCTTACCTAACGATGACGCTCGAGCTCGCCGCCGCCGAGCAAGGACGCCCCGCCTCCATGTTAGGAATAATCGAGACCAAGCACCCCTTCACCGGCCCCGCCACCGCCGAGCTCACCGGCCTCCCCCACGGCGTAACCTGCCCGCCGCAGCCCCTCACCCAGGACCAGAAGGAAATCACCTTCCCCCTCACCCTCGCCGCAGACGCCACCGTCGGCAAACACAACGCCGTCTTCTGCCGCGTCTCCGTCCCGGAAAACGGCACCACCATCCTCCATCAGACCGCCCTCAACAGCACCCTCCGAATCGACGCCCCCGCCCCCGCCCCCGCCGCCAAAGCAGAAACCAAAGCCGCCCCCGATAAACCCGCCGATCCCCAAGCGAAAGCAGAACCCGGGAAGCCGCTATCAAGATTGGAACAACTCCGGCAGAAGGCGAAGTGAACACCTGAGGCCGTCCGGCGGATCGCCGGAAGCTCAACTCAAATTGGCAGCATGTCGGCATCAATACCGCAATTGCTAGAACCAGTTTCAAAAATCAAATTACCCCATCTTCAGGGCCAACGGTCTGTCCCGCTTTGATGATTGAATCAACAAGTCTTGACGTCGTCTTTGGTTCCAGCCATGCGGTCAGGGCCATCGCTCCAAACGGCAACCCGCCGACCGCCCAATGCTTCGCCATTCACATCAAGTTTTTCGTCACCATCGAGATCCATTCGAACATGGTAACCACCTCCCCATGGATCGCAGAGGCCCACCACACTGCCACCACCTGGACCAAAAATAAGACCATTCTTTTTATTTTTCCCGTCTCTCACTGACAGAAACTCGATGGCCCGTGTGTTCCGCACGGCACCCGCGCCCAACAGTTCCTTCAGTAGCACCGTATCAGTGTCTGTTTTTACGGTAACGTCCGAATTGCCACCCTGCGGCATGCTGCCGTATTCGCTATAGTAAATGTTGATGCTGGATTCAAGAGCGGTGGCGGTGGCAAGGCAGGTGATTTTGCGAGCTTTTTGGATGGCGGCATTGCCAGCAGTAAAGCCAGCCATGGCCAATATCGGGATCACAACCACAGCGATAACGGTAAAGAGGTAACCCATGATCAATCCTGCAACGGCCATGTCATGCCCTTGCAGGGTGCCTCCAGACTTTTTAATCCTGGCTAAGGCCATGTAACCTGTGATGACACCCGGAATCCCGGTGAGAGGGCCTAGAATCAGACCGCAGATGCCACACACAAGGCTAGCTGTGGCTAGTCCACAGGATACTGTTGGATTTGGGATCGGTTGGGTTGGATTATTTTGCATGATTTATTTTTGCAGAACTACTTAAATCACCCGTTCGGAGGACTGGAAAGTCCTAAATTGAACAAGAATATACTATCACGTCTGGCGTTCTGATTTGTTAATCATTTTTTAAATCAGTTTTGCTCAGGCGTCGGAAAGCTACAGTGGATTCCAAGAGCTTCGAATTGAACGCGTTGCGCGTTTGAGTCGGAATGGCGGATTGATCGGTTAGAGCGGTAGGCGGGGACCGCTGAGCTATCAGATATCGCGCGGAAATTTGCCTTTCACAAACATCGACGCTCGCAGGGCGCCGCACCATTTCCAGCCGCTAAGGTTTCCGCCGGGCTTTCCGGAAAAAGCCCGGCGGATAGGATACACGGTTCCAAGCTAACGGTTTTCCCAACCGCCGACGGTGACGGAGGTTTCCGCGCTCCATTGGCCGATGGGGCTAACGCCGACGCGGTAGATGGCCTTGTAGATCCATTTTCCCGGGGCGACGGGGAGCGGGGCGGTGTCAATGGGTGGGTGCGCTCCGAACGATTTGCCCTCTGGCGTGGAGGGCGACAGGGTGAACCTCATCAACCATGAAGATGCGAGCGTGATTTTCTCGCCCGCGCCCGCCGCCTATTCCGCTTGCCCGTGGGCGGTGGGTTCGTTACGGGGTGTCCCGCTGGTCGGCACCCTGCCGATTGGAAAATCAACTCCGAGAAAGAACCTTTATGCCCATCACCCGCGCCCTTCTCTCCGTTTCCGATAAAACCGGCCTCGCCGCGTTTGCCAAGGAACTCCACGATCTCGGAGTCGAGCTCCTCTCCACCGGCGGCACCTCTAAGGTGCTGCGCGACGCCGGCCTCCCGGTCATCGATGTTTCCGAATTCACCGGTGCGCCCGAACTTTTTGATGGACGCCTCAAAACCCTCCACCCGAAAGTCCACGGCGGCCTCCTCCATCGCCGCGATGACAAGGAGCACGTCGCCCAGGCCAAGGCCCACGACATTCCACCGATCGATCTTGTGGTCGTAAATCTCTATCCGTTTGAGGAAACCGTCGCAAAACCGGACGTCACGCTCGAAGAGGCCATCGAGAACATCGACATCGGCGGCCCGTCCATGCTCCGCAGTGCGGCGAAAAACCACGCCAGCGTCACCGTCATCGTTGATCCCGGCGACTACGGCCGCGTAATCGAGGAAATGAAGGAAAACAACGGCAACACCACCAAGGGCTTCCGCGAACAGTTAGCGGTGAAGGTTTTCCTCCGCACCTCGCAATACGACGCCGCCATCACCGATTTCCTCGGCCAATGCCGCACCGGCACAGGCTGCAATTTCACCCTCAGCCTGCCGCTCGAACAGGAACTGCGCTACGGTGACAATCCCCATCAGAAGTGCTCGCTCTACGGCAATTTCAAACAGTTCTTCACCCAGGTCCAGGGCAAGGAACTCAGCTACACCAATATCCTCGATATCGAGGCCGCTTCCGACCTCATCCTCGACTTCGTCCGCCCCACCGTCGCCATCCTCAAGCACACCAACCCCTGCGGCGTCGGCCAGGACGACGATGATCTGCGCATCGCCTGGCAGAAAGCGTTTGAAACTGATAGACAGGCCCCGTTCGGCGGCGTCATCGTCTGCAACCGCCCGCTCACGCTTGAACTCGCCCGCGTGATTTCGGAAATCTTCACCGACGTCATCATCGCTCCCGAATTCGAATCCGACGCCCGCGCACTGCTCCAGAAGAAAAAAAACCTGCGTCTCATGAGAATGAACGACGCTTACATGATCGAGAAAAAATCCGCCGTCATCCGCTCCTGCCCCGGCGGCATCATGGTGATGGACCGCGATCACACCGCTCTTGGCCTTGACAATCTCGAATCCAAAGTCGTCACCAAGCGCCCGCCCACCGAAGAGGAAATGCGCGCCATGCGCTTCGGCTGGAGGATCGTGAAACACGTAAAATCCAACGCCATCGTTTACTCCAGCGCGGACCGCACGCTCGGCATCGGTGCCGGCCAGATGAGCCGCGTGGATTCCTCCCGCATCGCCATTTGGAAAGCCAGGGAAGCCGGCCTCGAACTGAAAGGCAGCATCGTCGCCTCCGATGCCATGTTCCCCTTCGCCGACGGCCTGCAATCCGCCATCGACGCCGGAGCCACCGCCTGCATCCAGCCCGGCGGCTCCATTAGAGACGCGGAAGTCATCGCCGCGGCCGACGCCGCAGGCATGGCCATGATCTTCACCGGCCACCGCCACTTCAGGCATTAAGCGGATCCTGGGAGGAAGATCAATTGGTCAGCATCTGCGCCGTGATGCAGGGAAATAGAAGAGCGGAGAACAAAAGAAATGTGGTTATAGATTTCACGATGCCAAAATTTGCCACCCCTTGTGAAGGAATTTATGAACACATCAGAAATTCTCATGGTTCACTTCTTTATTCATTTTATGAGACCTGTTGCCGCTACTCCGTCACCGTTTGTCACGCCGGTTCAAGGGAGGTCTGATCAACAGCCGGTGAAACGGCCCGATTCCAGTGCGCCCCAGACTTGTCAGGAATCAGCCCTCGGCCGGTTTGATCTTCAACTCCGGCTTGTAGTTCCGGTGGATCCACACACTTTGCACAAGACCCAACAGGAACATGCAGATCACCACGAAGGTTCCTGAATAGCTGATCAGCGGCAACGGGATCCCCGTGATCGGGATGATGAGCACGCACATGCCGATACTCTCGAAAATGTGCGCGAAAAACAACGCGACGATCAAGCAGACGAGCAGACGCCCGGACACATCACGGCTGTAAAAAGCGATGAACAGCGCCTGAATCAGCAACAGCGCAAACGCGGTGAGCAAAAGCAAGCTTCCGCGAAATCCAAGTTCCTCGGCGATGACCGCGAAAATGTAATCGTTGTGAGCAGTATCCCGCGGGATGAATCCCTTGTCATGGAGCGATCCCTGCTCGGCCGTCGCATTCCAGCCCACGCCCTTCCATCCCGCCTTGCCGACGGCCATCGAGATGTTATGCGGTGCATAGGCGGGACCGGCGATGTCCACATCCTTTTCCTGCATCATGCGCAGCCAGATATCGATCCGCTCCGGTCCGCGTTTTGAAACGAGCGGCAGCGCCACGAAATAGAGCAACGGAATGCAGCCCGCGCCGATGAACGCCATGAACGAGAGGTAGCGGAATGGAATCCCTCCTATCAGAAGTGCCACGATGGATACCGGGATCCAAACAAGAGCGGAACCCATGTCGCCCATTTTCATCACCATCAGGAACGGCACCGCTGCCAGCGCGCCGATAAGCCCAACTCTAACGAACGGCGCGCCGAACCAACGGTGCAGCTTCGGCAAGTCCTGAATCAGCCAGGCGATGAGCAGGATCCCCGATGCGATGCCGAGCTGGGCCGGCTGGAAGCTGAAGCCGCCGAGCTTGAGGCGGTGGACGGAATCATCCTGGATCATCGCCATCGCCATCAGCGCCATGCTGGCCAGATAGAAGGGAATCCCCAGCCAGCGGATCCAGCGGTAGTCGATGAACGCCGCCATGAAATAGGCGACACTGCCGAGCACGATCCACATCTTCTGGGAGTGGGCGTAATAGGCACCCACCGTGCCAAAGCGATCGAGCAGTTCCTTGGAAACGGTCAGATGCCGCGCGGCGCTCTCGATCATGAAAACGCCGAAAATGAGGAGCCCGTACATCACCAGCACGAGCACCCAGTTCATCCCGAGAATTTTCCTTAAGAACGGCGTCATGACAAGTCCGGCGCGACCATACGCCGCCGGTGCGGCATGGCAAGACGGGTGTGCGATTTCGTAAGAACGCCGGATCCGTTCGAAAGCGCCTTGTCTCCGGGGCGATCCCATATAGTTTCAGCGCATGTTTTTAAAATCCTTCTCCGCCGCCGCCTTCCTTTCCGTGACTATCGCCAGCCAGGCTAAGATCGGGGTTCAGCTTGTCGCCAAAGGTTTCGAGCGCCCCGTCTGGGCCGGCGTTCCGAAGGGCGTGAGCGGAAAACTCTGGATCATGGAGCAAGGCGGCCAAGTGTGGATCGTGGATGAAAAAACCGGTGAGCGGTCCAAGGAACCGTTCCTCGACATCCGCAAGAACGTCAGCCGGAAGGGCAATGAGGAAGGATTGTTAGGTCTCGCGTTCGCACCGGATTTCAAAAAGTCCGGGCGTTTCTACGTGAACTACACGGACAAGGAAAAGCAGACGAGCATCGTCCGGTTCATCGCGAAAAACGGCGGGACCACGGATCCCGACAGCGGTGAGATCGTGATGGTCTATCCATCGGAATTTGAAAACCACAACGGGGGATGGATCGATTTCGGTCCGGACGGCATGCTCTACATCGGCAACGGCGACGGCGGAGCGGGGAATGATCCGAACAAACGCGGACAGGATCTGAGCGTCCTGCTAGGAAAAATCCTGAGAATCGACGTCTCGCCTGCCACTGGCTATCAGGTCCCCGAGGATAATCCGTTTGTAAACCGTGCCGGTGCAAAGCCGGAAATCTGGGCCTACGGCGTGCGCAATCCGTGGCGCTGCTCGTTTGACCGGGTGACGGGAGATTTCTGGATCGGTGACGTGGGTCAGAACCACTGGGAGGAAATCAATTTCATGCCCGCTGGCAAGGGCAGCGGTGCCAACTACGGGTGGAGGCTTCGTGAGGGGGCGATTGCCACCCCGGCAAATGGAGTCGGCGGCGATGCACCGACCGGCACGATCGAGCCGGTTTACGTTTATAAACACGGCGGCAGCGATGATCAGGGTATGTCAGTGACCGGCGGCTATGTTTACCACGGCCCTATCAAGGAGCTTCAGAACCGCTATGTATTTGCAGACTATCAGAACCCGCGCATCTGGTCGTTCCTGCTGAAAAATGGGAAGGTTTCCGACTTCAAGGACCACACCAAGGAGCTTCAGCCTGAAAACGGCAGAATCAACCTGATCCCTTCGTTTGCAGAAGACAACGACGGCAATCTCCTGATCGTCGATCACACGGGGCCGGTCTATCGAATCGTTGATCGGTGAACGTCCACCCTTCAGGCGGTCCCTGGTAGGCCGATCCCATCCGCGGAATCCTGAATGATGGCGCGCAGGGCGGCATGAACCCCGTCCAGATGCGGATCCTCGCCCAGCACTCCTTCCGCGAGTAATCTTGCCTCACGCAGCAGCGCGGTGTCCGCTAGAAAATCAGTGAAGCGCAGGTTGCCAAGGCCGCTCTGCATCGTGCCGAGGACATCGCCCGGCCCGCGCAGGCGGAGGTCGGCTTCAGCGATTTCGAAGCCATCAGAGGTTTGCTCGAGCACCTTGAGTTTCTCCAATCCTTCGGGGCTCTTACCGTCAGTTAGAAGAACGCAATAGCCCTTGTGCCCGCCGCGTCCGATGCGGCCGCGAAGCTGGTGAATCTGCGCGAGGCCGAAACGCTCGGCGTGATGGACGATCATCACGCTGGCGTTCGGAACGTCCACGCCAACTTCAATGACGGACGTGGCGACAAGCGCTACGATCTCCCCTTCACGGAACCGGCGCATGACCGACTCCTTCTCTTCCGGCTTGAGCTTGCCGTGAATCAATCCGACCTCATAGGCACCAAGGCGCTTCTTCCACTTTTCATACGCCTCGGTGGCAGACTCGGCCTTGAGCGTTTCACTTTCCTCCACCAACGGATAGACAAGATACGCCTGACGCCCGAGGCCGAGCTGTTCCTTGACGAACTTGGTCACATCCGTCTGCTTCGCCGCAGTTCTGAGCGCGGTGATCAGCTTTCCCCGGCCCGGTGGTTTTTCATCGAGCAGGGAAACGTCGAGATCGCCGTAAACCGTCATCGTCAGGGTCCGCGGGATCGGAGTCGCCGTCATGACCAGCACATCGGGCACCATGCCTTGGCGGATCAGCGAGGCCCGCTGTGCGACACCGAATTTGTGCTGCTCGTCGATCACCACCAATCCGAGGTCCGTGAAGGAAACGGAATCGTAAAGCAGCGCGTGGGTTCCGATGATGATCTGAGCCCCGCCATGGATCTCCAGATGATTTTCCTCACCGCGGCTTCCCGTTCTCAGAGCGATCCGGATTCCTAACGGCTCCAGCCATTTGCGAAACGTCAGGTAATGTTGTTCCGCGAGAATCTGGGTGGGAGCCATCAGCGCGGCCTGCACCCCCGAGTCGATCGCCAACAGCATCGCCGCCATTGCAACGAAGGTTTTCCCCGAACCGACGTCACCCTGGAGCAGCCTGTTCATCGGACGGGTCGAGCGCATGTCCGCGAGGATCTCCTTGATCGAGCGCTTCTGCGCGCCTGTGAGATCAAACGGCAGGCTATTGTAGAATTGTTTCAGCGAGGCGGTGCGCCGCCCTAACACACGACCTTGGCGCTCGCCATGGCGCGCCCTGCGCCAGACGACGTTAAGCTGGAGTTCGAAAAACTCCTCCAAAGCAAAGCGGCGGCGCGCCGCTTTCGCCTCGTCCATGGAATCGGGAAAGTGAGCGTTTTTTAACGCAAGCGCCCGGGATGAGTTCCGATCCACTTCGTGACGTGCCGCAAGAGTATCCGGATCGGCTTGCAGGAGCAGCAGGTGGATGATTTCCCTCAGCCTGCGTTGGGCGAGTCCTGAGATATTTCGATAGACCGGCACGATGCGGTCCACGTGGATGGAGTCCTCCTCCTCGCCCTCACGAAGGATTTCAAATTCCGGATGATCGATGACCAGGCGTCCATTAGAATCCTTGACCTTGCCGTAAATGATCACCTCATGCCCGGCTGCCACCAGCTTTTGCATGAATGGCATGTTATACCAACGGCAGGTCACCTTTCCCGAGCCGAATACACCGCCCGAGCCGTCCATGACGATCACTTCGTAGAAACGGCGGCCGGGGCCGGGGTGTTTGAGTGAGGAATCGATCACCGAGCCACGCAGACACACGGCAGTGGCTGTCGCTTGGTTGGGAAACGCATCGAAGCGCCGGCGGTCCTCAAAACGTTTCGGCAGATGATCTAGCACCTCCGCAGCCGTCGTCAGTCCGGCCGCAGCAAGCGCGGACACGTCCTTGGCTGGAAGCAGCGGCAGGGTGGCCAGATTGTCATGGGCGGAAAACATCGCGTCGGATTCCCGGCCTACTTGGGTGGCAAGGCGGCGAGTTTCTGCAGATAGGCGTAACTGTAGATCCCGGTCGAGTGCCCGTCGCCCCAGAAGAGCTGGATCGCATAGCCGCCGATTTGCCCGAATCTCAGAAGCTCGAACGCCCGTGGTCCGTGTTCGACATACGGGCGCAGCACGCGACCGAGAGCATCGGGTTCACCCTGACAGGTGGCACAAGGGCAGGCCCGCCGCAGCATCGGAAGTGACAGATAGGCCTCGAAGCCGTCTGCGAACGAAAGCGCCAACTCATCTCCGATCACCGTGGCCTGTTGGAGAATCAACGTCATGCGGAAAATCTGCCCTTATCCGAGTTCCCCGTCCACCCGATAGGAACGCTTTCCGAAAATCGCGGAGCCCACGCGGACATGCGTGGCCCCCTCTTCGACGGCTACTTCATAATCCCCACTCATGCCCATGCTGAGAAACGGCAGCGAGATTCCAAAGCCGGACTCAAGCGAGTCCCGCAGCTCCCTCAGCATGACAAACCACGGACGCGCCGACTCCGCATCGGGTCCGGCGGGAGGAATGCACATCAGCCCCTGGATCTCAAGCCGGCCGAGACCTATCAGCCGCTCCATATCATCCCGCAAACCGTCCGGTTCAAAGCCTCCCTTGGACTCCTCCCCGCCGATATTCACTTGCAGGAACACCTTGGGAAACAATCCGAGTTCCTTGGCAACCTCGTCTGTATATTCAGCAAGACGTGTGGAATTGATCGCATGAACCACCTCAAAAAGGGCGAGTATTTTCCTCGTCTTGTTCCGCTGGACCCGGCCGATGAAATGCCAGTGCAGGCGGTCCGGCAGGAGCTCGATCTTCGGCTCCGCCTCCTGAAGCCTGCTCTCGCCGAAATGAACCTGCCCGGCCTCAACGGCATCCCTCACAGAATCAGCGGGGAAGGTTTTCGAAACGGCGATCAATTCCACGGATGCCGGATCGCGTCCGGTCCGCACACAGGCCGCCCCGATTTTTTCCGCGACGCTTTTCAGGTTCTCGGCAATTTCCGACATCAGCGGACTTCGGCAGCGCTTTTCAGCATGCCCGCAAGCCGGGCGTTTTCTGTGAGATCAACGAGATCCTTGAGCACCGCGAGGGATTCACGTTTCACAGGATCGATTCCGGTGGGCCATTTGGGGGTCTCGTCCAGATCGGCGGTCTTGTCCTTGGCTCGGCGCATGTATTCGCCGCTTTCGTCGGCGGGGTCGTAAGCCTTGAGATCGGCACCTTTTTCGAGTTCGTCGAGGGTGATTTTGAAGAATTTCATGTTCTTCTTGTCCTGCTCGCTCATTCTGGTGAACCGCTCGCGGCGTTCTGCGTTGCGTTCTTTCTGGAGAGTGTCGGACTCCGCGAGCTCCTTCTCACGCGTCGCCTTGTTGAGCGAAAGCAGGTTGACTCTGAGCCGGTCCTTCGCCTTCAGCACGTCCTGAATGACATAGGAGAAATCCTTGCAGGAGTTCAGGCGCTCCTGACTCAGTTCCTTCAATCGCGGGATGAACAAGGCCTGCACTTCGAGCTGCTTGAAGTCGGAAGCAGGACGGATGCGGTCATATGGTAGCGGATGATCGAGAAACTCCTCACCCACTTCCATGGCATCCATCAGACTCGGCACCTTGAGGTCGGATACGACGCCGTCCATCTGGGTGGACGAACCGGAAGGCCGATAGAATTTCTGGATGGTCACCTTCAGAAATCCGGCGCGGTTGCGCTCTGCGAAAAGAGGAAGCATGCGGCCGATGTCCATCGGTTGTTGGACGGTGCCTTTGCCGAAGGTGGATGATTCGCCCAGGACGACCGCGCGATTGTAGTCCTGCAGAGCACCGGCTAGAATCTCGCTGGCGGAGGCGCTGCTTTTGTCGGTGAGCACCACCATCGGGCCGGTGTAAATCGGCCGGCCGTTGTCCGAGTCCTTCACCTGAACCCGGCCGAGCGTGTCCTTTACCTGGACCACCGGGCCTCGTTCCACAAAAAATCCTGTCATGCGGCGAACTTCCTCAAGGGAGCCGCCGCCGTTGTTGCGGAGATCCATGATGAGTCCATCGATCTTCTCTTCGCTCAGACGATTCAAAATTCTTTCCACGTCCACCGAGCAGCGGATTTTGCCTTCTTCGAAATCTGCATAAAACGACGGTAGGGTCAGCACACCCAAGCGGCGGGTTTCGCCATTTTCGGTTTTTGTTTCAATGACGTCACCGCTGGCCTGCTCGTCCTTCATTTCCACTTTGCCACGCTGGATTTTTACGATTTTCGTCTCGCCGGGAGTTCCACCGGCAGGCTCGACCTTGAGGGCGACCGTCGTGCCTTCCTTGCCGCGGATGTAGTCCACGACCTTGTCGATTTTCATGAACATGATATCTACCATCTCCTCAGCCTTGCCGGTATTCATCATGTCCACCGCAATAACGCGATCATTCAGCTTGAGCGTCCCTTCCCGGTCGGCCGGTCCGCCGACGACGATTCCCATGATTTTGGTGGCACCGTCCTCTTCGCCCTGCAGTAACGCGCCGATTCCGACAAGTTCATTTTTCATGCCGTCCTTGAACCGGTTCATCTCGCGGAAACTCATATAATCCGTGTGGGGATCATAGGCACGGGCCACGGCGCTAAGGAAATAGTTCGCAATTTCCTCATCGTCCACGTCCTTGACACTTTTGAGGAAGCGCTTGTAGCGGAGGGAAACCTTGTCTTTCGGACTGCGATCATCGCTGCCGGGATCGGCCTTTCTCTGTTCCTTCGAAAGCTTGGTAAGCAATTCGCGGCGGAGAGTTTCCCCCAGCACCGCTTCCCTGATCTGCAATCTCCAAAGGTCCGCTGCATCCTTGTCGTTCTTCGGCCATGCGGCATCCTTGCGACTCAGCATGACCGATTCATCTTTGCTAAAATCGAACTCGGAACTTTTCAGAAGCGCCTCGGCAAGGGTGACGCGTTCCTCAACTCGTTTCTCAAATTTCCGATAGATCTCCGTCGCAGCGGGGATGCTGTTTCCGTGCAGAAGCTGCATGTGGAGCTGGTCACCGTATTTTGTGGTGAAGCCATCAATATCCTCCTGGGTGAAGTAGAGTTTCTGGAAATCGAGGTCTCTCAGGTAATCGTCAAGGAAGCGCTTGCTCAGTTCCGCGTTGAAGGGCAGCCGTGCGAAATGACTGTTTTGGAGCATGATCGCCATTTGCCTGCCGACCTCGTTGAAATCCGCCTGCTGGGCACACGCGGAGCAGGAAAACGTGATCAAAGCAGCGGCAAATGCGGCCTTTCGAAACCAGAAAATACTCATGAAGGTCAAACGTTACGAGGTTTGGAATGTTTCAAGAAAGTGCCACGACATTTCCGGATGTCGATTGTTAAAAAATTGCAAGCCCGGTCACCCCGGTAACTTTTTCTGGCTCAGCCAGCGGCGGAAATACGCCTCACGGTCGGCGCGCTCGATAGCTTCGGGATCGAAGTTCGAACCGTTCTGGAATTGGTTGTTGAGACTCGGCGGTCGTTTGCCAAGAGCCACTTCCAAAGTGATCAGCTTCCCCTCGCGAAGAATCTTCAAAGTCACCTTGGCTCCTGGTTTCAAGCCACGAATCTTCGCCGCAAAGGGCTCGGCTGCCGGAACTTCATGCCAGAACTGACCGTCGAGTCCCGCGATGAGATCGTTCATCTTCAAGCCAGCCCGCAGGCCCGCCGAATCGGCGACCACATGGGTAACCCGGATCACACTGCAAGGGTTCGGATCACCAGGAACGACTGCGGTATCGTTCTGCATGTTGATGCCGATATAGCCGTCCCCATCCTTGAGATACTCGTCCGTCACAAGGTCCCGCAAAACGCTGAGACAGCGTTCTCTGACCTCCGGATCGTCCGCCGTGCGGGACTGCCGCAGCAATTCGGTCATTGCCGGTTCGGGCTGCTGGCGTCCCCATGCGAGGAGCTCCAATTCCGCCGCCTCCCTCTCTCGGAATACCGGAGACTTCAGAGCGGCGTAAGCTTTCGCTGGAAGGTCAACCGCCCCGGCAATGGGCAGCCATCCGACCGAAAAAGACAAGAATACGGATATCGCTCCTAGCTTGCGTGTCGTTCTCAACTTCATGACCGATCAGGATTGATGGGACTTCCAAAGCCGGATGCCAGCCGGTAGCGTCCGCGGCTCCGGAGTTTCCCGAGGCTACTGACCAATGAAGTTCTTCTGTGGAACCTCAATGGTATCGTTGGGCTCGAGTGGAATTCTCATAAACTGGGCTTGCGTCAGATCGTAAAGTTTCTGACTGCCGCCGCGGAACAACTTTACCCGCTTGAGACTGCCAAACTCGGTCGCACCGCCGCCTGCCTGAACCGCCTGATAGAGAGTTAGCCCTTTCACAAAAGGCACCGGGCCGGGCCGGCGAACCTGCCCGCCCATGTAAACGACCTGCTCGTCCACCGTCGCACCCTCACGGTTGGTGATCACCTGGATGGTGATGTTGGTGTAGATTCCCGCGCTCTTGTACCGATTCTGCAGGGAAACCGACAGATCCTCGTTCCTCAACCCGGCAGCATGCACAAGGCCGATAAACGGCATGTTGATCATGCCTCCTTCGGAAACCGGATAGATCCCGTCGATTCTTCCCTTCTCTTCCGGGGGAATGCCTGCCGCCATGATCTGGAGGCTTTTTCCAGCGACGATTTGCGCCATGACGGGAGCCGACAGGCAAATCAGCGCCAGCAAGGTGGTGAATAACTTCTTCAGGTTCATCGTTTTGATTTTTAGGTGTGAATTAATACAACTCGGAATCATTGCCGCGCGCAGCAGCCTGGGGCTTCGCGGGAGCAGAGGAGGCGCCAGCCGGCGGACCGACTGGAGATTCGGCAGGTGCGTAGTAAGTATAGTAACTGGTGTAATATTGATATTGGCTGTCACTCCGCACATCCACGTTGTTAAGAACCACACCAATGACGTTTCCTCCGACATTTTCCACCGCCTGCTTCACGCGGAGGAGCATGTTTCTCGGAAGCTTGCGATGTTGGACGACAATCATCGTGAGGTCCACCTCACTGGCCAGCACAGAGGCGTCGCTGACACCCAAGATCGGCGGGCTATCCACGAGCACCAGATCGAACCGCTGTTTCACATCTTGAATGAGTTCGGACATGCGGCGCGAGTTGAGAATACCCGCAGCGTCGGCAGGCAGGATTCCCGAAGGCATGAAATAAAGGTTGTCCACAGGGGTCTGAAGAATCACATCCTCCAACATCAGCTCGGTGGTGAGGTAGTTGGTGAGGCCCACCGAATTGTTGATGTCGAAGAACGTGTGCAGACGCGGCCGCCGCAAGTCAGCATCAATCATCAGGGTGGTGTATCCCCCTTGGGCGCAAATATAGGCGAGGTTCACCAAGGTGGTGGATTTTCCTTCACCCGCACCACCCGAAACAACGGTGATCGCATTGTCTTCGGGATTCTTCCGGTTGAACTCGATGTTCGTTCTGAGAATCCGATAGGCTTCCGCATCCGGGCTCATGCCGCTCTGCTTGTGGAGGACACCGACATCTTTCGGAATAACCGCGAGCACCGGCACTTGAAGATAACGTTCCACGTCTTCAAGGCTCTTCACGGACGTATCGAGATATTCGAGGAAGAAGGCGATTCCGACTCCGAAGATGAGCCCGACGACCGCACCTAGAACCAGGTTGAGCGTGACATTCGGACTAACAGGTGAATCCGAGATCTGTGGATCGTCGTGCACTTCGATGCTGTCGTGAGGCAGCTTGTTGGTGATAGTTTCAGCGACCTGTTTGAGTTTCATCTGCTGGAGCAGCTCCTGATCGGTTTCGAAATCCCGTTTCGCATCCACATAATCCTGAGCGTCCAAACCGCGCTTGATCGCTTCCTCACGGGTGTCATCTCTTCTAACTTCAACGCTTTTCAGCCGATCAATCGCCATGTTCAGCTGGGCTTGCAGCGTCGCCCGGAGGTTGACCACTCCTTCATCCAGCTGGCGCTTCATTCCTTCGATCTGTTCCTTTGCCGCCTTGACCGTAGGATGGTTTTCCCCCAGACCACTGGTCTTGAGGCTGCTCAACTGGAGGTTGCGCTCCAGATATTGAGGATAGAGATTCTTGATGACATTATCAGGAAGATTCAGACCAGCCGCATAGACGATCAGTTGATCACTGTCATATTTCAGGAGGCTGTTGATCTGGCTCTCAAGCTGCATCTTTTCCTGTTCGAGCTGGTTGTAGGTTTCGAGTGCGTCTTGGGCACCCTGATCCTCATTGACGCCGTTCGATCCATAGAAGGAATCCTGTCCTTTATAAATAATCCCCTTGGTCCGAACAATCGTCGCGAGCACCTTGCGGCGTTCCTCGACCTTGTCCTCCTGATCCCTAACCGCCTTGTTCAACTCATACAGATTCTTATCGGCATACCGACTTTCGATTTCCGTACGATACTCCTTGTATGCCCGTGCGACTTCGGCGGTCACATCCCTCGCATCCTCCTTGTTGGTGTGTCTCACCCGGATCGAGATAAGGTCGGTTCCCCGAATATTCTGGGTGTTCACAATACCTTTCAGAATCCTGAGCGCCGTTTCCTTGTCAACGTTCCATTTATTGACCAATTCCAAGGCGTCCACCACCTTGGCCAACGAGTTGCGGCTCTTGATCTTTTCGAACTCCGTTCCAAAAAACTGGGGAGTCATCATGGATCCGCTGGACCCTTGAGCCAACATTCCCAACGGAGACATTCCCACCTCCCGAGGTTTGACTTCAATAATCGCCTCGCTTTCGTATCTTTTCGGCATCACGTAGGTGATGACCGCCGCTGTCATAAAGACAAGAAGTAGAGTGAGGAGAATGATCCCATAGCGGTTCTTGATTACCTGCCAGTAGTCAACCGCGTGCAGCGCCGCTTCATTTTGTTGTGGGGACGAGAGGTTCATTTTGAGGTCAGTCTTTCACGGTTTTTTCAGAGTTCCAGTGGAAATGAAAACTCCCGCAATGAAGGACATTGCGGGAGTTCATGATCAAGCAAGTAATACTTTAAATAAAGGCTTATTTTCAAATCAAACTCAATCAGAACTCAGTGCTGAGGCCGACGCTAATGCGGTTACGGTTGTAATTGCGACCGTCAAAGTCGGAGCTCGAGTTGGTGTAGTTGTAAGTGGCCGTTCCGGTGAGGTAATCGGTGATCTTCATCGAGAGGCCGATGTAGGTATTGAGGATTTCCTCGTTCATGTCGGAAATGAGGCCGACGAACGGCGGGTTCGTTGCCGACCTTCCGCTCTCATACGAGGTCGGGATATAGTCAACGCCACCGAACACCGAGAACATCGGCGAGATCACATAATCCGCAGAAAGGCCGAAACGGAGTGTTGACGTATTGTCAAACTGGACCAAACCGATCCCCCCGGAAACAGACTGAATGTTGTTGTAGTTCTCGATGCCGTAGCGGGTGAAAGCGCGGACCCGAAATTGCTCATTCACTTGTGAGTTCAAAGCCAGTTCCAAATAGGGGCTTGTCGAATTGTCACCGCCATCAACATCGTGAAATTGCGCACCAGCGCGGAAAATCCCGATGGTGTTGGGGCTGAAGCGATGCTCGACACCGCCCAAGATGTAAATATCGGAAGCATCCGAGAACGCGCCATTGCCCGTGGTCTCGGCATAGCGGGTATCAAAGGTGAGGACGGTCTGAGGAGTTAATTGATAACGGCCTTGGTTGTAAACTTGCCAAGTGAGACGGTCGTTGTTGTCGGAGTCCACGTAGCTGGTTCCGGTGAGACTCAGTCCCGTATAGGTCGCAAAGCGCTCGCTCCAGCGGAAACCCACGGAGTTATCGGTTTGCCAGTAGAAGTATTCTCCCAACTGGCGGGAGGATGCGTACCCGTAGGAATAGTCAGGCTCCAATTCGTAGGAGATGAAGTTCCGGCTGGAGAAACGAAGCCGCTCGCTGAAGCGATGCGTCAAGTTGATGCCAGCGCGTGATTGGCTGTTGGTATCGTCCATGCCGACAGGTGCATCGAAATAGTAAACCAGACCCAAACGGGCATAAACGTCCCAAGTTGTCTGTGGGGTGATGCTGACAAAGGAAAGTCCCACATAAGGATTGATACCAAACGAACTCTCCTTGTCGCCATTACCAGGGGCAACGTTGTCGTCATAGGTGCCGGACAGACCGACGACCCACTTCAATGGAATGGACTCCTGCGCCTCACTTCCGACGTAATACAGGCCTTGGGCGGACGCGGAACCTGCAAATAGAAGGGTAAATAAGCCAGAGATAAATTTGCGTTTCATGAAATGTTAGGGTGGGTGCTAGGGTTAAAAGATTCAAAAATCAAAAGTGCCGATCAAGGATTCACATCCGAAACCTCGGGTGGATTGATGATTACTGGCGGGAAAAGAGGAATCAAAGGCACACCACCCGGGCTTCCTGGACTAGGCCCCACGGGACCCTGACCAGGGAAATCAAGAGGATTTGGCATGGCCGCAACCTCACCCGCAGGTGCCTTTGCGTCCTTGGAGCTCCTGCCACCGGTTTCACCAAGATTCGGGTCAAGCTTGGCAACAACCGCTTGAACTTTAGCAAGGGCATCTGGAGCCACCGCAACGGCGCACTGGGAAATCAAGCGCATTTGCTCTGGCGCAGCGACCGACGCCGCCTCGACAATGGCAGCGACGGTATCAACATTCGCTTGGGAACCTTCGATGGCGGCTTTCACAATCTCGCAAGCGCAACCGGGAGCGGCGGCCACTTCCGAAGAGACGATTTCGAGAACTTTCGATTGCTCCTTGGAAGCTACCAGTTTCACCGAAAGCGAAAGCTTGAGGCAGTCAACCTCAGCGGATGCCGTTAACGTGCCCAGCACTGCGCTGAGGAGAGCAAAATAGATGGTTTTTTTCATGTTGTTGAGTGTTTGCGGCTTCTGAAAATCTTATGGAGCGGGCAGCGGGAATCGAACCCGCATGTCTAACTTGGAAGGATAGCGCTTTACCACTAAGCTATGCCCGCTGTGTCGTAGCGAATATGACCCCTGTTTCCACACCCGATCAAGTCTTTTTTGGCGTTTTTGGAAATTAATTAGGGTTAGTTCAAAAGTTAGGATTTTTGTTGACATTCAAGTGATTCCGGCGGTTGTCTTCCAGAGGTTCTCAGGAAATTCGATTCATTTTGCACGATCCCGATTCTCTGAGCTAACCCGGCCTGTTCACCGCCCTCCCGGATTCGCCGTTATTTCCTCAAGCAGGCGGCCCGCTTCCTCGACCACTTTTAAAGTCCCGTCGGGCGGTCCAGAAATCTCCAGGGAATCCCGAATCCAAGGGAAATAACCTCCGAGATCGCTTTGACGCCAAAGGTCTCTGTGGCGTAGTGGCCGCCATATAACACGTTGATTCCCAGCTCTTCAGCCAAGGTGTAACTCCAATGCGGCCCTTCTCCGGTTATGAAAGTATCGACTCCGAGGGCCGCCACTTTTTCCACTTCGCTTCCAGCGCCTCCCGTGATCAGGCCGACCGAACGGATGCTTTTCGGCCCGCCCGGACAAATATGGACTTTCCCATCAACCGCCATGCGAAGCGCCTCGGCAAGCTGATCACGGGTTCCATTCCAGCTTCCACGCAGACCGATCATCAATCCCTTCTGATCGAAAAACGGCAGAGGATTTTCCAGCCCGACGGCCTTGGCGAGGAGAATGTTGTTTCCCCATTCCGGATGCACATCGAGAGGCAGATGCGAGGAATAGATGGCCAACCCTGCATCCATGGCCGTTTTGAGCTTATTGTAGAATGCCCCGGTCACTGGCCGGGCGCCCTGCCAGAACAGCCCGTGATGAACGATGAGCAGACCCGGGCCACCTTCCGCAGCCGCCTCAATGACCGGAAGCGAGGCATCAACGGCCGTGACAATCCTCCCCACGGTCCCAGCGTTGGCCAACTGTAGTCCGTTCACCGCGCCCGGATAGTCGGGAATGGCCGCCGTTTTTAGCTCACCATCCAAAAATGCCACCAATTCATCGAGAGAGATCATGGCCGGAGTCAATCATGCCGACTCCAGATTACAACATCCGCTGTTTCGCTGATTTCGCTTCCGGCGAGAAACTCCGCCATGTCCTGAGGCAATTTCGCCCCCCATTCGATCATCCGCCCTCTCCACGGTATCCGCAGCTTTGCAGCGTGGAGTGCGTGGCGGGGCAGAATCAACCGCTGTTCCAGTTCCGCCGTCCAGCCTTCTGCCATCCACTGGATGTATTCCGCGCCGTCGCCGGAGTAGAGTTTGTCTCCCGCTATTGGAAATCCGCCGTGCGCCAGGTGAACCCGGAGCTGATGCATCCGCCCGGTTTCAGGAAAACATCGCACCAGCGAGAAATTCCCCTGCCCTCTCTGAAATCGCCGCTCTATCCGAAATCGCGTCC
Organism: Verrucomicrobiales bacterium; assembly: GCA_038204755.1. Classification (GTDB taxonomy): domain Bacteria; phylum Verrucomicrobiota; class Verrucomicrobiia; order Verrucomicrobiales; family Akkermansiaceae; genus Luteolibacter. Next base: position 74,155 of record JBBRCO010000001.1, read on the forward strand.
TACATTCCCGCCCCTGCGCGCACACCACCTGCCGCACCCAGATTTCCGACGCTCCAAGCTCACCTGCACGGATGATCGGCTCACAGCACTCCCATTCCTCTTGCTCTGGCCAGCCGATCACGATGGCCAAATATTCCTTTTCCGCCTCGCGCCTTTCGAAAATCATCCCCAACTCGCGCGCCGCAGCCGTGGATTTCGCAACCAGAACCACCCCACTCGTCTCGCGATCCAGCCGATTGACGATCCCGAGGCACGCCCCAGTCTCGATTTCATACGCCAGCAGATTTTCCAATCCCCCGAGCAACGTCGGCTCCGGCTTGCGGTTCGCCGGATGCACGATCAGCGGCGCTGGCTTGTCCACCACGATCCAGTCGTCCGACTCGTCGATGACTTTGAAATTAACGACTACTTGCAAGCTCATGGCGGAAATCCGATAAAATCACCCCAACAGAAAAGCCAGAGACCCGAACAAACGAGCCTCTGGCGATGGTAAAAACGGATCAATCCTAGTGACTAGGACTTGTAGCGGAGACGCTTCTTATGGCGGTTCTGCTTCATGCGCTTCTTGCGCTTGTGTTTATTGATCTTGGTCTTACGGCGTTTCTTGATGGAGCCCATGGCTTTTGCGTTCGGGGTTAGGTTGCGGTGAAAGGATTAAGGGACGATTTTATTGAGCGGATACTCGATGATCCCCTCTGCCCCCAGGCGCTTCAGTTCGGGGATGATGTCCCTGACGACGATTTCGTCAATCACTGTCTCGACGGCGACCCAACCTTCTTCCGAAAGCTGGGAAATCGTCGGGCGGCGGAGTGACGGAAGTTTTTCGAGAAGTTCCGGCAGGCGGGCGCTCGGAAGATTCATTTTGAGGCCCACTTTACCACGCGCGCCGAGGGCGGCCTTGAGCAGGAGGGCGATACGGTCCATTTTCTCCTTTTTCCAAGGATCCTCGACAGCGGCCGGGCTCGCGTAGAAGTGAGGAAATGACGTCAAAAGCGTGTCAACGATGCGCAGTCGGTTCGCCTTGATCGAGGAGCCCGTTTCAGTGACGTCCACGATGGCATCGACGAGATCGGGCACTTTCACCTCGGTGGCACCCCAGGAAAATTCGACTTCGGCAGTGATTCCACGCTCTTTTAAATAGCGCTCGGTGATGCCCACGCCTTCGGTGGCGATGCGTTTGCCTTCGAGATCCTCCGGCTTGCGGATCGGCGAATCCTCCGGAACCACCAGCACCCACTTCGTCGGGCGCACCGTCGCCCGGGAATAGGGAAGTTCAGCCAAATCCACCAGATCCACACCATTTTCGTAGGCCCAGTCGTAACCGGTGATCCCGCAATCGATGAAACCCTGTCCCAGATAGCGGCCGATTTCCTGCGCCCGGATCAGATAAAGATCCAGCTCCGGGTCATTCGAGCTCGGGCGAAGACCCCGCGAGGACACGTAGATCTCGTAGCCAGCCTTGGCGAGCAACTCGATGGTTGGTTGCTCAAGGCTGCCTTTGGGGATCGCGATCTTAAGAATGCGTGACGGGTCCGACATGAAGGGGGGGCGGTTTTAGTCGCGAAATCCGGGGAATCAAGCCAAGTTTCGCATATTTTTCCTGAAATCTCCAAACTCCGCCCGCAACGCCCTCCCCGGACTCTGGCCCGCTATTTGGGCTACTGGTCGCGCACGCTGCGCAACCGACAGTCTCCGTAACTAACGAAAATAGCCCGTCCGGGAGAAAAATGTGACAATTACCCGTCCCCCCCGAAGCATCGCCCACGTCCTCTGCCCTTGATGCAATACGCTCTCACCCACCTGCGGAGAAATCGGAATGCACGACCGATGCTGCGTATTCACGCAGGTTTTTGACGAAGCTCTGCCGCCCCTGCCCCACCAGTAAATCGCATCGTTCCGGGCCTCCTGCCGCGTTTTCGGGTCTTTGATGTGATTGGCGATCGTCAGTCCGTCAAAGCCGCGAATCTTGGCCACGTCCACCGCCATGGACATCAGCAGCCTGCGTTTCACCTCCTCGTCCGGATAGGATGACACCCAATCGCCTGCTGCCAGCGCATCGGTGCGTGACCACAGTTTGGCCACGCGTTCGAACAACGTCCGGTCCGCCTCGGGCCAGTCCTTCGCCACCCGGTCAACCAATCCTGCGGCTTCCTGTGATTTCCGCTCGCACTGATAGACCACGAATTCGGTGAGAAAATCACGGTTGTCCTGGGACTTGTCCGCCAGCATCACCGCGAGGGCGGCTTCGGAGTCCTGATTCAGCCAGGTCACCATCACCGCCCGCCTCGCCTGATAGGAAAAATCCCCCGCTTCCCGCGCCCTTGCCAGTGCCGCCACCGGATCATGTTCCGCCCAGCAGCCGAACAGTGGGGCCGCCACCTGCTGGAACTTTTCATGGTCCTTCGTGGCTGACAAAATCCGCAGGGTTTCCTCCAGATACTTCTCCGGCACCAGAAACATCAGGCTCCGCAACCGCCTTTCAATGAGCGGATCAATCTTCGCCATCCCGTCGAACTCGGCCACCGCCTGTCTTACCAACTCCATCGAAAATCCACGGTCACGCTTCTCCCGCACCGCCGGATCTGATAGCAGGCGCGTCTTTGCCACCGGCCCTTCCGCCATCGGCTGGAATGATGCGGGGAGCTGGAGAGTTCCCCATCCGTAGGCGAGCAACACGCCGCTCGTGAGACTGATTGCGATTCCTTTTTTCATGGTGAGTAAAATGGCGGTCCTGCCCAAGGTTCCTGACGCGTCCCTAGCAGCTTGCCCGATCGCCTGCCGGGTGAAGGCCTCTAAAAGCGAGCCAGTGATTCCCGCCCCGGCCCGCGAGCTAGCCAGAAATGCTCCCAGCGCCACTGCCGAGACCGTCACGCCACGGCGCTTCAGCTTGTCCGCGAGTTTCTGCAGCGCCCTCACGCACCGTTTTTGCCATGCCTCCGCCGTTCCGCCCAAGCGCTGTTCGATTGATTTGAACGTGTGCCCCTCCAGGTAGTGGAGCGTCAGCAGCGCCTGATCGCTTTTTTCTGAATCGTGTGGCATTCATGAAACAAGTGCCACGCGCCGCCGGAAAACGGACAAAAAAATGCGGGAAAATTCGGCGGTCGGCTCCGCAGCGGCAGCCGGATCTCGGGAAAAATTCCGCTTTGCTTAAAAATCCATCTCCAAACCCAATGCGGATGAGGGAAAATGGCGGACAGGGAGGGATTCGAACCCTCGGTAACATTGCTGCTACACACGCTTTCCAAGCGTGCTCATTCGACCACTCTGACACCTGCCCTTGGAGGGCGGGACGCTAGGAACTCAGTTCACCGTTGGCAATCCCTTTTTGAAAAGTTTCCAAATGAACTATTGCCATCAGACTTCCTCGACCCGGGCGAGAATCCAGAGGAGATCGGAAAGGCGGTTGAAAAACAAGCGGACCACCTCCGGCACCGGTTCTCCGGATTCGTGCAGCGCGAGTACCGCACGCTCGGCGCGACGGGCGACGGACCTGGAAAAATCAAGGCCTGCACGGGCCATTGAGCCCTCGGCACCGGGCCTCGCCCAGCTCGTGAAACGCACGCCACGCTTTTCATAATCGTGAGCGGTGTTAGTGACCCATTCGAGATCGTCCGCGCCGAGATAGGCATACTTTTTCTCCAGATACTTCCGCTCATCCTCGGGAAGCGTGGCGAGTTGGCCCATCAGACCGACGAGGCGCGCTTGGATGCCGTCGATGATGGTCACGACGTCCGCATGCCCCTCGGCAGCACGGGCGAGGCCAAGCGCGGCGTTCAGCTCATCCACGCAACCCAGCGCCTCGACCCGGAGCGAGGTTTTGGAGATACGTTTGGAAAACATCAGATCCGTTTCCCCCTGATCGCCGCGGCCCGAAATAATGCTCATGCACGGATGCTAGCAGCGGAAAAATGCATGTCCATCCGAGTTGATCCGTGTTTTCTCTTTTCCGTCCATGAAACTCGCGAAACTCGGCGACGGCCCGGAAATTTTCCACACGATCCAAGGCGAAGGCGTCTCGGTCGGCGCACCCGCTGTGTTCATCCGCGCGTCCCGCTGCAATCTCCATTGCGTCTGGTGCGACACGGACCACACATGGAATTTCGAGAAAACGCCATGGCCGCACGAGAAAGACGCAGTTCCGGGATACGCGAAATTCCGCAAAGTGGACGTGACGTTCGAGATCGACCCTGCGGAAGCGGCGGAGCGGATCCTCGCTTACGATTGCCCGCGCACAGTGATCACGGGCGGCGAGCCGCTGCTTCAACAGGATGAATTTCTGGAAATGATGAGAAAAATCCACGAGCACCAGCCGGAGCATGAGTTCGAGGTGGAAACCAACGGCACGAAGATCCCCTCGTCTGCTTTCCATGAGGCGGTGAATCAATTCAATGTCTCGCCGAAGCTCTCTAACGCTGGCATGTCGGAGTCGCTGAGGCTGAATGCGGATGCCCTCGCGTTTTTCGCCAACTCCCCGAAAGCGTGGTTCAAGTTCGTCGTCGCGGAACCAAGCGATTTGGGGGAAATCAAAACACTCTGCGCCGTCCATCAGATCCCCCGCCAGCGCGTGCTGCTGATGCCCGAGGGCCGGACCCGAGAGGAGTTAGATCGTCATTCCCCATGGCTCGCGGAAACCTGCCGCGAGCTTGGTTTCCGTTTCGCGGACCGCCTCCACATCCGCCTCTGGGGCGACAAGCGTGGGGTGTGACCACCTTAATTTTTCATGAACAACCGCAACTTTCCCGTGGGCGGAAGGTTCCTCAAGGCGTATAACTCCTCTCAGCCATGAATCGCAACTCCACACCACCTGACGACTCTTGGGAATCCGACGCCGTTTGGAAGCTGCTCGATCAAACGGCTCCTCAAACCGCAAGCGCCCGCTTCGCCGACGATGTCGTCCGCGCCGCGCGTCTGGCGGGCGAGGTGAAATCCTGGTGGAGCCGCCTGCTTTCCCCTGCCCCGCTCGCCGGTCTGGCCGCGGTGACCGCAGCGGTGGCATTTTCCGTGATCAGCCTCTTCGGCCCGTCTGCGGGAACTTCTTCCACGGGCGTTGTCGTGGATTCGCCGCAAGCCGCGAACATTCAGGAAATCGCGGAAACCGAAACGCTCATCGCCGCAGTCGATCACCTCGATGATTTCAGCGACAAGGAACTGGTCAGTTTGATCGGATTCTGAATCGGAGCGCGGAATTCATTCCGTTAATACTGCTATGAAGAAGGCTGGCGGAATGAATCCCGCGCTCCAGTTTGGGAAACAAAAAACGCCCGGACCTGCGTCCGGACGTTTTTGAAAACTTATCCCGGTGAAACCGAAATCAGCGGGAGTAAAGTTCGACGATGAGCTGCTCGTTGACGAGCGGATCGATGTCGGAACGCTCGGGGACGCGGGAAACCGTGGCTTCGAGCTTGTCTTTGTTCACGTCGAGCCAATCCACACCGGGAGCGGCCTGCGTGAGGTCGGTCATGCGGGTGGAAAGCTGCTGCGAGGAAGGCTTTGCACCGACTTTGATCACGTCACCCGGCTTCACTTGGAAGGAGGCGATGTCAACGGTGCGGCCATTCACGAGGATGTGGCCGTGGTTGACGATCTGGCGGGCGGACTGGCGGGTGTTGCCGAATCCAGCACGGTAAACCACGTTGTCGAGACGGGTTTCCAGAAGCTGGAGAAGGATCACACCGGTCACGCCACGACGGCGGGCGGCTTCTTCGTAGTAACCGCGGAATTGCTTTTCGAGCACACCGTATTGGAAACGAAGCTTTTGTTTTTCGCCAAGGGCGACGGAGTATTCACTCTTCTTTTTCCGTCCTGCACGGACACCGTGCTGGCCGGGTGGGAAGTTGCGGCGTTCGAATGCCTTGGATGGGCCAAAGAGGGAGACACCGAAGCGGCGGCTGATCTTTGCGCGTGGACCTGTATAACGTGCCATATGAGAATTTCTAAAAAAGTTGGATTAGACGCGGCGGGCCTTTTTAGGGCGGCAACCGTTGTGAGGGATCGGGGTCACGTCGCGGATGGAAAGGATTTCCAAACCAAGACCTTGCACGGCACGCACCGCAGACTCGCGGCCGGAGCCTGGGCCCTTCACGCGGACATCCACTTCCTTGAGACCGTGTCCCATGGCTTGGCGGCAGGCGTCTTGTGAAACCACTTGAGCGGCGTAGGCCGTGCTCTTGCGGGAACCCTTGAATCCCATCTTGCCGGCACTGGACCAGCCGATGGCATTGCCACTCGGATCCGTCACGGAAACGAGGGTATTATTGAAGGTGGCAGTCACATGAACAATACCACGAATGATGTTCTTCGAGCCTTTGGCTTTGTGAATTTTGACTTCCTCTTCACCTCCGCCGATCTCGGCGAAGATGTCGCGCTTGGCATCCTTTTTCGGCGCCTCTGCCAGAGCAGATGGGGCGGCCGCTTCGGGTGCTGGAGCGGATGGGGTGGCGGGTGCTGGAGCTGCTACGGGCTCAACCGCCTTTGGTTCGGCGGAATTTGGTGTGGTTTCTTCAGACATGATTACAAAAAGTTACTTCTTAACGCCCACGGTCTTCTTCTTGCCCTTACGGGTGCGGGCGTTGGTGCGGGTGCGCTGGCCACGGACCGGCAAACCGCGCTTGTGGCGGATGCCACGATAGCAGTTGATGGACGTCAGACGCTTGAGCTGGGACTGGCGCTCACGGCGAAGGTCACCTTCCACCATGATGTTCTCAGCTTGGATCACCTGGGAGATGCGGACGAGTTGGTCCTCGCTAAGCTGCCCGGTGCGGATGTTTGGGTCGATCCCTGCGTGTTCAAGGATCTTCGCCGCCGTAGGGCGACCGATGCCAAACATATAGGGCAGAGAAGCTTCGATGCGCTTCTCATTGGGGATTTCAATACCTAGGATACGTGCCATGATGTGCGTGAATTTCGCGTGAACGCAAAGGGCCTCCAGACTGCTCTGGAGACTCCGCGGGGCGGGTGGTTTAGCAGACAACCGGGGGCTGGCAAGCCGTAAATGGAAATTTTCCACGGGTTTTGTGAAATGCGATTTCCCAACGATGCCGGAGACGACTTTCGCTCTCGCTACCCACCGCCTCCGGCACTTTATCTTTTCGACCGGCACGGACAAAACCGCCACCGCTCGCGACATCCCGCTGGTCTCTGAACCCGGCACCGCATGACAGGGAATTTTCCGCCATCATGATCTCACCGTTGGGAAGGCTTTACGTCCCTTCAAGGGATTGGCGGTCAGGATGTCTGAGCCTGTTGCGGCGGCACCAGACTGGCAGGCTTGCGATTGTGACATCCTCTCTGTTATAGAGCAGGAGCAACCATCGGCTTCAGGCTCTGCATCCATGCGGGAAACCGGAATTCCTATCGAGCGCTGCGTTTCTCCATCCGTCGTGAAAATAGGTATTCCCGGCTGCGGATTGCGAGCACGCGGATCATTGTTTCACGGTGGGTAGCGCGAGTTCCAGAAAGGTTTCCGCGACGTAGGGAGTGCCCTTGTATTCGGCGGCGAGCTTCTCCGCTTTCCGGGTCTGGTCGGGATAGCTCACGCCATAAGAGCTGCCGTTCGGCTGGCTGTCGGTAAGCACTTTCGTGCCGAAGTCGTTCAATGCCGTGATGCCGGCGGCATATTTCAGGTTCGCCGGCGAGCTGCCCAGCTTCGAGGATGCTTGGGCGATGATCGCCGCGTTTTCCCCGGAGATTCCGTAGGTTTCCTGCAAGAGTGTGCAGAGATAATAGGCGCGGTGGGGTTCTGTTTTGGAGAGTTCGTTGATCCAATCGATCATGGCGGCCTCGTAATCGAGACGGTCGCCATTCAGGGCTGCATCTTTGCTTTGACGCCGCAGATACTTCGCCGTCAGCCATGCGATTCCTTCCTGGATGATTCCGTTGTCTGCGGGTCTTGCGTGGGCTCCGGGGTAAGGTCGGTAAACCGCGTCCTTTCCGAAATGCGAGGCGGAATGGGCACTGAGGTAGCGATTGTAATCCGTGGCTCCTCCAATCACGAAATGGTGTCCTTTGGAAATTTTCAGGCTCTTTTCGAGATACGCGATGATCGGCAGGGTGCCGGTTGCGTCGAGCTTCGAAAAATTCCACCAGCTCATGGCTCCCCCGCCGGAGCCGCCGGTGAAGTAAACGCGTTTTGCATCAACCAGAGGGTTTTGCTTGAGGTGTTCGATGTTCGCTTTCGCAAACTCGTGGTTCTTTTCGAAACTGTTACCGTTTTTTGATTCCACGCTTCCCGCGAGGATCCACCCGAAGCGATCGCAAGCTGCGGTGTATATTTGCATCCTCCCTGGATCCACACCACCGGAATCGTTGAAATGAAGCAACGGTGCGGGTCGCCCTTCTTTCAGGGACTTCGGGAGGTAGAGGAGGTAGTGCGAATTTGGAGCCGATTCGATTGGTGCGGAGACCTTTCCGAGAGCTTCGTGTTCTAGCGGCTTCGCATCGCTGCGGATAGGATCGCCTTCCTTCGGCGGCTCGATCTTGAAATGGGAGAGGATCGCCTTGCGGTCTTCGGGGATTAGTCTTTCAAGCGGAAGATCGATGGATTTTCCGGAAGCGAGTTCAAGGGTGACCATGGTTGCCGTCGCGGAAAGAGCGCGCGCAGTGGTCTTATGGCCGCTTGTGGACTGCCACTCGCGGGATTTGGTAGGCTCCGCTCGGGTAGTATTTCCCAGCAGTAGTATTAATAGTGCGATCCTTTTCATTTGAAATACGAGTTATCACCGGACAGGGTGATCGTGGTTAGGGGTGGTCTATGGATTTCAGTATTTGGAATCAAATCCATATGGCCTTTGGAGGAGCGGCTGGGAAGAGCTGGGAGTGGCAGGAGGGAGATCATGGGCTCGGGTAGTTTCTAGCAAGCGGTGGCTTTGAGGGCAATGCGGGAGTGGGGGCGGGCGTGGGTGCCTGTGAGACCTATCGATTTTTTTCAGATCAAGCAATGCCGCAGAGTACGCAGGCTTGGCCGCTCATGAATTCCTCGCGCTTCTCTGCAAGTGCGAGGGTGGCGTGGAGTAGGTGCGACGAGGCGACGTCCCAAAAAGAGCAACGTTGCGGCGGGACGCCGCAACCACGGGCGCATACGCTGTCCGTCACGTTGAATCTGAAAGAACACTCCCAACTGGAAAAGCCGGAATGCGCCCGGTGGGTCGGCCATTTTTCCGCTGGATAGCTTGCTTTCAGCGGGCGCTCAAAAACGCCGCGCGGATCCACCCGCCGCGCGTGGTCTGCCCGTTAGCGGGCGGGAGCGAGGACACCGGTAATTTCATCTCGGTCGCGAGCGCGAGCCAGCGGCGGGCGAGATCTGGATCCAGAATCTTATCCAGATCGGCGGAGTGATTGAGCCAACCTTCGGAATGCTGGCCTACGATGGTTTTTCCCCGCGATGAGCCGTCGGGTCTGGGCACAACTCCGTGCAATCCACCCGCCGTGCCCCACCACTGCACGGCAGCGAAATCGGGATGACCGGGCGGCACATCGTTCACATAGATGGTCGCGGAGCCGTCCGCGTGGAGACGGCCTTGGAGAGCGGGCACGTCAATAGTCCGCACGTCGGGATTTTTTTGCGCGAGCGCGAGGTGTGCGGCGTGACCGGCGGCTTGACCGAGCGAGGCCCAGATCGGTTCGAGGCGAAGGGCGCAGAATCCGAGGTGCGATGAGCTTGCTGGGACCGGTGCGAGGAGATTGCGCACGTCTTTCGGGACGAGTGTGCCGTAGGGAATTTGATAGGGGGCGTTGATGGGATTGCCCTCGTTCAGGTGGTGGCCGCCGAATCGGGAACCTTCATGGCGGGTGCCGTGGCTGCTGTGTCCGTATTCGCCCATGGCGATGGCGTCGCGATGGAGAACGGTGCGGGCATCGCCGTCGGCCAAGCGCGTGTCGTTTTGGGTGTAAATGTGGACGCCCGCCATGCGGCGCGCCTCGCGCACGTAGAGTTGCGGCGGGATGTGGCCGCTTTCCACAAACTCGTCCTTGCACCAACCCCATGTGCGCGCCGGCTCGCGGATGGCGGCGGGCACGGCGGGGTCGTTTTGCAGGAAATAGATCAGGCCGACGTTCCATAGGAGGTGTTCGTCGTAGATCCGCTGGCGGATAGACGCATCGCCCCCGGGCCACATGAGTTGGTCGCCGGGCAGGGAAAGGCGCACGAGCCCGTTGGAGACGTCGTTGATATCGCGTTTGCCGTTAGGCAGGACTGGAATCTGGGCCTTCAGGACATTGTCGCGAGCACTGTAGTCGCCGAAAGCCTGTTTGATTTTCCCGGCGGCGATCAGGTCCAGCAGCGGAGCGAAATCTTCGCGATGGTAACCCGTGGGTGCGGTGGGCATCACACGGTTTTCCGGCACCTGCGTCATCGTTAGGCGGAAATTGTAGCCTTGGAGATCGCCGCTGCTGTCGGCGGGGGCGCTGGTTTCGCCAAACTCGTCTTGGCTCTCGACGCCCACCCGATAGGCCACTTGTGCGGCTGCGATGAGATCGCCCTCATAGCTGCCATCGATGAAGATTTTCCCTTCGCAAACGTGGCTAACACCTGCGGCATCCCGGAACTGCGCGGCGCGCACCCAGCGGTCACCGGAAGGGCCGCGGGTGTTTGCATCAATGAGCGTCCACTGGGTTTTCACGGTGATCGACGGGTGCTCGGCGAGCATTTGCTGAAACAGGACAAGATTCACCTTTGGCTCGGCGTGAGTGCCGCGGAAGGTGTCTTTGAGTTGCTGCGAATCCGCACCGTATTTTTCCCGGTAATAGGCGAGCGTGCGTTGGGTGAGGTCGTAGTAGGTGCCGGTGATCGCCTCGAAGGCATGGAAATCCGCGTGCGAGAGGCCGTTGGTGGTCATGCCTCCGATACGGATCGAGGGCTCGGCGAGGAGGACGGAGTGGCCGTCCTTCGCAGCGGCGATGGCGGCGGCGATGCCACCCGGGGTCGCACCGTAGATGACAATATCTACGGTGTCGGTGTCGGTGTCGGTGTCGGCGGCGGCGGCGGCGGCGCAGTTCAGGCCGAGCCACACCAGCAGAAAGAGCTTTTTCAGGTGTGGTTGAGAACGTGATGGCGAGCGCGAGGCCGATGCTGTAGTAATGGGTAAAGCTGCGTCTGGCATAATCGGGGTCCGGGAGCTATAGATTTCGGTGACGCAGTAGCTTTGAAAATGTTCTGGCCGATGACAAGTCCGTTTGACAACCCTTGGGGAGGCCTTCGCTGTGCTGCCCGTCCAAGCCGGACCGGAGGGCGGGGAAATGAACGTTGTCTCTTGGAAGAGTGGCTTCCCGTGTCAAAGCTCAAGAAGCGCATAACTCAGTGCCGGAAGCTCAACCCATCTTTAACACTCTTAATTTCAAGTCGCTTATTATTAGTTGGTAATGGAACTTAAAAATTCCTTCTGGCACTACATTTCGCTCATTTTGCTGAATTGTCATTGAGGAACCGGACATCGGGAAAGATGTCACGTTTTCCGCCGAGAAGTCGTTACCGACCGCCTCGGTGTATTCCAGCGCGACGTATTCTTTCCAGATTGCAGCAGCCTTGCTCGCGGTTGCCGTGTATTCCGCCAGTTTGTCTTTTGGGAGCGGGGAGGACGAACTCGTCGATGTATTTGCTCATATGACGGTGGTCAGCGTCTCCCCTTTCATATCCGGATCATTGAAAACGTCGGTATAGACGATTTTCTCCGAGGGGATGATCTTGCGGAATTCGCCGTCGAAGCCATGGCTTTTCCCGGTGGTGAAATTCGTGAATGACATGGGATAGGTGCCGCCGACCCTGCCATCAAGATGAAGGCATGGAACGCGAAGATGTTGGGGAGATGTTTCGACGGTTTATTGCATGGAGTGGAGGCCGATCATATTGCCCTCGGTATCATGGACGAGTGAAATGAAGCCGTGATCGCCGATGGACATTTTCGGGAGATGGATTCTGCCGCCCGCATCGATGGCACGGGTCTCGTTCTCCCCGCAGTCCTCGCAGGAGAAATAGACGATGGTGCCGCCGCCGCCCGAGTCCTTGCCCTCCATTTTGCAGAGCGCGCCGGTGGCTCCGCCGGCATCGCACCCGCCAGGGAAGGCCCACATTTCCAGTTGCGGATTAGCGAGTTGATCGAGCGTTTGTCCGAGGGTTTTTTCGTAGAATGCTTTGGCCCGTTCCATGTCCTGGACATAGATTTCGAACCAACCGACGGGGTTGCGTTTTGTGTTCATGGTGTTGTTCTGATGAGAGTTTCCAAGAGATCGGGATCCGATTAATTAGGGGCTGCGAGATTCATCGGAGATTCGCGAGTTCGGGTTTCTCCGCCATCTGGCTCGCGCCGCAGCGTTCCATGAGTTTCCTCACTTCAACGGTGGCTCCGCAGGGTAGTCCGGGGCAGAGCTTGCGAGCTGCAGGGCTTCGTCTTCGTTGTCCACAAGCAGGATGAAATAGCCGGCCACTGATTCCTTCGACTCCGCGTAAGGCCCGTCGGTCACATGCCGGCCGGCACCCCGGATGACGTGGCCGTCGTGTTCCAGCGATTGCCCGCCGAGGCAACGGCCATCGGCGACGAGTCCGTCGAACCAACTCATCCAGTCGGTCATCACCCCCTGGATTTCATCCGGGGAACGTTCCTTGTACCAAGAGTTGTTGCGGAAAAGAAGGAGGTATTCGGATTTGGAATCGTTCATGGCATTGTCTCGGGTTGTCCAAGGATATAACGAACAGAGCTTCCGCTTGAGGACAATTCCCAGAGTTTTTTCCCGGAAAAGTTTCAGCCCGACTTATTTATCCGACCAGACGGCGGACTCGTTGCCAACCGGATCAGTAAAACGAAAACGTCGCCCACCGGGAAAAGCGAAGACGGGCTTGATGATTTTCCCGTGATTGTTCATGGATCAGTTGTGCCCGGGTTTGCGTTTGTGAATGATGAGAGTGTTCCCTGCGGGATCGAGTATCATGGCCATCCGGCAGACGGGAGTCTCGAAGGGTTCCATGGAAAAGGTGACCCCGGCCTCTTTGAGCACTGCGATGGTGTTGTCGAAATTTTCACACTCCAGTCCGCAGCTCGGCCCATCCGCGCTGGGATTCATGCCGGGGGCCTTGCCAACAGAAAGGACGTGCGCGCCGATTTCATACTCCACCCATCCGCCTTCCTCGCCGTGGGATGAAACCATAGTCGGTTTCAAGCCAAGGATCCCTTCGTAAAAGGTGCGGGACTCGGAAAGATCGGCAGCAGGATAAACGGTGAATGCGATTTCGGTGAATTTCATCCAATAAGGCTAAGGCAAATGCGATACATCCGCCAATCACATAATTGTTACAGTATGCCACCGATGTCCTTGGAAGAAGGTAGCGTTCGTCTTAGGACTCGCGAAATAATAAATGTCTCATTTTGGTGAAATTTTGTAATTCCATGCGGGCTGGAATTCGGCGCGCGTAAGTTTAATTTGGCTCATTTCCTGGTCGCTTACTTTCCTGCCCGTCGGATAGATTCCCTCGTC
>JBBRCO010000002.1:0-75975 GCA_038204755.1 Verrucomicrobiales bacterium
GCCCGAGATCGCGGATGCCTTCCAGCGCTTTGAAGAGCAGCGCTTTTCCCAAACCCAGCCCGCGGGCGCTGTCCAAAACACCGGTCGCGGCGTACCCATTATTTCCCCCCTAAAAGCCCGATCACCCGGCGACCGGCGACCGGTTAGCGCCGCTACGGCAGCAGATCCGTGTAAGTTCCCGGATCGCTGCCGGGGATTTCAATTGCGCCGCAGTTTTTCTCGTAAAATTCCCTCGGTCCCACACCGCCGATGATCGCGTAGGCATGCCCGAGATCGCGGATGCCTTCCAGCGCTTTGAAGAGCAGCGCTTTTCCCAAACCCAGCCCGCGGGCGCTGTCCAAAACACCGGTCGGCCCGAAAAATCCGCGCATCGTCGTGTCGTAGCAGGCGAAGCCGAGGATCTGCTTTTCCCGCGTGGCAATGAAGCAGGTGATCGGTTGGCGGCTGAGCGCGACCTCCACCTCGCTGATCCATTTCGGCGAAAAATGCTCCGTTGCAAAGGCGGCCACGGTGTGCTTTTCAAACGCCCGCGCCCGGCGCAGGGTGACGCCTTTTTCCGCCACAGCATGATAAATTCCGGCGGAATCCGGCAGGTCATACAAGCGCACCAACATGTCGATCATGGAGGGAGTAAAACGCCGCGATCAGGCTCCGGGAAGCCTGATTTGAAGATTGGCCGCGATTTGCGTCCGCCCGCAGCTCGCTTTCATTCTGAAAAACGCCGCATTTCATGGGATAACCCGTATTTGTCAAATCCGTCGGTTGACCTTGTCTGCGGGGTTCCCTAGTTTCCCGGCGATTCGTTTAAATCCTATGAAAGCACCAATCACCGTTTCCATCACGGGCGCCGCCGGCCAGATCGGCTATGCCCTCCTTTTCCGCATCGCTTCCGGCTTCGTTTTCGGCCCGGACCAACCGGTCAACCTCAAGCTGATCGAGATCGAGCCCGGCCTGCCAGCACTGCAGGGCGTGATCATGGAGCTCGATGACTGCGCTTTCCCGCTGCTCAATGACGTCATCGGCACCGCCGATCTCAACGAAGGATTCAAGGACGCTAACTGGTGTCTGCTCGTCGGCTCCGTGCCGCGCAAGGCCGGAATGGAACGTGCCGACCTGCTCGGCATCAACGGTAAGATCTTCACCGGCCAGGGTAAGGCCATCGCCCGTAACGCCGCCAAGGACGTCCGCGTGCTCGTCGTCGGAAACCCTTGCAACACCAACTGCCTCATCGCCATGAGCAACGCGGAAGGCGTGCCGAAGGACCGCTTCTTCGCCATGACCCGCCTCGATGAAAACCGCGCGAAAAGCCAGCTCGCCAAAAAAGCCAGCGTCCATCAGTCGAAGGTCACCAACCTCGCCATCTGGGGCAACCACTCCGCCACCCAGTATCCGGATTTCACCCACGCCAAGATCCAAGGCCGCGCCGCCACCGACGTCATCTCGCACATTGAGTGGCTCAAGGGCGATTTCATCTCCACCGTCCAACAACGCGGTGCCGCCATCATCAAGGCCCGTGGCGCATCGTCCGCCGCCTCCGCCGCAAATGCCGCGCTCGACACGGTGAAAAGCCTCATCACCCCGACTCCCGCCGGTGATTGGCATTCCGTCGCCGTTTGCTCCGATGGCTCCTACGGCATTGAAAAAGGCCTCATCACCTCCTTCCCGATCCGCACGATCGAAAACGGCAAATGGGAAATCGTCCAAGGCCTGCCGGTGGACGCCTTCAGCCAGGAGAAAATCGACGCCACCATCGCCGAGCTCAAGGAAGAGCGAGACGCCGTGAAGGACCTGATCCCCGGCTGATCCGCCTGATAGCCTCCAAACGAAATCCCCGGCGCTCCAGCAGCGCCGGGGATTTTCGTTAGCCGGGCGCACGATGACGCACTCAAGGAATGGACGCCATGCGGAGACACCCTCACTCCGCCCGCGAAAGCCTCGTGATCCCACGCTTCAAAAGCTGATTGTCCACTGCGGTCGAAACCGCCTCGTCCAGATAGATGGTGAAATCCTCCTCCGCAAACTCGATGGAATGCTGCTCGCCCAGGTTGCCTTTGAACGCGCCCACCAAGTCCTTCATGTTCCTGATTTCCTTCCCATTCACTTTGCGGACGATGAGATTGCGCAGGCTTTCATAGCCCACCGTCGCCGGCGTCGGGATCGATCCGCTGAGGAAGATGATGCGCTCCACCTTGCCTTCGTATTTTTCCGGATTCTCAAGGGCATCCAGGAAATTCAGCGGAGCGCGGGTGGCCCAGTCCTCGCCGAAGGACTCCAGCAGCGGACGCGACAGCTCCTGAAACACCAGCCCGCCCTTGACCAGGAAATTGGGAGCCTTGCCGAAGTTGTAGTTCGCCACCAGCCGCGAACCTTCCTCCTCGCGTGTCAGCGTCGCCTTCACCTCCAGAGGCTTGCCCTCGCGCAACATTGATAGAGTGATGACGTCGCCGGTGAATTTTTCACCACGGATCAGATTGCCCCACGACAGGCTGCCGTAGTTCGGGTGCTGATAGAACCCGCGGCGGTCGATGGCGTGTCCGTCCACCGCCAGCAGCACGTCGCCTTTCCGGATTCCCGCGGTATCGGCCGCGCCGCCCTTGCGGACGCTGCGGACGTAGAGGCCGCCCTGCTCGTCGCTGAGCTTGAGCCACTGGCGGAACGAGTTGTCCTCGGTCCGGGCGATGGAAATGCCGAGGCTGGGGAAGCCCTTGTAATTTCCACCGGACGCCTCCTTGAGAAAGCGGCTCACGATATCGGTCGCCGCGACATCGCAGATCTGGTCCTTCGAATTATAACTGATCAGCACCCCGGCGAGCTTGCCTTCCTTCAGCACCGGCAGCGAGAAACTGCTGGTCGCACTCTGCATTGATGCCTTCACCATGTAGGTCAGGAAACTCTGGCCGGGCAGAAAGTTCGAGGTCACATCGATGCTCTGAAGCGTGCCGGGCGTCAGGATCGCCTGGCCGTTCTCCTCCACCTGAAGCATATCCAGCGTCTGGCCGATCTTCGGTGGCTCGGTGAGCACCAGCGGAACGGACTTTTCAAACAACGCGTTGCCTTCCTTTTCATCCGCCGGCCCTAACAAGGCCAGGTTCGCCTCGTAGTCCACGGCGATGACCTGGGCCTGCGCGAACTTCGTGCCGTCCGTCGATTCGAATTCCAGATAGGTCGAGTCCGCGATGAGTTCGGACGTGGTGATCACCTGCTGCGGACCGACGATGGCCGCCAGCGCGCGGCGGCGGTTCGGCGGATTTTTCTCCCACGGCTGTCCGGCGTTCCACGACTGCTGGGTCGAGTTGATGCGCACCACCGAGGCCTTTCCGTCCGTCTGCGGCTGCTCCGCGGGAATCTCGGGAGCGGATTTGGTTTCCTGTTCGGGCGGCTGGCAGGCGGTCAGTGCGAGCAGCACGGGTAAAAGTCGGATCGGGCTCATGAGAATGTTAGCAAATGTTGGGAAATCATTTCAGGCCGAGCACGTCCTGCATGTCGTAGAGGCCGGTTGGCTTGTCCTCCAGCCACAGCGCGGCGCGGACGGCACCGGAGGCGAAGGTCATTCGCGACGACGCCTTGTGGGTGAGCTCGAAGCGCTCGCCATCGGCGGCGAAGAGCACCGTGTGGTCGCCGACGACATCGCCGCCGCGCAGCGTGTGCATGCCGATTTCCCGGGGCTTGCGCGGGCCGATGTTGCCGAAGCGGCCGTGGGCGATGTCTTCCTTGTAGGAAGTGCCGGTTTCCTCGTTGAGGATCTCCAACAGCGTGCGCGCCGTTCCTGAGGGAGCGTCGATCTTGTGCTTGTGATGCATTTCCGTCACCTCGATGTCGAAGCGGTCCTGCGTGAGGATGCGCGCCGCCTGGCGGGTGAGCCAGAACAGGGTGTTCACGCCGACGGAGTAGTTGGACGCATAGACAATAGGGATGATTTTCGCTGCTTCGTAAATCACGGCGCGCTCCTCGTCGGTATGGCCGGTGGTGCCGATGACGAGGCGGGTGCCGTGTTTCAAAGCGGCTTCCACTAACGGCGTGGTGAACGAATGGATCGTAAAATCGATCACGCAGGAGGCCATCGAAATCGCGGCTTCCAGATCCTCGCCGGTATCGTGGGTGGCGGTGACGGCGACGGCGGGTTGCGCGGCGGCTGCTGCGATGACGGCCTGGCCCATGCGGCCGGACTTTCCTGTGACGAGAAGATTCAACATGGTGTGATGGTTCGGGTGGGAATCAGTGAGCGGAGTCTTCGTAGATCATGTGCTTGAGCTGGAGCTGGTTCGCACGGGTGGCGGCCTCTTCGGCGCGCGGCCCCTTGAATGAAGCGATTTTTTCCGCCGTGGCAATGGCGGCGGGCCAGCGCCCGGCTTTTTCCAACAGGCTCAGCGCCTTGAATCCGCAGAGCTCGAAATATTCCCACTCGGTCGGCGGCGTCGGCGTTTCGAGAACGGAATAGTAGGCAACGAATGCCTGGCTCTCGCGCTTTTTCGCGGGATCTATCGGGTCCGGCAATTGCTCCAACGCGAGACCGCGGAGGTATTGCAAGCGGTGGACGAGCGCCGGATGTTTCTCGGCGTAAGGCAGGAGCTGATCGTAGATTTCCAGCGCTTCCACCAGTGAATTCCGGCTGGTGCTGCCCTGTGAATAGAGCGCCTGGCCTAGCAAAAGTCCGGCAGGCAGGCGCAGCGGATCCGTTTTCGGCATCGAATCAAACCACTTTCGCAGCAGCGTGGACGCTTCCGCTAGGCGGTACATCTTGATCAGGTGATCGGCCTTTTCCAGGCGGGCGATGGAAACGAGCGGACCTTGCAAGGCGATCGCCTTATCAAACAGAACGAGCGCTTCTTCTTTGGAGGAAACCGTGCCGACCAACGCCGCCGAGCGCGCGGCAAGGAGCCATGCCGCCTGTGCACGGCCGGGATCGGAATCGGACGCGGCGAGTTTTTCCAATACCAACCGGGCCGGATTGTAGTCCTTCGCTTCGAAAAGATTCCGCCCCAGCGTCAGCGCGGCGTCTGCGGCTGCCGGGTCCGTCGGATAGTTATCGATGATCGAGCGGGCCAGGGCAATCGCCGCGGCGGACTCTCTTGATAGATCGGCGATGCGCAGGCGGGCAAGGGCGATGCCGACGGGCGGTAGGGAGGCGAGGGATTCAGGTTTTGCGTCCAGCGCATCGAGCTGCGCGCGGGCGGCTGCGAGATCCGGCGTGGTGCTGGTCAATGCGGCGTCAGCAGCGGCGAGGCGGGCTTCGAAAGTTCTCGGATGGTCGGGGTATTTCGCGATGAACTCCTCGATCACTTTTTTTGCATCCGCCGGCGGAGTGGTGGAAAGGGCGCGTTCCAGTTCCAGATCGGTTTCGAGTTCCTTGTCCTTCGGGCTGCCGGTTTGTTGGATCAGGGTGACGCCTCGCGGCTCGCCGCTGCGGAGGCGTGCGATTCCGGCGTTGAGCCTAGCGGAACTGGAGGCTCCGTCAGGTAGGGCGGACGCGGCTTCGTCGAAAAGTTTGATCGCCAGTTTCGCATCACCCTTCTGGTAGGCGCTGCGGGCTTCGAGAAACGCCGCCTCGCCGCGGAGGATCGGGGACTTCGCGGTTTCGCGAAGTGTGTCTAGCAGGGCGAAGGCGCGGTCCACAGCTCCGTCGTCCAGCGACCAGCGGGCTATTTGATAGAGCGCGCGGTTGGCGAGGAAATGGTCTGCATATTCCAAACGCAGACGCGTGATGAGCAGGCGGGACTGCGCTTTCGTTTCCGGCGTGCCGATCCGGTGCAGCCCGATCGCCCGGGTGAAGAGCGAGTAGGCGATCAGTTCGCTCGTATTCGCATCGTTGGGCCACCACACGGAAGTGACCGCCGATTCGGAATCCGATGGAAGAGTCGCGATCAAGCCGAGCGCCGGGGTCTCAGGCTGCGTGATCCATTTGTCGAGTTGTTCGAGAACGGGATCGGTCGTCGTCGGAACCGCGGGCAGCCACTGTTGGAGCCGATCAAACATCGCTTCCAGTGCGGGCGAGTCCGGGTGATCCTGAATGAAAGTTAGCAGGGATTTTGCCGCGCTTTCGGCATCGCCCTGCGCCTGCAGCGCGTCCGCCAGACCGATCGCCGCCGCGTGAAAGTGATCGAGCGTCTGTCCTTGCGGCTGGCCGACGAGCGCCTGGAAAGCGGTGAGAGCTTCGGAAATACGGCGCTCGGTGAGCAGCAGGTTCGCCTCTAGAAACGCGGCGAGCGGTCGGTCGCTGGTCGCCACATCAGCCGTGGCGGGCATCAGTTTGCGGGCCTCGGCCGGGCGGCCGAGGTCGAGCAGGATTTCCACCTCCAACAGGCGGGCGCGGTTGGCGGTTTCCTGATCCGGGGCGTCCACGAGCGAGGAAAGCGTCTCCAGCGCGCTATCGGATTTACCGAGTGAAAGTTGCAGGCTCGCTTTGGAGAATCCGGCTTCCGCGCGGTGGGGTGCGTTCGGTTCCGCTAGCAGTTGGGAAAAGATTTCCACCGCCTCGGCGAAACGGCCGGTCCCGGCGACGGCCTGGGCTTTCCAAAACAAGCTCTCGGGATGCTTCGAGACGAATGACAGGCTCAGCAGCTCAAGCGCTTCTGCAGGTTTCCCCGCGCGGATCAGGGATTCTGCGAGGCGGAGTGCGATCTTGGGTTTTTCATCCGCCTTCAGCGCTGGATCGGCGAGGCATTCGCGGAAACGAAGTTCCGCCACTTCCCACAGGCCGCTGGCGAGTGCGTCATCGCCCTTTTCCTGAAGCCCGGCCAAACCCTGACCATGCAGCGCGCACTGCGATGCCAGCAGGAGGATGGAAAAAAGCGGCCAGGACTTCATTGGACGCGGAAAACCTAAGAGCATGTCACCGCCATGGCCAGTAAAACCACGGCGTCAGCCGCAGGTGCCGAACAGGCGGTCTCCCGCATCGCCGAGGCCCGGCAGGATGTAGCCGCGGTCGTTCAGGCAGCGGTCGAGCGCGGCGGTGTAGATCGGCACATCCGGATAGGCGTCTTCCAAAGCGGTGACGCCTTCGGGTGCGGCGACGAGGCAGGCGAAGCGGATCGATTTCGCGCCCACCTCGCGCAGGCTGCGGACCGCTTCGATCGCGGAGCCGCCGGTGGCGAGCATCGGATCGAGAATAATGATGTCACTTTCTCCGAGCGACGGCGGGTGCTTCAGATAGTAAGGCTCGGGGACCAGCGTTTTTTCATTCCGTGCAAGGCCGATGTGCGCCACCGAGGCCTGTGGGATGAGGTCGAGAAATCCATCCAGAAAGCCGAGTCCCGCGCGCAGGACTGGGACGAGGATGATGCCTTTGGAAACCCTAACGCCCGAGGTGATTTCAAGCGGGGTGGTGCATTGGGTGACTGTCGTTTCCAAATTCGCCGTGACTGCCGTGACCATCAGCGATGCGATGCGCCGGACGCGCTGGCGGAATTCCGGCGAAGGACACTCGGGATCGCGCAGCCGCGTGAGTTCTTCAGCGATGAGCGGATGATCGATGGTATGGAGCATGTCAGTCTTTCTGCGCGAGCAGTTTGCGAAGGTCCGGAATGGCGAGATTGAGGGTTTTCGAGGCTTCCTTGAGGTCGCCATCGGCGCGTTCGAGGATGCGTTTGGAAATTTCCCGGTTCACCCAATCCAGCAGATCGTGGTCCGTCGGTGCGGCGTTGATCAATTGATCGAGCGAGGTGGTGAAGCCGACGGTGGACTTGCGCGGTGCCGAGGCGAGCGGGATGTCGGCTGGCAGGAGGATGTTGGACGAAGCGAGCGCACAGGCGCGGGCGATGGTGTTTTCTAACTCGCGGACGTTGCCCGGCCAGTGGTGCGCCTGCAGGGTGGCGACGGCTTCTGCGGAAATGCGGATGCGCGCCATGCCGTTCTTTTTGGTGATCCGCTGGAGGAAATACTCGGCTAACAATGGAATGTCCTCCAGCCGCTCGCGCAGCGCGGGGATTTTGATTTCCACGACGTTGAGCCGGTAGTAAAGGTCCTCGCGGAAACGCCCGGCGGCGACTTCTTCGGTGAGGTTCTTGTGGGTCGCCGCCACGATGCGGACGTCGGTTGTCAGGGTTTCGTTAGCGCCGACCCGTGAAAACGATCCGTCTTGGAGCACACGCAGCAGTTTCACCTGAATCGAGAGCGGCATGTCGCCGATTTCATCCAGGAAAAGCGTGCCGCCGTCCGCTTGTTCGAAGCGTCCGGCGCGGCGGGCGATGGCTCCGGTGAACGATCCTTTTTCATGGCCGAAAAGCTCGCTCTCCAACAAATTTTCCGGAATGGCACCACAGTTGATGGTGATCATTTCCTTCTGCCGGCGCGGGCTGTATTCGTGCACGGCCTTGGCGACGAGCTCCTTGCCGGTGCCGCTTTCTCCAGCGATTAGAACCGGTGCATCCGAACGGGCGACGCGGCCGACAAGTTTAAAAACTTCCTGCAAGGCGCGGGAAATACCGATCATTTTCACCCGGCCATCGTGCTTCGGCAGCTCGGCGGACGGCTGGTCCGCGCTGCGGCGGTCCTCTTGCGTCTGAAGCGCGGACTCGACGACGGGGCGGAGCTCGAACGCCAGCGACTCCTTGCGCAAAACATCGTGCGCACCGCGTTGGGTGGCCTCGATGATCTGACCGGTCGTCGGGAAACCGGCGGTCAGCACCACCAGCGTCTGCGGGCTCTGCTGCATGATGCGGCCTAGCAGCTCCATGCCGTCGAATGGCTCCATGTCCATCGCCGCGACGACGACGCTGACGGAGGCTTTTTCGATGACCTTGATCGCGTTCGCCGCATTGTCGCAGCGCAACACCCGCAGACCCTTGGCGGAGAGATGTTTCGTGGCCCAATCCAGAAAATCCAAATCGGGATCGACCAACAACAAGGTATCTTCAGAGGAGTTTTCCGGCATCGCAAAGGCGGGGGAAGTGAAGCAGGGCAGGCCGGGAAGGCACGATAAAAAAATCTGCCGATTAGAAGTCGGATTATTCAAAAAAACGCTTGAGCGCCCTTTGCTCCGCCGGATCGAGCGAATCACGCCAGACCCGGTCGCCGCCCTTGCCGGTGGCGTCGGTGTTTCCGCCCTTGGAAACACTTGATGCTGAGTGCTCCACATCATGCTCGCCGTCCTGAAGTTCGAGCAAATCGCCCGGAGTGGAGCGGGAAAGATCCTTCGCTTCGAGACCGGTGAGT
The DNA here is from genome assembly GCA_038204755.1 of Verrucomicrobiales bacterium. Taxonomy (GTDB): domain Bacteria; phylum Verrucomicrobiota; class Verrucomicrobiia; order Verrucomicrobiales; family Akkermansiaceae; genus Luteolibacter. The sequence continues at coordinate 9,151 of JBBRCO010000002.1, forward strand.
TTGCCGGTTTCCACCGCGTCCTTCTGAGCCCCCAACACGCCTGGCGCATGGCCGGGTCCGCGGTTCACTCCGCCTTTTCCATTGCCGTTGCCATCTTTGCCGTCCTCTCCTTCGCCCTCACCGTTGCCATTTCCGTCCTGGTCACCATCCCCGGCGAGAAGTTCGTCGGACCAATCCTCACCCTCACCCTGGCCCTTGCCGTTTTTCATGGCTTCCTGGTTTTTCTTCAAATTTTCACGGAGCTGCTGCATCTGCTCGGGGTTGAGTTTGGCCATGTCTTTCAAATCGAGGCCCTTCATTTGTTCCAGCAGTTTCGGGTTCGGCTTCATCGCGCCGTTCTGAAGGCCTTGGAGCGCTTGGTCGAACTCCTCCATCATCTTGTTCTTCTCCGCCTGGCTGGCGGCTCCGGCGTTTTTCCCGATGTTTGCCAGCGCCTTTTCCGCACGGCCCAGCTCGCGCTCGACACGGTCTGTCTCCGCGCGGTGGGATTTTTTCAGGGAATCCGTGGCTTCCAGCGACGAGTGGCTGAACCATTGTTCCTCCTCCTGCGCCTTCAGCTCCTCCAGCCGCTTGCGCGTGTCCTCCAGATATTTTTCATCGACAACCTCCTCCTTCGTCAGCTTGTCCAGCTCCGCGCCGATCTGCTTCCACGCCTGCGGTTCGTCCGGTGCCGACGGTCCATCCTTGCTCCGTGCCGATATCGGAATCAGCAATCCCGCCGCCAGCAGCGCCAAAGCTCCTAACGGCGGCACCAGCAACCGCGACCACTGCCACGCCAGTCCGGCATCCACCGCCTTCACCGGCTGCGGCCACGGCGCGACTCCCGCGCTCGCCGCAGACAGGGCATTCCGCATCCGCATGCTGGCTTCGATCCGCACCAGCGATTGCTCCGGCTTTTCAAATTTCCGCATCACCCACGCCCAGCAGATCAGCCCTAGCAGTAATACAGCGCCACCGGCCGCCGCCATCATCTGCCAGCGCGGGATTTCCGGAAACTCACGCCTCGCCAGCAGAAATCCGCACGCCCCGAGCATCGCCACGATCAACAACGGTGCCGACAGCGCCTCCAGCCACCAGCCCAGATTCACCCGCCGCGATACCTGCTTCGCGCGGCAAAGCCAGTGATCCCGATGGGAATTTTCCATGCCGGATGTCATGGCTGGAAAATAAACGGAGCCGTTGGAAAAGCGATGGGAAATTCTGAGTTCCACCGGATGGCTCATCTGGGGTTCACGCCACCGCCCCGGACTTCACCGAAACGAACCTCCCCTTTGCTGCCATCACCTCGAATCCAATCACCAGAACGAAACCGCGAACCGATGATGGTTTGGACGAGACCGAAGATTGCCGCACCAACTCCGACAGCATCTGTTCCATGCTCAAGCGAATAGCTGCCAACGATGGGTGACCGTCGCGGAGAACTTTGTTGTTAATGGCAACAGACTTCTCCTCGAGAGTTGATTGGAGATTGCGGATTGCGGATTGGTTTCAAACGCCGAGCGAGAATCCCCCCTTCGGACAGGACGCTAGCACCTGATCCGTATCAGGCTGTGCGGAATTTGCTATAATAGCCTCATATCATGCACTTTGTGGAACTCGGGCGAATTTAAGTGTCTATGGGGGGCGTGAAAGCAAATCTCCAACCCGCAATGGGCACGCTTGATGCCAACGAAGCGGTCGCCTCGGTGGCCTATCGTTTGAACGAATTTTTCGCGATCTATCCGATCACCCCGTCCTCTCCGATGGCTGAGTTCGCCGATGAATGGTCTGCGGGCGGTAAGAAGAACCTGTGGGGTGCGGTGCCGAGTGTGTTGGAGATGCAATCCGAAGGCGGTGCTGCGGGTGCGCTTCACGGAGCTCTGTTAGCGGGTTCGCTCAGTGCGTCTTTCACTTGTTCTCAGGGTCTCTTGTTAATGATCCCGAACATGTATAAAATCGCGGGTGAGTTGATCCCATTCTGTCTTCACGTCACCGCCCGCGCCCTTGCGACGCATGCGCTGAGCATTTTCGGTGACCACTCGGATGTGATGGCTTGTCGCCAAACCGGATTCGCGATGCTCTGCGGCGGCTCCGTCCAGGAAGCACAGGACACGGCGGTGATCTCACAAATGGTCACGTTGCGTTCGCGAATTCCATTCCTTCATTTTTTCGACGGCTTCCGCACTTCGCACGAAGTTTCGAAAATCGCCCTGCTGAGCGACGATGATCTCCGCGCCCTGATGGATAACGAGTGCATCAGCGCAAACCGCGATCGCGCCCTCACTCCGGACAAGCCAGCCATCCGTGGCACCGCGCAAAACCCCGATGCATTTTTCCAAGCCCGCGAGGCCGGGAATACCTACTACGACCGACTTCCAGGCATGGTGAAAGAAGCGATGGACGCATTCGCCACGCAAACCGGACGTGCCTACAAGCCATTCGATTATGAAGGCGATCTCGAAGCCGATCGTGTGATTGTGATCATGGGTTCCGGCGGAGAAGCGGTCGCGGAAACGGTCGCTTGGATGAATGAGAACGGCCACAAAACCGGTGTGGTCAAGGTGCGTCTCTATCGCCCGTTCTCCGTTGCGGACTTTGCTGCCACCCTGCCAAAAACCGTGAAATCCATCGCCGTGCTGGACCGCTCGAAAGAGCCAGGCGCTCTGGGCGATCCACTTTTTGTCGATGTTTCCGCTGCTCTCCGCCAGGCGGAGGTCGCTGGCTTGATGAAGGATACGCAGGCGATCCGCTTGATCGGTGGGCGCTATGGACTCGGCTCCAAGGAATTCACGCCCGCCATGGTCAAGGCGGTGTTTGATGAACTCGCGAAACCACAGGCAAAGCAGGTTTTCACCGTCGGCATCAACGACGATGTCACCGGCCTGTCTCTCGACTATGATCCTGAATTCGAAGTCGTCCCGGCCGGTGTGAAGCAAGCGGTCTTCTTCGGACTGGGCTCGGACGGCACCGTCGGCGCTAACAAAAACAGCATCAAGATCATCGGTGAAGGCACGGATAACTACGCGCAAGGCTACTTCGTCTATGACTCGAAAAAGTCGGGAGCGATGACCGTTTCCCACCTCCGTTTCGGCCCCGCGCCGATTCGCTCGACCTATCTGATCCGCAGCGCGGAGTTTGTGGCCTGCCATCGTTTCGACCTTCTCCACCAGGTGAACGTGCTCGATTACGCGAAACCCGGCGGCATTCTGCTCCTCAACTCACCGGGCGACCCGCATGAAGCATGGGGCCGTCTGCCGCGTGAAATCCAAGAGCAGATCATCCTGAAAAACCTTTCGTTCTACGCGATCGATGCCAGCACCGTGGCCCGCGATTGTGGCATGGCCGGACGCATCAACACGATCATGCAGACGTGTTATTTCGCGATCTCCGGCGTTCTTGAAAAGGAGGAGGCCATCGCCGCGATCAAGTATGCGATTAAAAAAACCTATGGCAAACGCGGCGACGCCGTGGTCCAGCGCAACTACGAAGCCGTGGACCGCACCTTGGAAAATCTGGTGAAAATCGAATACCCGGATGCGCCTAACTCAACGATCCGCCTCAATCCGCTGGTCCCCGAAAACGCCCCGGATTTCGTGCAACGCGTCACAGCGATGATGTTAGGCGGCAAGGGCGATTTGCTTCCTGTGAGCGCGTTCCCGGTCGATGGCACCTGGCCAACCGGCACCACCCAATGGGAGAAACGCAACATCGCCGAGGAAATCCCGGTTTGGGAAACCGACATTTGTATCCAGTGTAACAAGTGCGCGATTGTTTGTCCGCACGCCGCGATCCGTCCGAAGATATTCACCCCGGATCACCTCGCGAACGCACCGGCCACCTTCAAGTCCACCGGGTTCAAGGCCCGCGAATATCCTAACATGCTCTATTCCCTGCAGGTCGCTGCCGAAGATTGCACCGGATGCCAACTCTGCGTGCAGGTCTGCCCCGCCAAGGACAAGAGTAACCCGAGCCGCAAGGCACTCAACATGGTGCCGCAAATCCCGCTGCGCGATGCCGAGCGCGAGAACTTCGCGTTTTTCCTCGATCTACCCGATCCGGACCGTGCGATGCTGCGCGATGACGTGAAGACCACCCAGTTCATGCGTCCGCTGTTTGAGTTCTCCGGTGCCTGTTCCGGTTGCGGTGAAACTCCCTATCTGAAACTTCTAACCCAGCTCTACGGTGACCGTTTGCTCATGGCAAACGCCACCGGATGCTCGTCGATCTATGGCGGTAACCTGCCAACCACTCCATACACCACCGATGCATGCGGACGCGGCCCTGCATGGGCGAACTCGCTCTTCGAAGACAACGCGGAATTCGGTCTTGGCATGCGAGCCAGCCTCGACCAATCGCGCGCTTTCGCCAGCGTCCTGCTCAGTGGTCAGGCTGGTGTGTTAGGAGATGATCTCGTCACCTCCATCCTCGAAGCCGATCAAACGACCGAAGCCGGTATCAATGCCCAACGTGAACGGGTGATCGCCCTGCGCAGTGCCCTGAAAGGTGTTTCCACCAGCGATGCCCGCACCCTCGATCAAATCGCGGACTACCTTGTGGATAAGAGCGTGTGGATCATCGGTGGCGACGGATGGGCCTACGATATCGGATTCGGTGGACTCGACCATGTGATCGCCTCTGGCAGAAACGTGAACATCCTGGTGCTCGATACAGAGGTTTACTCTAACACCGGAGGTCAACAATCGAAGTCCACACCGCTCGGCGCGGTCGCGAAGTTCAGTATGGCGGGAAAGGCCCTGCCGAAAAAAGACCTCGCCCTGATCGCCACCACCTACGGTTCGGTTTACGTCGCCCGTGTCGCGATGGGAGCGAAGGACGGGCACACCGTCTCGGTCCTGCGCGAAGCGGAGAGCTATCCCGGGCCATCGCTGATCATCGCCTACAGCCACTGTGTCGCCCACGGGTATAGCTTGTCGCAAGGGCTCGAACAACAAAAGCGCGCCGTCGCTTGCGGTTACTGGCCGCTGTTCCGCTTCGATCCGCGCCGCGCTGACAAGGGGGAAAACCCGATGAAGCTCGATTCCAGTGCGCCTAAAGGTTCGCTGAAAGACTTCACCAGCAACGAGACCCGATTCCAGATGTTGGAACGCATCAACCCGGAACGTTCTGCGATGCTCCAGCAGATGGCAGCGGATTCCGTGAAGGAACGCTTCGCTCTCTATCAAAAAATGGCTGCCGTCACGGAGACCGCCGCGCCATCCGAAACCACCGCTCCTAACGCCTGATCACCATGGAACTTGCCACTACCTATCTAGGTCTGCCTCTGAAAAATCCGGTGATGCCCGGTGCCTCACCCTTGGTCAATCAGCTCGACAACGTGCGGCGTTTGGAAGACGCCGGTGCTGCTGCCGTCGTGATGCATTCGCTCTTTGAAGAGCAGATCACCAACGATCAGATTGCGGAGTTCGCCCATACGGAAAACCCTGCGGAGTCCTTCTCCGAAGCGGTTTCCTATTTCCCTCACATGGAGGATTATGCGTTCGGGCCGGACTGCTATCTCGACCAGATTTCCCGCATCAAGGAATCGGTTGAAATCCCGGTCATTGGTTCGCTCAATGGCGTGAGTCAGGGTGGTTGGATCGACTACGCCCGCCTCATTCAACAGGCCGGTGCCGATGCGCTCGAACTCAACGTCTATTACATCGCCACCGCTCCGGACGAACCGGGAGTCGCCGTGGAGAATCGCACGCTTGAGATTTTTCAAGCGGTGAAGGAAGCCGTGACCATTCCCGTGGCGGTGAAACTTTCCCCTTTCTTCTCATCACCCGGTCATTTCGCCAAACAGCTGGACGGGATGGGGGCAGCCGGCGTGGTTCTTTTTAATCGCTTCTATCAACCTGATATCAATATCGAGGAACTCGAAGCGACACACCGTCTCGATCTTTCGAACTCCACCGAGCTGCGTTTGCGTCTGCGCTGGGCGGCGATTCTCCACGGCCACCTCAAGGCGGACATCGCGGTCAGCGGTGGCGTGCACACCGTAGAGGACATCATCAAGGCGATCATGAGCGGAGCAAGTGTCGTGCAGGTGGTCTCCTGTTTGTTGAAATACGGACCTACCCACATCGGCAGTCTGATCAACGGTCTGCGCCATTGGCTCGAGGATCACGAGTATGATTCCGTCGGGCAAATGCGCGGCAGCATGAGTCTGCAACATTGCCCGGATCCAAGCGTCTTCGAACGCGCGAACTATCTTCGTGTCCTGCAACTCTGGAAAGTCTGATGTAAGCATGAACCATCCCTACCTTCCAATTCTGATATTCTTCGGAGTAGCCCTAGCGGTCCCTATCGGGTCGCTGGTGCTGGCTAGGGTATGGATGACGTTTTTCACGCCGATCAAACGCGGCAAGGATAAGAACGCCCTCTACGAATGTGGTGTGGATCCTCTGGCCGGGCGGCAGACGCGCTTCCACTCGCAATACTATTTGTTCGGGCTCTTGTTCCTGCTCTTCGATGTGGAAACCGTCTTTCTGCTGCCATTCGCGGTCGCTTTCCTGAAACTAACGGTCGGTTCGTTCCTGGTGGCCATGCTTTTCCTGCTGCTCTTGGCGGAAGGGCTGGTCTGGGCGTGGGGCAAGGGACTTCTCAACTGGCGCGTAAAATCCAAACCTGACCTGACCTATCATGGCGATTGATTCCAATCATGCTGAAGACCTGAAATCGCAGGGCGTGCATGTCACCTCCTTTGAGCAGTTGATCAACTGGGGCCGCTCCAGTTCGCTTTGGCCGCTCCAGTTCGGGCTCGCCTGTTGCGCGATTGAAATGATCGCCGCCACCATGGCGAAATACGACATGGCCCGCTTCGGGGCCGAGGTCTTCCGCCCGTCGCCGCGCCAAGCGGATCTGATGATCGTCGCTGGCACGGTGACCAAGAAGATGGCCCCGCAGGTCGTGCGTCTCTACAATCAGATGGCCGAGCCGAAATATGTCATCGCCATGGGGGCGTGCGCGATTTCCGGTGGTCCTTTCAAGGATGGCTACAATGTGCTCAAGGGGATTGATCGTTTCATCCCTGTGGACGTCGTCATTCCCGGATGTCCGCCACGACCCGAGGCTTTGTTGGAAGGTTTGATGACCCTGCGTAACAAGATCGCGAAGGAGAAACTGATAGGAAAACATCGCGCCCGCCACGCGGATGCCAATGGCACTCCATCGTTTCCTGTGCCGGATTTCGGCCCGCACGATCTCGAGCCCACGGCAAACCGCGAAATCTGGAATCCGCCCACGGTGATCCGTGAAGGAGGTGTGAAATGATCGCGGAGACCGCAACAATTCTCAGTCGCTTGCGGGAGGTATTGCCAAACGCCGAGATTTCACTTTGTAAAAACCCGGGGCCTTCCGCGCAACATTCACTGCTCGTCAGTGGCGGCTGCCTGCTTGATGTCTGTCGTTTCCTTCATGATACACTCAAGTTCGATCTGCTTTCTAACGTGACCGGCGTCGATTGGCTGGATGCTGCCAAAGCCAATGCCGTGGCCGTTTTAGACGAGGAGGGGACTTCTGCCACCGAAGGATTTCTTGAAGTGATCTATCACCTCTATTCCACCTCGCTCCGGATCGGGCCGCTGGTGCTGCGCGCCCGCACCGCGGATCGCGACAAACTGGTCCAGATTCCATCCGTCGTTTCCGTATATCGAAGTGCCGAGTTTCAGGAACGGGAGATTTTCGACCTCTACGGCGTCGATTTTACAGGCCATCCCGACCTTCGCCGCATCCTGATGTGGGATGAGTTTATCGATCACCCGATGCGCAAGGACTACGTCGCTCCGGACGATTACGAATACGAACCCACTCCACATGCAGCCGTGTTGGAGCACGCCAAAGCGCATTACCCGGCCGCGCCATGATTTCCGATCCATCCATGTTTCCATCATCGCCGGTTCTCGACCCTGCGTCGGACGACGACCAAATGTTGCGTGTTTCGTTAGGCCCGCAGCATCCGTCCACTCATGGGGTGTTCCGCATGAATGTGGTGCTCGATGGCGAAACCGTGGTGAGCCTCAAGCCTGTTTTTGGCTACCTCCACCGCAATCACGAGAAGATCGGTGAAAGTCTGAGCTATCTGGCATCGATGCCCTACACGGATCGCCTCGATTATATCTGCCCGCTTACAAACAACTGGGCCTACGCCCATGCGGTGGAAAAACTCGCCGGTATCGAGGTGCCCGAACGCGCCGAATACATGCGCGTCATTCTGGGTGAACTCACGCGATTGATCAACCACACCGCGTTCGCCGGATTTATCCTCGGCGACATGGGAGCATGGGGATCAGCGCTGATGTATGCCTTCCGGGAGCGGGAGAAAATCCTTGATCTGTTTGAAGAACTCACCGGTGCGAGGATGATGGGGAATTTCATGCGTTTCGGCGGCTGCCGCAACGATCTGCCTGCGGGTTGGGCTGCGAAAGTCGGCAAACTCGTCGATGAATACGGACCCTTCCTTGATGAGATGGAGAAGTTCCTCGTCGGAAATGAAATTTTGTTAGCCCGCACGCAGGATATCGGCGCATTGCCGAAGGAGGTTCTGATCAACGGCGGCATCACCGGCCCGATGCTGCGCGCGGCGGGGGTGAACTACGACATCCGCAAAGTGGAGCCATACGGTATCTACGAGCGTTTTGATTTCCGAGTTCCGCTAGGCGAAAGAGGCGATTGCTACGACCGCATCATGATCCGTTTCCTTGAGATGCGAGAGTCGTTGAAAATACTGCGTCAAGCGATCAACCGGTTGCCGGAAGGTGCCTACATCCATCCGAAAGCCAAATTGCGCAACTTCAAGGCACCGGTCGGGGAAGCCTATGGCCGGATTGAAGGACCGAAAGGCGAACTCGGATTCCATCTGATCAGCGATGGCACGACCAGTCCTTATCGTTACCGTGTCCGTCCACCGAGTTTCATCAATCTGACTCTGCTGGAAGACATGTGCCTCGGTCTGGACCTTGCGGATGTCGTCGTGATCTTGGGCAGTGTGGACATCGTGTTAGGGGAGGTGGACCGGTGAAAATGATTCTACCAGGTCTCGGTTTGTTCCAAGGACTCGTGGTGTCCGGTCGCAATATGATCGAGAGCTTCTACAAAAAGGAGCGCATGACCACGATCCAGTATCCTGAGGAGCGTGCGCCAATCAGCCCGAATTTCCGCAATTTCCCATTCCTCTGTTACGATGGCAACGACCCCGTTGCCGGGCTGCGCTGCACGGCTTGCTCGATCTGTGAAAACGAGTGTCCGCCGCAGTGCATCTACATCGTGCTCGACCGTGATGAGAACGGGAAGTCGCTCAAGCGCCCGAAGGTTTTTGATATCGATCTCTCCGTTTGCATGAACTGCGGCATCTGCTCCGAGGTTTGTCCGTTCGATTCCATCTACATGGACGGCGAGTATGAAATGAGCACCGACGACCGATTCGGTGGATTGCTTTTCGGTCTCGACCGGCTTTCCAAGTCTGCGGACTACCACATGAAACTCCGACCCGAGCAGGCGTCTGAAGTCCTCGCAAAGCGTAAGGCGGACGAAGAGAAGAAAGCCGCGACCGCAGCCGCAAAACTGGCAAAAGCCAAAGAAAAGGAGGCATCCGAATGAGCATGTTGGAAAGTCTATCAACCAATCCGCCACTCTGGTCTCCCGAGTTGCTGCCACGCCTGCCGCAGCGACTGGTGGAACAGTTGCTCATTTGGATCGGTGCGCCTGAATGGCTGGTATTGATCGCTGGATTTGTTGTCGCCGCCTCCACGGTGGTGGGGGTTTTCGCCGGTGGCTTTGCCTTGCTCTCCTTGATTGAGAGAAAAACGCTGGCACGTATCCAGAACCGCATCGGCCCGAACCGCGCGGGCTGGTTCGGCATCCTGCAACCGGTTGCGGACGGCATTAAGATGCTGACCAAGGAGGATATCGTGCCCACCAAAGCCGAGTGGCTGTTGCACTTGTCAGCTCCTGTCATGATCGTGTTGCCCGCGATTCTTGCTCTTGGCGTGCTGCCATACGGTCGCGAATGGACGCCGGTGCCGCTGGAACTCGGGCTGTTATTTTTCTTCTCGGTCGGCGCGATGACAGAGGTCTCGATATTCATGGCAGGCTGGGCGAGTGGATCGAAATTTCCCATGCTCGGCGCGATGCGGGCGATCTCACAGATGGTGAGCTACGAGCTGCCGCTGATCATTTCGTCGCTCGGTGTGGTCATGGTGTCCGGTTCGCTCTCACTGCCGCAGTTGGTAGAGAAACAATCGGGCTTTCATCTCGGATTCATTCCGGCGTGGAACATTTTCACGCCGTGGGGATTGCTCGCTGGCATCGTTTTTTACATCGCCGCCCTGGCCGAGGCGAACCGCTGCCCGTTCGATCTGCCGGAAGGTGAGTCGGAAATCGTCGCCGGTCACATGACGGAATACTCGGGCTTCAAATATGCCCTCTTTTTCATGGGCGAATACCTCGGGCTTTTTGCGATCAGTGGCTTGGGGATAACCTTGTTTCTCGGTGGCTGGCAGGCCCCGCTGCCGGGTCTTGATTTCGTGCCTTCCTGGATCTGGTTCTTCGCGAAACTCGCGGTGATCATCATGTCTTTCCTATGGATTCGCGGGACGTTTCCACGGGTGCGCATCGACCAACTCATGCGCTTTGCATGGCTCTGCTTGGTCCCGATGGCGCTCGTCACATTGCCTGCCGCCGCGATCTGGCATTTCACGGGCAGGGGAGCGGTGGCGTGGCTTGTCACCGGACCACTTCTGTTGATTCCCTGGGTCATTCTCACGGTTATCTTTAATCGGCGTCTCGCTCCTGCAAACCGTCACTACCACTTCGCCGAATGATTCCGCTCCTTGTTCTAACGTCTGTAATCCTCATCGCTGCTCTCGGTGCGGTGTGGAAAGCCCGTCCTGTCCATGCGGCACTGCTTCTGGCGCTCATGCTCGCTTTGAATGCCGTGCTCTATCTGGTAGTCGGGGCGCATTTCATCGGCCTTGTCCAGTTCATGGTCTATGTCGGTGCGGTGGCTGTGCTGATTGTCTTCTCGCTGCTCATCACCCGCCCCGGGGACGAGGCGGAGGAGTTGATAAGGCGTCCGGAATCGCTGGCTATCGGTCTTGTCTGCACGCTGCCGGTTTTGATTGTGCTGGGCACTTCGGTTTCACGCATGCCCCTCACAGATTCCAATGTTACCGATGCTCCCGCACTTCCTGTCGAACGGTTAGGAGAAATTCTTTTCACCACGCATGCCCCTGCGGTGATCGCTATGGGTGTGCTGCTGACCTCCGTGATGATTGGTGCCGCGCTGCTCGCCCGCGAACCCGGTAAAAAACAGCTAACCCCTTCCGAAAAATGACGCCGCTCGCCCTGCTGCTCACGCTTTCCTCGGTCCTATTCACGCTCGGTCTCTTCGCCGTGCTGACCCGCCGCAATGCGATCCTGATTCTCGTCGGCATCGAGCTGATGCTCAATGCGGCCAATATCAACTTCATCGCCTTCTGGCGTTATGGCCCGCCCGATCCAGAGCTCACCGGGCCGATGTTTGTGCTTTTCTCCATCGCCATTGCCGCCGCCGAAGCCGCCGTGGGTCTGGCCATCATCCTGATGGTTTTCCGCCACACCCGTTCGACCGACCTCAACCGTCTTGATTCCCTCCATGGCTGAAGCACTTAAACCTTATCTTCCCTGCCTGCTTTGGTGGGTGCCGCTGTTACCATTATTAGCGGGTGGCATCATCGCATTCCTGCCTAACGGACGTGGCCGCGCCGCTTCCAAGCTGGCGATCGGTGCTTTGTTCGTTTCTTGTTTGATCGCGCTTGGCGCGTTGGTGTGCGCGTTGGCTCCGTCCGAGGGGGAACCCCTGGTGGCGACTGTCCTTCCATGGTTCACTTTTGGCGATGTGGCGATAAAGGTCGGCCTGCTGCTCGATCCGATGAGCGCGGCGATGGCGGCGATGGTGACATTCGTGGCGTTGTGGATTTTCATCTACAGCCTCGGATACATGCATCATGAACCGCGTTTCGGCAGGTTCTTCGGATTCCTATCCCTGTTCTGCGGCGCGATGTTGATGGTGGTTCTCGCTAACAGCCTGCTGCTTCTTTTCATCGCGTGGGAACTTGTCGGTCTCGCCTCGTATCTGCTCATCGGTTTCTATTACGAAAAACCTTCCGCCGCCGCTGCCGCGCAGAAAGCATTCATCACCACCCGTGTCGGTGATATGGCGTTTTTCCTTGGTTTGATCTGGCTCAACTGCCAATCCGGCACGCTGCTTTTTTATGACAACGGCCACGGTTTGCTGGAATCCGGCGCGCTCACCTCGTTGGCGGGCACCACGACGATCGGCGGGCTAACGGTTTCTGCGGCGGCTTCGCTGCTATTGTTGGTCGGTGCGATGGGGAAATCCGGGCAAGTACCGTTGCACACGTGGTTGCCCGATGCCATGGAAGGTCCGACTCCGGTGTCCGCGCTGATCCACGCTGCGACGATGGTAGCCGCTGGCGTGTTCATGGTGGCCCGCACCCATCCGATTTTCGCCAACGGCGGTGGGTTGACGGCTCCTCTAACAGCCTGCGCGTGGATCGGAGGAATCACTGCGCTTTACGCGGCGCTGGTCGCTCTGGCGCAAACCGACATCAAGCGCATCCTCGCCTACTCGACGGTTTCGCAACTTGGTTTCATGATGGTAGCCCTCGGCACCGGCGGTGTGGCGGCCGCGATGTTCCACTTGATCGCCCACGCGTTTTTCAAAGCACTGCTCTTCCTATCCGCTGGCTCGGTGATTCACGGATGCCACGAAGAACAGGACATCCGCAAAATGGGCGGGCTGCGTGCGGCGATGCCGAAAACATTCATCGCGTATGCGGTAGGCATGATGGCGCTTTCGGGCTTCCCGTTTGTTTTCTCCGGATTCTGGAGCAAGGAGGCGATCCTTCACAGCGCCCAAGCCTGGCCGGGAGGTATGGGGCCGTTTCTGCTAGCTGCCACCGCCGCCCTGCTTACCGCATTCTATATGACACGCCAGGCGCTGCTCGTATTCTTTGGCACACCGCGCAAACCCGGGATTTCTCATCCGCATGAGAGTGCGGCGATCATGCTGGTGCCGCTCTATGTGCTGGCTGCTGGAGCGGTGTTGCTCTCATTGGTCGGCACTCCGATCTGGCCTTGGTTTGAATCATGGATCGATGGCGAGCACGCCACCTTTGATGCCGGCGCTCTAGCCAAACACGGTTCACCGGCGCTCATCGCGCTTTCACTGACCATCGTCACGCTCGGTGTGGGCGTGGCCTGGCTGATCTATCGGAAACCATCGCAAGACAGCAGTGCATCTGACCCCGTGGAGCGCAGGATCGGCGGACTTTGGGAATTTCTCGCGTCCGGCATGGGCTTCGATGCGCTTTACGAAAAGGCCATTATCGGGCCTCTGGCATTTCTAGCTGGTGGCGTGGATTCAGTGGAGCGGCAGTTCTTCGTGCCGCTGATGGGTGCTGCCGAAGGCCTTCTCAAAGGGTTGGGCCGTCTGACCGGAGCATCCGATGAAAAGGGCCTGAACGATGGTTTCAACGGTGTTTGTGCGGGGCTGATCAAACATGCCAGTTCCACATCAAGATCCCAGTCCGGTCGTCCGCAGTCCTATCTCCGGGGCATCGGGCTCGCGATGTCTATTTTGTTAGTTGTCTATTTCTGGCTCAGCGCCTAGTGTCATGATTCTACTTTCGCTCATACTGCTACCACTTCTGGGTGCTTTCTGGCTCGCAGTCCGTCCCTGCATGGCGCGGGAATGCTCGGCGCGGCTTGCGCTGGCATGGTCGTTCCTGCCGCTGATTCTGGTCGTATGGTTAGGAATTTCGGATGGGGCGAAAGCCGAGTGGTCACTGACATGGCTGCCAGATGCGGCGATGAATCTCCGCTTCAGCGTCGATGGTATTTCCTGGCTGTTCCTGCTGCTCACCGCGCTGGTGACTTCGTTTGCGCTGGCGGCTTCACTGGGGAACGAGCGCACCAGTCGTGGCTATTTCGCACTCATTCTTGTTTTGGAGTCCGCCCTGTTCGGAGTCTTTACGGCGCGGCATTTCATCCCGTGGTTCTTGTGTTGGGAAATGACATTGATCCCGTCCTATCTGCTGATCCGGCTTTGGGGCGGCAGTGGAGCCCCGCGCGCGGCCTTGCGGTTTTTCATCATGACCTTGGGCGGCAGCGCATTCATGTTGGTGGGATTCCTTGCCTTGCAGCTTGCCGTGGGGACGATGGATTTTGATGCACTGGGCCAGCTTGCTAGAAACAAGGAACTCGCCGCAGGTTTGGCAAAAACCTTCGCCGCGTCTGGTTTTAGCGGCCAGGGAATGCTGACGGGTGTTGCGCTAGCGGTTTTCCTCGGGCTTGCGGTGAAAGTGCCAATTGTGCCGTTTCACGCGTGGCTGCCCGCCGCCTATGCCGAAGCACCGACTCCGGTGACGATGCTTCTAACCGGACTGCTTTCGAAAATGGGTGTATATGGTTTGCTCAGGATCTTCCTGCCGGTATTTCCCGAGGTGTTGCCCGCGATCGCACCTTTGCTGACCTGGTTGGCGGTGCTGACAGTTTTGTTGGGCGCGTTCGCAGCGCTCGCGCAAACGGACCTGAAGCGCATGCTCGCCTATTCTTCCGTCAACCACCTCGGCTACTGCGCCCTGGCAATCGCCGCTGCTGCTGCCGCGCACACCGACCGAGCGGCCCTTTCGTCGGCCTTGTCCGGCACCGTGCTTCAAGCGATCAATCACGGCATCATCGCCTCCAGTTTGTTCTTCGGCATCAGCATTCTGGAAAGCCGCAGTGGGGGATTACGCGGGCTGAATGACTTCGGTGGTCTGCGCGCACGCACTCCCGTGTTCTGCGGCATGTTCGGGTTAGCCGTATTCGCATCGCTCGGGCTTCCGGGCTTGAGCGGCTTCATCGGGGAGTTCCTGATCTTCAATGGTGTCTTTGCGCTGGCTCCGTGGGCGGCGGCGGTTTCGGTGCTGGGTCTGTTACTGACCGCCGTGTTTCTGCTGCGCCTGATCCGCAAGGTTTTCAACGGCCCGCTCAATCCGGCACTCTCGAAACGGGCTGATCTGACAACCGGCGAGAGGATGATTTTCGGTTTGGCCGTCGCTCTGATCGTCATTCCCGGAGTGTGGCCACAGGTGCTGCTGCGTTTTGCCAATCCCGGCATACTTCAACTTCTTGACCTTCTTCGTCCGACCCCATGACACCTGCCTGGACAATTCTATCATCTTTTGCCGGGGTGCTGTTGGTGCTCCTGCTGCCCGCCCGCACGTCGCGTTACCTTGCATTGGCGGCCGCGCTTGCCGGAGCTGTGGCAGCAGGAGCAGCTTGCCTCGCCCGTCTGGCTCAGCCTGCCAGCCCGGTCTGGGAATACGACCATACATGGATTCCCGAGCTCGGCATCCGCTTTCACCTCGCAGCCGACGGGCTTTCTCTAACGATGTTGCTGCTTACCGGCATTGTGTCAGTGGCAGGTGTGTTGTTCTCATGGAATGTGACGCTTCGGCCGCGGGCGTTCTTCGCGTTTTTCCTGACGATCATCGGTGGTGTGTATGGCGTTTTCCTCAGCCGTGATGCTTTCCTGCTGTTTGTCTGTTATGAAATCGTGATCCTGCCGAAATACATGCTCATCGCCATCTGGGGATCGACCAACCGCGAATACGGCGCGATGAAGCTAACGATGTATTCCATCGGTGCCAGTGCTCTGATCTTGGTTGGACTGGTGGTGGCATACGCCGCAGCGGGTGCGACCAGCTTTGATCTGATACACCTTGCTCACACAAACTATCCGGTGGCGTTGCAAGCGTGGGCGTTTCCGATTCTTTTCCTCGGTTTTGCGATCCTCGCGGGCATGTGGCCGTTCCATACCTGGGCGCCCACCGGTCACGTGGCGGCTCCGACCGCCGCATCCATGTTGCTCGCCGGGGTGGTGATGAAACTCGGTGCGTATGGTGCGCTGTGCGTCGCGATGCCTTTGTTCCCTCAAGGTTTTGAGTTGTGGAAACCTGTGATTGCCGTGCTGGCGGTGGTCGGGATTGTTTACGGGGCGCTCACCGCGCTTTCGCAAAAGGATCTGAAATTCGTGATCGGCTATTCCAGCGTGAGTCACATGGGATTCATTCTGCTAGGGCTTGCCACCGCGAACCACTGGGGTCTGCGGGGGGCGGTATTGCAAATGATTTCACACGGCATCATCGCGGGATTGCTCTTCGGCATTGCCGGCAGGGTTGTCTATGAACGCACGCATACCCGCGATCTCGCAGCACTCCGGGAGTTTGATTTATGGAAAACTCTTCCGGGTGCGGCGCTTGCATTCACCTTGGCCACCGCCGCATCGATGGGGTTGCCGGGTTTCAGCGGATTCGTGGCTGAAATTTCCGTGGTGATCGGGCTTTGGCAGACCTATCCGTGGCTGACCGCTGCGGTGGCGGTGGGAATCATTATCACGGGCGCGTTCTCACTGCGTGCTTTGCAGAAGGCGTTTTTCCCGACGCGGAATGAAGGCGATGCGGCGGCACCGCTCCTGCCGCCGCTCACCTGGCCTGAGATCGCTGCCATCACGCTGCTGATCGCTGTTTCCCTATCCATCGGTCTCTATCCGAAACCTTGGGTAGTGCTGATCGACGATGGTCTTCGTTCTCCCTTGTTCAAATCGATCGTTACCCTACCGTGAACCATTCCACGCTAATCATCCAACTTTTACCGGAGGCCGCGTTGGTGATCACCGCGCTGCTGCTTCTTGGTGTGGCCGTGGGCTACGAGTCGAAAAAGCAAACGACCTTCCCCGTTGCGGCGGCGATTGTGCTCACTTCGCTGGGCATTTTGGTGGCCTTGACGACTTTGTTCGTCGTTCCTCAGGCAGCCGGTGACGGTTCACCGCTGGTCGCGATGGATCCACTGGCGCGGCTCTTTAAAGCGGTGGTGCTGGGCCTGGGCTTGTTAGCAGTTTGGCTGCCGCCCGCACGGCGTGAAATCCAGCAGGTCGGGGAGTTCTACGCGCTGATCCTTTTTGCCCTCACCGGCCTATCCCTTACGGTCGGAACGAACCATCTGCTCTTCCTGTTTGTCGCACTGGAGCTGGCAAGTCTCTCGCTCTATCTGCTTGCGGGTTTTTCGCGCACGCCGCGTGCAGCGGAAGCATCGCTTAAATACTTCCTGTTCGGCGGGGTTTCCGCGGCGTTCATGCTTTTCGGCCTTAGCTTCCTCTATGGTGTCTCTCACACCGCCACACTCAGCGGCTTGGCGACTGCGCTCGGGTCTGGTCCGCCATCCGTTCTGGCGATCACCGGGCTGGTGATGGTGTTGGTAGGGCTGGCTTTCAAAATGGCCGCCGCGCCATTCCATTACTGGGCACCGGATGTCTATCAGGGAGCTCCGGCGACGAGCGTGGCGGTGATATCCGCCGCCTCGAAGGCCGTGGGTCTGGTGGTGTTGGTTCGCCTGTTACTGATCGGATTCCACGCCGCAGCAGGTTCGGCGGGGTGGGGGAATATGATGCCGGGCTGGTCGATGTGGCTGGCGGTGCTTGCGGCGGTGTCGATCATTTTTGGAAACCTGCTGGCACTGGCCCAGACCAGCGTGCGACGTTTGTTGGCCTACTCCGCTGTCGCGAATACCGGCTACATGTTGGTGGCTCTCGCGGCCAACGGATCGGCGGCTGCTGGAAGCGCGTTGTTTTACGTAGTGGTCTATGGTTTGGCGACTCTCGGTGCTTTGGCTGTGACCGCTGCCGTCGAGCGTGATCGCGGAAATGACAGCCTATCCGCGTTCGGAGGGCTTGTTCACCGCTCGCCATTTCAGGCAATCGCCCTGTTCATTTGCCTAACATCTCTAGCCGGTATTCCACCCTTGGCGGGATTTTTTGGAAAGTTCGCTCTTTTCAGCACGGCGCTGGCAGCGACTGCGGATGGCGTCAAACCCGGTCTTGTTTGGTTGGTCGGGCTGGCCGCCATCATGAGTGCGATCTCGCTTTACTACTATCTATCTATTTTGAAGCAGGCGTTTGTGAAGGATGCTGGTGACGGGAAAACCAACACCCGCTTGAGCTGGTCTCACGCGCTGGCGGTGGGTGTCCCGGCATTGCTGCTCATCGTGCTTGGCTTGTTTCCCTCGCTGTTGCTCAGCCCGATCACACGCGCCGTTGTTGAAACTCTCGGCCGGCGCTGAGTTTCAACGCGTGCAGTATCCATGATCGTCTGCACCGGCAATCATGATGAGCAGGAAAAATACCGGCGATCAAGCGCATGGTGACTGCGTTTTTGCCGACGCAGACCGCCTCCGCGAGCATGGTAATGTATCCGGCGGCCTCGTCATCCGCAAGAGCGCCGAGAAAATCCCCGCGACCGGCAAAGCCACCCAGGCCTGATAATTGAAAAAGGGCTTTCTCCCGAACCCAAACCCAAACACTAAGACGTACAATCAACGCAACTTTGTTTCCTAGCAGCTGCCAGCAGGTGGTGGTTGGATGGATCAATGGTCGGAAGCGATTACGTAGCCGAGCAAAGTTCGACGATGATTCCGTCCTTATCCCTTACAAACGCCACGACCTGCCCCCATGGCTTGGCAGTTGGTGGGGAAATTGCAGTCGCACCAGCGGCGAGAGCACGCTGATAAGCAGCCTCCACGTCAATCGTCGTAAAAGCCACTTCGAACCCTGCTGCCGGTGCTAACAGCCCGTTTTCCCGGAACTCACAAGATAAGTTCGATTTCGCCAAACCATATGCAGCGAACGAGAGTTTGGTGGCCCCGGTGTCCATCTCTCCATACAAGCCCGCCTCGTGCACGAAAGCGCGCTTGAGTCCGAAGGCCTCTTCGTAAAACGCGAGCGATGCGGGCACATCTTTGACATAGAGAATCACGTAACCAAGCTTCATCAGCAGAGAGTAGCGGTTCCTCGCCGGGCACTTCAAGCTACCATTACAGCATTTCACCGGGGCGGGCGGTGACCACTGAATTGTAGGACGGTCATTTCGCCTTGTTCGCTCTTTTCAATCCCACCGGGCTGCCGTTTCAGCTTTGCGAGGCATTCCCGCCAGAATCCGATCTCCATCACCTCGCAGCGCACGGTGCCCGGATTCACCTGCGTGGTGAATAGAATGTTGCCCGGTTCCTCCAACAGTTCCTCGTAAATAGCACGCAAAAGAGAAGCCAGCACTTCGTCGGCATCGTGGAGCAGGGGAGACGGGTTCTCGTTGCGCGTCCCCGGCTCCTGTGCTGAAGCCCCTTTCAGCAAAAGAATTTGATCCAGCGCGATGCCGATGTGGTCCGCCGACGAGTGATGATCCGCGATGATCGCCATCCGGAGGCATTTTGAATTCAGCGGCGGCAGGGTTCATGCGCGGAACATGAACGGATTGCGTCGGATTGCACCTGCATTCGTTGGTTTCCTTGTAGGGAAAATAACTGACCCTGTCTGCTGTGTTTTACCGACCGAATTAAGAGCAACGGGCCATCTGTTCATTTGTTATCCGCTCCATGAATGTGGTGTGTGTCAGTCAAAAACCCTAAATCATCAAATGGAGCCGCTTCCCGGCTCCATGTAACCTATCTCTTCAGCTTTGCCGCCGCGTGCATGGCGCTCGTGGCCGTTCCTGCCGTTGCCGCTTCCTCGCCGTTGCCGGTTTCCCTTCATACGGTGAAGCTCGCGTGGAACGCCGTGCAGGAAGAAGGTGTCTCCGGCTACCGCATTTACGCAGGAACCGGGAGCCATCAATACAGCACGACTTACGACACGGGTTCCGCCGTTTCCTACTCCATCACCGGAATTGAACCGGGAAGACCTTACTATTTCGCGGTAAAGGCTCTCGCCATCGGTGGTCTTGAAAGCGATCTCTCAGACGAGCTCGTGGTGACCATATCACCGAGCCCGTTAGCGATGGCAGACAATTACACAGCCACGCGCAACACGCCGTTGGTCGTGCCGGCGGCAGGTGTGCTGGCGAATGACAGGGACGTCGGTTCCTATGTTCTAACCGCAGTTGCGGTTTCAGGGCCGTCGCATGGCGGCATCGTGCTGAACGCTGACGGCGGATTTATCTACACGCCGGCGGACGGTTATATCGGCGCGGATTCGTTCTCCTATTATGCAAACGACGGCTTCGCCCATTCGCCGGTTGTGACCGTTTCGATCCAGGTGGTGCCGAGCCGTCAGTTGATCGTGAACGGCAGTTTCGAGTCGGGCTTTTACGGCTGGGATGCCAGTGGCAACGGGGTGTTGGAAACGGCCGGAACCTACGTGCCGAGCCATGGTGGCAAGCTGGTGGTCTTCAACAAACTGGACCAGCAGCCCAACGGTGTTCTATCACAAATGTTTCCGACGGTGGCTGGTGCAAGCTATACCGTCCAGTTCGACGCCGGGGTGTTTGCCTATAACACCAATCCCCAGACGGTGGCCGTCACGGTGACCGGCGAAAACGTAATGCTTTCCAGAACCGTCACGGTCAATGGAGCTGGCGAGGGCTTCAGCCGCTGGCTTCCGCAGAGTTTTACATTCATTGCGGATACTGGCACCGCGACGATCAGGTTCCGTGACACGTCCGTCAGCGCCACGGCCACCGATCTTCTGTTGGACAACGTCCGGGTGACCGGCGCGGATGCCTCAAGTGCGATCCCGGTTCTGGCAGGAAGCGTCGATGTTCCCGCGCTGGCGGGGGTTCCCGGAGCTTCCCGGATCGGTATGAATGCTTCCAAGGCGGGTTCCTATGTTCTGGAGCGCTCGGAAGATCTCAGGAGCTGGGTGGAAGTCGGGACCGTGGTGCTTTCCGCTCCTGGGCCTGTGGAGTTCGCCGATGACGGCGTGCCGTCGAACGGGAAGATGTTCTATCGGATCGGGTTTCGTTAGGAATAAATAGATGATGGATGGTGTCCGCCACGTTGCGATCCTCCGCGTCCTTGGAAGGGGCCGCGCAGACCGTGGGTTTCTCCTGGCCGATCGCTATCCCAGACTCTGCAGAATTTTTCCACTCACCGAAAGGAACTGGTAGGGACGTCAAGTTGGTTGTGAGGCACCTGTCAGCGATAGCTTGGAATGTCGATTCGTGGACAAAAATATTTTTCCTGCGATCTTGTAATTTCAAGATGGACCTGAGATTTTCAACTCACTCCTGCCTCAGGCAGGAAATCAATGGAAAACCCTATCATGTCCACCCAGCCAGTATGCACCTCACCCGTCCCGAGATCGATCCTCGTGCCGTTCATCCTCGTCACCAGTTTGTTCGCGCTTTGGGGCTTCGCGAATGACATCACCAATCCGATGGTGGCAGCATTTAAGAATATCCTGCTAATCAGTAATTTCGAGAGTTCGCTGGTGCAGTTCGCCTTCTATGGCGGCTACTGCGTGATGGCGATTCCGGCGGCGATCTTCATCCAGAAATTCAGTTATAAGAAGGGCCTGCTGATGGGACTCTTCCTGTATGCTCTTGGCTGCCTGTTGTTCATTCCCTCCGGCATACTGATGCAGTTCTGGGCCTTTTTGCTGTCCTACTTCATCATGACGTGCGGGCTTTCGTTTTTGGAAACAAGTGCGAACCCGTATATTCTTGCTCTCGGGCCGGAGGAAACCGCCACGCGACGGCTCAATCTCGCCCAAGCATTCAATCCGCTCGGATCCATCACCGGTATGTTCGTCGCGAGCAACCTGGTCCTCTCCAATCTCAACCCTACAACCGAAGCGGAACGCATGGTGCTTCAGAAGAACTCGCCGGAAGTATTCACCGCCATTCAAAAGGCGGACCTCGGAGTGATTATCGGTCCTTACACCGTGCTCGGCGTGGTGGTGCTGGCCGTGCTGGTCGTATTCGCGATCTATAAATTGCCCGCTGGACGGAACGAGGCGGATCACGATATCCACTTCGGTGGCACGATGAAGCGTTTGTTCAGCACTCCGCGTTACATCTGGGGCGTCGTCGCCCAGGCGTTTTACGTCGGTGCGCAAATCATGATTTGGACCTTCATCATCCAGTACGCGGGCAATGAGCTCGGCATGGAAAAGGCCACGGCGCAGCGGTATAACATCCTGGCCATGGCGATTTTTGTCACCAGTCGCTTCATCTGCACCCTGCTGCTCAAGTATGTCAGCCCGGGAGGTTTGCTAGGCGCGCTCGCCATCGGTGGATTCCTTCTCACGCTCAGTGCGATCTTCATCCAGGGCATGACGGGACTCTACTGCCTCATCGGCATTTCCGCCTGCATGTCGTTGATGTTCCCGACCATTTATGGAATCGCCCTTGAGGGGCTGCGCGGGGATGCCAAGCTTGGTGCCGCAGGCCTGATCTTCGCCATCGGTGGCGGCTGCCTGATGACTCCCCTGCAGGGAGCAATCATGGACATGCAGGCGTTCAGAATCGGTGGCATGGTTCTATCCAGCACTCGCGCCTCGTTTTTCCTGCCAGCCCTCTGCTTCGTGGTCATCGCCGCCTACGGCATTTGGGTGAAAAACCACAAGTCGCGCGTAGCGGGGTGATTCCGGCGGGTTGAAATTCCGAAAATCTCCGGAGCGGTGGTGGCTCCAGGGTTTTGTTGATCCAACCGATCAGGCCTTGCCGTAAAGCGGGCCGTAGTTCGCGCAGGCGCGGAAGTCCGCGCCTTCGAGATCAGCGGTGCCGAAGGCGGTCCAGGCACTCGGGCGGAAGACGCGGGCGTCGCTGACGTTATGCATGTAAACCGGAATGCGCAGCATGGACGCCAGCGTTAGATAGAGATGGCCGATGTGGCCGCAGGTCATGACGCAGTGGTTGGCACCCCAGTGGTTCATCACCTCGTAGGCGCTGGTGAAGGCACCTTTTCCTGTTAGCGTCGGGGCGAACCAGGTGGTCGGCCAGGTCGGGTTAGTGCGCAGATCGAGCGCGTCGTGCATATCATCTGGCAGATCGACGGTATAGCCCTCTGCGATTTGCAGGGCAGGTCCGAGTCCGTCCACGAGGTTCAGCCGGATCATGGTGGCAGGCATGCCGCCGCGGGTGCGGTAGCGCGTGCTGAGTCCGCCGCCGGGGAAATACTCGGTGATGGACGGATGCCAGGTGGTAGCCTTGAGGCACTTTTCCACCTCGGCGTCGGTGATGTCCCAGAAGGGTTTCATCGTGGGAATGCCGTCGGTTTCCTGCTCGCCGGTGCCATCGAGCGCGGCCGGGCCGGAGTTGATGAGGTGGAGGATGCCATCGGCGACTAACGGATGGTTGAACGACTTGCCGCTGGCGGTTTTGATCGCCCCGGTGCTCCAGTAGGTGCGGAGGTCGGCGAAGATCTGGGCAGTGTTGGTGAGCAGGTAACCGAAGAGCATGCCGGCGCCGTTGAGCGCGTCGTTTTCTGTGGCGATGATGAAAGGAGCGCGCTTGCCGTTCCAGTCGAAGGAGGAGTTGAGGATGGCTTCGAGGAAATCTCCGTTAGGAAAATGATCGGTCCACTGGCGCTGACCTTGGAAGCCGGAAACAATCGCGTTGTGGCCATGTGCCTGCTCGGCGAGGCCCATTTCCTTGAGTTTGGGATTGCCGACCATCAGGTCGCGGGCGATGAGCGCCATCTTTACGCTGTCTTCCCATTCCTTGTCGATCTGCTCGCGAGACCGCGTGGTGGTGGGGGAGTTGTGGTCCTTTCCTTCCGGGCAGTTTTTTTTCACCCAGGCGAGAGCCTTTTCATACTCTTCCTGATCATACTGGCCCTTCGTCATGCGGCCGACGAACTCAGTCAAGTCGATGGCTTCCACACGCATGCCAAACCATTTTTCCCACAGCTTCGAATCGATTGCCGAACCGGCGATGCCCATCGAAGTGCCGCCCATGGAAAGATAGCTCTTGCCGCGCATCAGGCTAACAGCGAGTCCGCATTGGACGAAGGAAAGCAATTTGGCACGCACGTCGGCGGGGATTTCCGTGTCGCTGGCGGACTGGACGTCCTTGCCATAGATGCCGAAAGCGGGGAGTCCCTTTTGCGTATAACAGGCAAGCACTGCTGCCAGATAGACCGCTCCGGGGCGCTCGGTGCCGTTGAATCCCCAGACGGCCTTCGGCAAATGCGGATCCACGTCCATCGTTTCCGAGCCGTAACACCAGCAGGGGGTGACGGTGAGGGAAACGCCGACGTTAGAGAGCCGGAACTTGTCCGCGCAGGCGGCGGCTTCAGCGACCCCACCGATGCAGGTGTCTGCGATGACGCACTCGACAGGCGTACCGTCCGGATAGCGGAGTTCAGCAGTGATCAACGCAGCGACGGATCGGGCCTGCTGCATGGTGCGCTCTTCAAGGGATTCCCTGACGCCTCCCAGGCGTCCGTCAATTGCCGGACGAATGCCGATTCTTGGATTTGGTGAGTTTTGCATAAAATGACGACCGTGGTCGGAAAGTAACGCAATCTTTGTCATGCTGCCTACGCTTGTCATTAAAAATTTCGACATTTCTGAGGAAATGGGGTGTCTTTTCGATTTCGGAATCACCCGGCAACCGGCATGATAAAACTTCGTTCAATAGATGATTTTGTCTTTGTTTTCTGCGGTGTATCTGCTGACCTCGCGCATGAACGAAACTCACGATGCCACTCTCTTCGTTTCGCAGCAGGTCGAATCGTCACGGTTGTTTTTCCTCGATAGTGCCGCGGATATTGATTTTGCGGTGGTTTTCGGCGGCTTCGAGAGCTGTGGCCCTGACTACCGAATCGACCGCAGCAATTTCCCATGGTTCTCGCTCGAATTCGTCAGCCGTGGGGCGGGCACGCTCTGCCTGGATGGCGTGCAAGAGATCCTCAGGCCGGGCAGCTTTTTCCTCTATGGCCCGAACCAGCCCCATCGGATAGAGAGCGTGTCTGATAATCCGCTGGGCAAGTACTTCGTCGGCTTCAAGGGGGCTGGCGTGGAGGCGTTTCTCGAAAAATACGACATCCGCCCCGGGTATATCTCGCGTTGTTTGAAGGGGGAGCCGATCCGGCGCACCTTCGACACGCTGATTGATCGCGGTGTCCGGAAATCGCGGCTCGCGGTACCGCTGTGCGCCGGCATCACCCGCCAGCTCCTGCTCATGTGCCGTGACGACGCGACGGATCTCGGAAACACGGACACGCTGGCCTTCGCCACCTACACCCGTGTGAAGGAATACATCGAGAAGAACTACCTAGACCTCAACAAGCTAGAAGCGATCGCGAAATCCTGCGAATTGGACGGGCCGTATCTCTGCCGCCTTTTCGCGCGATTTCACGACGAGAGCCCCTATCAGTTTCTAACTCGTCTGCGGATGACGTATGCTTCGTGCATTCTGTTGGAAAGTGACGCCACCGTGAAGGAGGTGGCCGCCGTTCTCGGCTTCAAGGATGCCTTCCATTTCTCGCGGGTTTTTAAATCCGTCCACCACGCACCGCCATCGCGCTTCCGGCAGTCCATGCACCGGCAATGGCGCGCCTGACATCATTCATCCAACACCCATCATGCTTAAATCAGGCATCCTCAATCCGCACGTCCTCGATCTCGTCGCCCGCATCCGCCACACGAACACCCTCGTGATTTCCGACGGGGCGTTTCCTTTCTGGCCGGGAATCGAAACCGTGGACATCTCGCTCACCCACAACATTCCAACCGTGCTCGACGTGCTGGACCTGCTCACACCGGTTTTCCACATCGGGCGGATCTGGCAAGCGGAGGAGTTCGTCACCATCAACTCGCAGGACATCGTCGGACGCTACGCAAAATCTTTCGGAGAAATTCCATTTTTCCGCGAGGCCCACGTCGATTTCAAGAAGCGCGTGCCGTATGCCATCGGTCTGATCCGCACTGGTGACGTGACGCCGTACGGTAATCTTATCCTGGAGTCGGCCTGATTCACACCAGATCTAATAGATCGGCGAGAATGCGGTCGAGCCGGTCCTGCGAGTGATCATCGCGGTAGGCTGCGAAGTCTGGAGCGAGCGCTTGTCCGCCGCCGCCCTTGCCCGCGAGCAGTAGGGGAATCGCGGCGAGCGCTGCTTCCGCGCTGCCTTCGGGAATGCTGATGCCTAGCTGATAGTTCTCCACCCGGCTTCCGATGCATTCCCCGGCGGTGGCGATGCAGGGGATTTCAAACGCCGCGGCCTTGCTGAGCGTGCCGCTGCTGCCTTGGAATTTTTCGTAAGCGACCCAGGCGATGTCGAAGGTCGAGAACAGCGAGTTGTAGTCCGCCTCATCCGGGACGCGGCCGGCGGCGGGATCGAAATGCAGGTTGTCAATTTCGCCGCTCGCGATTTTTTCCACGATCGTCCCGATCTTCTCCCGCTCTGTGGCGCTGTATTCCTGTAAGCGAATCATGCCGGCGCAGACAAAGTAGTAGGGCAGTGCCTTGGCGCGCGCCAGTTCTGCCGTGCGCAGCAGTGTGAGGAACCCCTTACGGCGTTCCAATCCGATGATACCGATGATGCCACTCCCGGCGGCCTGTTGTTTCACCGCGGCCGCGAGTGGAGAAGGCTGTGCGGGAAGGTTGGTCTGGGTGATGTCCGGATAGGCGATGATGTTTTTCCCGCTGAGTCTTTCCATTGCTGGAATGAAGCGCTCGTCGAGCACGCCGATGCCGGGACAAAGGCCGCTCTGCAGGATGGCGTCGCCCTTGGCTAACAATCTTAACGACTTTTTCGGTGACGGCTTCTCACCGTGATGGTGGTTCCTCAGATAGAGGCCGCTCCACGGGCGGTTCAGCAGGAATTGGGGGATGCCGGAAAACGGAAGAAAGCGCAGGTAGCTGTCGAGATAGGGAAAATAGACAAGATCCGCGATCATTCCACTCAGTGCCTCCGCATCTGCCAGATGATCGGCGGCGCTTTTCCATCGGAGGAAGGTGCGCAACGGATCGCCCTCGAAGCGGCCGTTGAAGAAGCTGCGTTTTCCGCTGGGAAGTTCTTGGAAATGGACGCGTCCTTCCAGATCCGTGGCCTCTCCTTTGATCGCCTTGCGCAAGTCCGCCATCGCCGCATCCGGCGCGGGGCAGAGTCCGATCACGTTCGCCCCGTTCCTCAGGAATGACGCCGTGAACTGGCTGAAATACATCGGATGATGTCCGATCCACAAGGGATCGACGAGTGCCACAGTTTTTGTTCGGAGAGAACTCATGCGGCGTGGACAGGAAGGGGGTGAGCCGTGGTGTGGATCCACGAGGAGCGGACCATGAACGCCTGCGGCAGGCCGACCATCATGCCGAAGAAGATACCCACGAGGCGCTCTTGGAACGGATTGGCGGTTAGGGTTTCGCTGATGAGGCAGCAAGTGGCCACGAACGGGAGAAATGAGAGCCACTGGTCCGGCCCGGGATCGGACGCGTTCGCCCGCGCGGAAAGCAGGCTAAAGGCGCAGGTGCCTCCGAACAGCAGAAGGTAGCAGGCAACCGCGATCACGCCTCCTGATAGAAGTCCGTAGGTCCATACCGAGTGCCCGGCGAACCAGATGTCATCGAAGCTCTCACCCTCCTTCGGAATTACCAGATAGATTTCCGGTAGGTAGGCGGGATCCCAGTAATATGACGAACCGATGCCACGGCCGTTGATGAAGTGCAAGGGATCCGCGCTGAGAATTTTCAGGATCGCGTCCGCCTCGGCCATGCGGGTGAGGTAGGAGATGTCGGATCCGAGGTTCTGTGCGGCGGCGTTGTGGAAAAGCCGCTCGTTCCAGCGCTCCAGCATGATCGGTTGGACGAGGGCGACGGCGACGAGCGCGAAGACCATCAGCGCGCCGGCCGCGCCCACCGGCAGCAGCCGCTGGAACAGGCTGGACCATTGGAACTGCCTCCAGGACACGCCGAGTATGAAACAAACCGAACACGCCAGTGCCGAGGCGATGACGGGAAAGAACAGCGAGCGGGTCACGGTGATGAGGATGCCAGCAAAAAGTATGCCGCTGGCGAACAACAAACTCCAGTGGAAGCGGCTGCGTAGGAGCACCGCACAGCCGATCCACGCCGCGACCCAGTTGGTCGCCGGGCTTTGCACTTCTAGCCGCACTGTTTCCAACGTCGCGGAGGTGAATACCAGCCCGTGGAAAATCCGCCAGACGACGTTGGTGCAGGCGGCGATGAAAATCGGGCGCACAATCCGCGACGGCGGTATGCCCATGCAGCCTGCGATGTGGGCGTTGGTCATGCCGAACAGACAGAGAATCAGCGGCAGGATCACGCGAATGGAGCGACCGGGAGAAACTCCCTGCAGCGCGGCGTTCGCCAGCATGTAGGCCATGAAGAGCGCCCAGAAACCGATCAGCCAGGCACCGGGCCTCACGGTTAGAAAACGCCAGCCCAGTGCCACGATCCCTGCGGTGGAACAGATGCAGGCACCGAGGAAAACGAGCTGGTCAAGTCCCGTGCTGCCGCCGCTGACATTGGAAATCTCGTTGCGGTGGTCCAGCGCGAAGGAGAGCATGAACACCCAGATCAGCCGTTCCACCCAGACGGCTTCGCGGGCCTCTGGGAGGATGATGTGGTCCGGGGGATCTGCTGCGGCGAAAAGCACGGGAATTACATGGCCAGGATTCGATCAAAAATCGCGGCGGTCTTCTCAATGGGAAACGTCTCCTCGGCGTAAGCGCGGGCGTTGGTGGCAAGCTCCGATCGCAGGCTGCCGGACTCATACAAGCGCGCTGCTGCGGTTAGAAATCCGTCGAGGTCGCCCGGCGCGACGGTCAGGCCCGCCGTATGGTCGCGGGTGATGCGGGCCGCGAGGTTGTCGAGCGGCATCGCCAGCAGGAGCGGGCGTCCGGCGCAGAGGTAGCTGAGCGTTTTCGAAGGAACCGAAAATGTTCCCGCCTCCTCTTCGAGAATCCCGACGAGAACGTCGCCGGAAGCGAGCACCTCCGGCAGGTCGCGGAACGGTTGATAGGGTAGGATCATCAGATTGGTCAGGTTCGCGGCGGCGGCCTCCTTGCGCAGCCAATCCGCGCCGATGCCTTCGGAAACGATCACGACGCGCACCTTCGGATCTCCGGAATGGCGGCGGGCGAGTTCCAACAACATCGCCGGATTGTGCTTCATGCCAATGGTGCCGGAATACAGATAGACGAACTTGTCATGCAGCACATGCCGACGGGACCATGCGTTGTCCTTCGGGAGCACCGGGATTTCCTCAATCAAAGCCCAGTTAGGGACGACTGAAACCAGTGAGGGATCGACCCCGAACTCACTTGATAGAATGGGCGTGAAATCCTCGGTGATGGCGATGATGCGCGAGCTGCGTCCGAACTGGCGGCGGTCCAGATGGCGGTACCACGCGCCCACCCATGCTCCGGCGACAGGGATCTTGCGGCGGAGGATCTTATCTACGGCGAGACTGTAGAAATCCTGCACCCAGTAGTAGAAACGCCCGCCGTCGGCGATGGCAGCGCGGGTGATCGGCTCCTGAGTCTCGGTGGGGGTGTTTCCAGAAAGCACAGCGTCAGGCTTCCAAGCAGTGATGAACCTTGCGACCTCTTTACCGTAACAAACCTCCATATTTCGTCGGCGGCGGAAGGAATACTTGTAGCGCACGTAGTTCGGATTCATTTGGATTTCCCGGAACTCGAGGGTGGGGGAATCGCCGGCTTTCCTGGCCAGATCTCCGCGTGGAGTTTGCAACGAGCTCGCAAACGCATGCACCACATCGTGCCCGCGAGCCGCCAGGGCACGGCTCAGAGAGGTCGGAAAGGCGTGGCCTGCGTAGTCGTGAACGACAATTCTCATACAAGGGGGAACAACGGAAGTATCTGACAGCGAACGGCTCACTCTATATCGCGGGCAGCCACTGTCAACGGTCCCACTCCACGTGATCACGTAGCTGTTGGGCGAATCCGTTCCGCTGGGGGAACGGATTATTTTTTGTTATGGGAATCTCCAATAAGGTGTTTCAGTTCGTGCCCCCCCGCGTAGGGGGCGAAGGCGGGAGTCTGGAATCCTTTCCGTGGTAGGGAAAGAACAGACTGTTCCGCAAACCTCCTGAGTTTTCGCTCAGGGAGGCAAAATTATTTTCAACCGAGGATGTCAAAGAACAGAAGCAGCAGGCCCAGCTGCTGGCGCGACCCTTTCGGGGATTTTGAGATCGCTTGGGGTTTGCGGAGCGGTTGGCGGGCTGCCGGATGGATGGTGGGCGGCGACTCTCCCCCGAAGCTCGAACCACAAGCGGCCCTTCAATATCGTAGCCACCGTTCGCCCCGTGGTGCTCGACCTTGTGGTGCCAGTTGCCGCCGAGATGATAGAAGCGGAGGCTCTCGGTTTTCGGATTTGAAACCACCCGCAGCAATCCTGCTAACGGCTTCTCATGATCCTCCAACAGCACCGAGACCCGGCGGCTGAGGATCACTCCCCACCGCCGCTCGAAGGCCAGCCGTGCAGCGTCCATTTCCTCGCGCCAGCGCCGGTAGCCGTCCTCGGGTCCATTCGCATCGAAGTTGAATTGTCCTTGGTCGAAGCTTGTTTGTTAGATTATGGGGTTCACTCCAGTTTCCGTTCACCGGTAGCGCTGGGTGGGGCTGTTGGGTGAATCCGGTTGGGTCATCTGCCGGGTCACTTTGCAGACGCAAGCACGGCATCCAGCAGCGCCTGGAGGATGAACCCGGCATAAGGAGCCACATCCGCCTGCTGATCTCGCAGGGTTCGATGCGGACCAGCGCGTCTTCCTGAAATGCGGAGAAGGCGTTGTAGGCTTGGTTCGCGAGAATGTTCCGGTCCGCGATCTCAGGGATGCCACGTTGGCCGCGCCCCTCAATGCGGCAGGGGCTGATAGGGTATTCCCGCAGGATGCGGCTGCCTGCCACGCCACCCCAGCCGGCTGCTTTTAAGGCGGGATCGATGTGCTCGGCGCGGTGTGGGGACTTTATTGACGTTGTTGACAGGGCTGACCGGCCGGTCAACGCCGTCATTAAGGTCAATGCTGTCATCTCCGTCAATGTGGTCACCAGGGCTCTTCCTCACCTGTTCTTTTCACACCTCCCCGCTGGAGGCGTGGTGCAGCCGGCGCCTTACCAGAGGCC
Organism: Verrucomicrobiales bacterium; assembly: GCA_038204755.1. Taxonomy (GTDB): domain Bacteria; phylum Verrucomicrobiota; class Verrucomicrobiia; order Verrucomicrobiales; family Akkermansiaceae; genus Luteolibacter. The sequence goes on from JBBRCO010000002.1 coordinate 40,055, forward strand.
GCCTGCGGGGAGTTTCCCGCAGGCGGCGGTTGTGAGTTAGCGGATGGGATCAGATGGTGCGGGCGGTGACGGGGGAGCTCCGGGGGCTTTGGCCGGAGGTGCCGGTGGCGCTACTCTTGGTGGAGGTGCCGCCGAATTTCCAAGCGGCATCGGGGGTGCTAGGATCGGTGGCATATTGGAGGACGAAGGATTTGGCTCCTTGGAGGCGCGGCTTTCATAGTTGCCGATCCAGCAGCGGCGGCTGTATGAATGAGCACTTCCATGATGAATACGAATAATAAGACGCCGGGAACGGCTGTGGCGCTTGTCGTCCGCGTGCTTCTTGGCTCGTGGTTTCTATACAGCGGTGGGCTGAAAATTTTCGGCACTGGACTGGACCGCTTCACCCGGGATGTCGCGAACTACCAGCTTTTAAAGCCACCCTTCGATGCGGTGGCCGCCTACTCGGTGCCGTGGCTGGAATGCATCGCGGGAGTCTGCCTGATGCTCGGAATCCTGCGCAAGGGCGCGATCCTAACGACTTCTGGACTGGTGGTCGTTTTCTCCGTCTCCATCGGCTGGGCGTGGTATCATCACCTCGAAATTTCCTGCGGTTGCCACGGTGGCGATGCGCCGATCCAGTATTGGAACAAGGTCGCGGAGTTCGTCGGATATTTCCTCGTGCTCGGGTGGCTGTGGTGGAGGGAGTCTGGCGCAGTCCGGGCCAGTGCCGCGTAGATTATTACCTGGTGGATAGAAATCTGAATGTGGCTGCGGCGTCTCGCCGCAACCACGCTGAATGATAGCACATTAGGCATCGAACAAGATCCGCAGTTCTTCGGCGATGACTTCGGCGGCTTGGCGCACGTTGATCGGGCGCTTTGCTTCGTTTTCCAGGCTGCTCATGGTGACGCCGTCGATGCCGCAGGGAGTGATGGCGAAAAACGGCGGCAGGCTTTCGTTGGTGATGTTGATGGCGAAACCGTGCATCGAGATCCATTTCCGGACGCCCACGCCGATGGACGCGAGTTTGCGGTTTTCCACCCAGACGCCGGTGAGTCCCTCGCGGCGGCCTGCGTTCACGCCGAAGCGGGCACACGCGCGGATGAGTGCTTCCTCCAGTTTCCGCAGGTGCTCGTGGAGGTCCTTGCCGCGCGGGGTGAGGTCGAGGATCGGGTAGCCGACGAGCTGGCCGGGGCCGTGATAGGTGGCTTGGCCGCCGCGGTTGGTTTCGTGGACGGGGTAGGGCAGCGAGGCGGGATCTCGCAGGGATGATTGGTCGCGCAGGCGGCCGATGGTGTAAACGGGCTGATGTTCCAGTAACAGAATAATATCGCCGTCGGTGCCGTCGAGGATGGCCTGGACGTGGCTTTCCTGAAGATGAAGGCCGGCTTCGTAACCGATGGGAACGGGGAGGTGTTTGATTTCCAACATTTTCAAGGGAAGATGAATTGAACCGCAGATGGACGCGGATAAAAGCAGATGGAAGAAGGGATGGGATGGAGATAGATTTTTCTTTATTTTACTATCAACTTTATCTCATCCATTTGTGGTTGAACCATCTCAAACGAGTCTGCGGTCGAGGAGTTTTGCCTTGAGCGGATCAGAAGCCTGAAGGTGCGCCATGCCGATGGCAAGGGCGTCCGCAGCGTCGGGCGGCGGGGTTTCGGCGAGGCCGAGCAGGGCGCGGACCATGAAGGCGACCTGTGTTTTATCCGCAGTGCCCTTGCCTACAACGGCCATTTTCACTTTCTTCGGGGAGTATTCATAAACCTTGATCCCATGATCAGCCGCAGCGATGAGCGCGGCGGCGCGGGCGGCTCCCATCGAGATCGCGGTCTGGTGGGACTGGACGTAAATGATGCCTTCCACGGCGATTTCATCCGGCTGGAATTTCTGGATCACGTTGACCAGATGCGTTCGGATGGCGGAGAGCGCGGCGGACTGCGGAACGGTTTTCGGGATGGAAATGACGTCGAAGGCGAGGACGGTGGGCCTGCGCGGATCGCCTTCGAGCACGGCATAACCGGTGTTTCTAACGGCTGGATCGATGGAGAGGACACGCATCAGAGGGGAACAATAAGGCCTTCTTCTTGAGCAAGTATTTTCTGATTGGCATCGAATGTCAGAAAATGGGTAGCTCCGATGATTTTGGCACTCGCTACATGGAGAATATCAAAACTTCGATGGCCGCCGGTGAGGGTGCTGGCACCTGAGATACGGTTGGCCTCGACGAGAGTGGTAGCGAGGTTGGAGTTGCCCAATACAATCCGCCCCGCTGCCACAGAGTTCTCAAAAAGCACCAAACGCTCACGTGCGGTGCCAAGAGCCAAGCGTTTGCTGAATTCCGAAAAGCGAAGGGTATTCCGCAGTTCGAAATAAGTTAGATCGCTGATCCAAATGGGCTCTTCATTTCCTGAGACCCACGTTGTTGCGGATCCGCTGTGACAATCACTGCCGTAAAGCGCGAAAAGAAAACTCGTGTCAGGGGCAATTACCATTGGCCTGCTGCTGCATGGATGAGATCCGAGGATTCTTGTGGGGTGAGAATTTGGTCGCCACTTCGATCACGAGTGACCTCCGGTGCATCCGCCCAAATTACCTTTTTCGGAACTTCTTCGGAATCGGGAATGAGTCGAGCGATTCTCTTTCCACGCTTGGTAATGGCTATTTCCTCTCCCGCATCGAGCCAACTTTGAAGGCTCATGTAGCTGTTTCGCAGCTCGCGGATGGTTGCTGTCCTCATGTGGCTACAAAGATGTAGCACTTCGGTGATGTATCAAGTCAACTCTGCTTTCAGATAAACCCGAACTTTGCTGGTTCAGTTGCAATTCGCGGGGCTTTTTGAAGGTGGGGAGGGTGCGGATTTCGCAGTGGGGCTGGCGGCTCTGGGAAGGATGGTCACAAGCGCAACCATGGTGAACATGGCATTGATGATTCCCGTGATGGGCCATGATGCCGCTCACCTTTAGGATGCTTGTGAGTTCGTTGTTCCGCTTTTCGAGTCGCTCGGGATTGTTCAGCGCGTCGAGGAAGCTGCTGTCGAGTTTTCGGAACATGTTGGCGATAAGAGAGCAGTCCGATCTCGATTCGAGACTGGCGGAATGAATTCCGCGCGCCGGTTGCTAGCTCAGCGCCGCTTTTTCCCGCCGACCTTCTTCCGGCGGACCGATTTGATCGGTGAGTCATCCAACAGCGCGGTGTAGATGTAGGCGAAATCGTCGAGCTTCCGGCGTGGGATGGCCTGATCGATGAAAATTTCCACGGACTTCGCGTAGTCGAGTTCGTCTGCGGTGAGGATGGTGAAGGCATCGCCCTCGGCCTCGGCACGGCCGGTGCGGCCGATGCGGTGGACGTAGTCCTCGGCGTTTTCCGGGACGCGGTAATTGATGACGTGGGAGACGCCGGAGATGTCGATGCCGCGGGCGGCGACGTCTGTGGCGACGAGAATTTCATAGTCCCCCGCCTTGAATCCGGCGAGGGCCTTCATGCGGTCCACCTGGTTGATGTCCGAGTGCATCGCGGCGACTTTCGATTGGCCGGTGGTTTTGATCAGCGAGGTGAGTTGATCCGCTTCCTTGCGGGTGCGGGTGAAAATCATGACCGAGTGGTAGTCGGTTTGTTTGAGGAGTTCCAAAAGCAGTTCATCGCGCTGGTCCATGGCGACCGGATAGAACGCGTGGGTGACGGTGGTGGGGATGGAACTGCGAGCGATTTCGATGCTGAGCGGATCGGTGAGGCACCATTGGGCGAAGGTTTGGATCGCCGGGGGCATCGTGGCTGAGAAAAACAGCGTTTGACGGCCTTCCCACGGGCAGAGGTTGACGATTTTGCGGACTTGCGGGAGGAAACCCATGTCGAGCATGCGATCCACTTCGTCGAGGATGAGCACCTTGATTTCGCCGAAACGCATGGAAGTGCGGTAGAAGTGATCGACGAGGCGGCCGGGCGTGGCGACGACGATATCGGCACCGGCGGCGAGTTGCTCGGACTGCGTGCCGAGGCCGACGCCGCCGTAGAGCAGCGCGACTTTCATGCCGGTGTGATTGCCGTATTTTTCGAACTGCTCGGCGACTTGGTGGGCAAGCTCGCGGGTGGGTTCGAGCACAAGGATCTGCGGTTTGCCGAGCTTCTCGATTTTCGAAAGCGTGGGCAGCGCGAAGGCTGCGGTTTTCCCGGTGCCGGTCTGGGACGCGCCGATGACGTCCTTGCCCTCGAGGATGATCGGAATTGCCTGAGCCTGAATCGGTGTAGGCGTGGTATAACCGGATTCCTCAACGGCTTCCAGAACGGCTGCGGAGAGCCCAAGTGTGTCAAATCCCATACGAGCGGGGTTGGTAGAGGGCTGAGCGGCTTGGGTCAAGGGGCGATTATTCGCGAAAATCCAACATTCGGCGGTGGCGGGCCCTGATCGCCGGTATGGTTCCGGGTGAGGAGACCGACGATTACTTGGATTCAAGTCGCCAGTTCAAGATCCTGCCTGGCGCCTCCATGCTGCCGCCCTCAAGGAGCGCTGGCGTCTCGCCCGCCTGCCAATGAGATGCGAAAATTGAATCTGGCACCGCGCGGAAAAGTGAGTTTGATTTCACTGAAAGGAAGCGCGGTGAAAATCCGCTGAAACCATCATGTCACAAGCCATCATCGATCCCGAAGAAGTCCGCCGTTTCGCGGCGGAACTGAAGCGTTTCAACGGCGACCTGCGCGAGCGATCCGGCTCGCTCATGGCCCGGTTCACCGCGCTGGGCGATTCCTGGCAGGACCAGGAACAGGAAAAGTTCTCGGCGGAGTTTGTGCAATTGATGAAGACCCTCAAATCCTTCCTCGAACTATCCGAGCGCCACACGCCCTACCTCCTGCGCAAGGCCGAGCGCATCCAGCAATACCTCGACCAACGCTGATCCCGGCCATGTCAGACCAAGTCAAAATCTCCTCCATTGATGCGCTCGAAGCATTCCGCGCGGACCTCGTCCAATACATCGCCAAGGCCCGCGTCGCGCTGGAGGACATGGAGGGCGATGTCCGCCGCACCCAGACGTGGCTCGATAGCGACCGCGTCCAGTATTGGGGAAATCAGGTGAAACTCTGGACCAAAAATCTCCATCAGGCGGAGCAGGAACTTTACAGCGCGAACTTGACGAATCCACGGGCAAGCAACGCCTTTCAGAAAATGGCCGTGCTCAAGGCGCAGCGGAAACTCGCGGAGGCCGAGGAGAAAATGCGAGTCGTCAAAAAGTGGCGGCAGACATTTGAAAACCGCGCCACGCCACTGTTGCGCCAGCTAGATCCAATGTTCGCCCTCGTCGGCCAACAACTCCCGAAGGGCGTTTTCACCCTCGGCGAGCACATCAAGGCGCTCCAGGCCTACGCCGAAAAAGCGCCAGCCGCCTCACCGCCGCCGGTTGAAACCACCGAACCCGGAGGTGCTCCGTGAGCATGTCCAGCAGCAAGGGCCTGCTCACCCTGGCCACCCGCAACCTCCAGGCCCGCTGGGGCGAGACCCGCTATTCCTGGCGCGACCGCAAGGCCGAGGAGTTTGAGGAAATGTATCTATCAGAGCTGATGGGGGGCGTGAACTCCGCCCTGCGCGTCATCGAAGAGCTCGGCCACTTGCTAGAGAAAATCCATGCAGACTGCGACTGAATCCACCGACCTCCGCACCGTGCTCGGAGAGCTCGGCCATTTGAAATCCGCCATCGCCTCGGTGACGGCGGACGAGGCGGCGCTTTTCAAAAAACAGGCGCAGGCACTCGTCGCCGTGCGCCATGAAATGACGCGGCGCGAGGAGACCGACGCCGGGAAACTCAACCGCCGACTGCAGGAAATCGCCGTTATCCAGAAGGACTCGGTCGCACGCGCCGAAGCGGAAACCGAAGCCCGGCAGGCGCGGGTCCACGAAGCCTACCACTCCAGCCGCACCTCGCTCGCCCAAAGCCAGCAGGAAACGAAGGACCGCCGCATCGGCCAGGTGCAGGGCTCCATCATGCGCAACCGCCAGGTGCGCCAGCGGGAACTCGATGTGGCGAAAACCGCCCATCAGGAATTTCTAACGATCCTCGAAGGCGACCGCGGCGTGCGGCGCGAATTGCGCAGATCCGTGCTGTCCGTCTTCCGCTCGTTCCGGCCGTTGGTGGCGGACAAGTTCGAGGGCACGCGATTCAAGGTTCCGGCCGTCGATGCGCCCGCCACCCCGGAAGCGACGCGCGAGGAACTTTTAAAAACCCACGACGAAGCGCGGGCCGCGTATGCTTCAGCCCAAGCTCTGCCTCTCGCCCGGTTCTTCCGCTTCGTGCCTCTCACCGCCCTTGCTGCGGTGATCGGCGGCATTCACCTCTGGTATGCGCTGCGCCCCGGCGGCGGAGGACTGGCTGCGGCGATGCCTTCCTTCCTGATTGCGGAGGGTCTTCTAATAGGAATTTGGAGCACCGCGCTGCTTCTCTCTCAGCCCACCATCCGCCGCGCCGCCACCTTGCTCGCCACCGCGCGGCTGTTGGAAACCGAGGCCGGGAAAAAATCCGCGGCACGTCTCGCTGCGTTGGAGGCGGAAATCCAGAGCGAGCAGGCTCAGGAAGGGCGCGGTCTCAGCGAGACATTCCGCGAGTCCGATGCGGACTGGAAAACGCGGCTCAGCGAGGGCCAGCGCAAGCTCGACCGGCAGCTCGCCCGGATTCCCGCGCGTTTGGGAATACTCCACCAGCGCAAGCTCGCGAAAATTGCAGCAGCGTATGATGGAGCGCTCGCACTCGCCCAACAGGAAGCGGCGGCACTTGCGGAAGAAACCCACCTCGCCCGGGTAAATGCGAACTCCGAAATTGAAAGCCAGAGGGATGCCGCCATCGACGATCTCTCAGCACCGTGGCAGGGCGGGGTGCTGCCGCTGTTGGAGAAACTTCACTCGCTGGACTCCGCGTCGCGATCCCGCTTTCCCCAGTGGACTGCGGATTTCTGTGAGAAATGGACGCCACCCGAGGAATCGCCGGGTGCGGTGCGCATCGGCTCGATCATCGTGGATGCCGCGAAACTGGCGGGCGGACTGCCGCACGATCCGCGTTTCGCGTTGGCGGATTCCGGCGGGTTCCGTGTGCCGTTTTCGCTCGGATTTCCGGACCAGGCGTCCCTGATGATCGAAAGCGGCGAGGGTGCGGCATTGGCGTTGAACGCGATCCCGCTTCGCTTGTTAGCCTCGCATCCCCCGGGGCGGGCGTCGTTTGTTTTCATCGATCCCGTCGGTCTCGGCAAGGATTTCGCCGGACTGATGCACCTCGCGGATTACGAAGAAAGCCTGATCAACCACCGCATCTGGACGCAGTCCACGCAGATCGAGGAACGGCTGGTGGAACTCAACGAGCACATCGAAAAGGTCATCCAGATGTACCTCCGCAATGAGTATGCGACCATCGAGGAATACAATAAACAGGCTGGCACCATTGCTGAAAAATATCGTTTTCTCGTCATCGCCGGATTTCCCGCGGGCTTCAGCGACACGTCGATGAAGCGGCTTCTATCCATCGCCTCCAGCGGTGCGCGTTGTGGCGTCTATCTGCTTATCCACCGTGACACGCGCCAACCGCTTCCGGATGTGGCGCTCAACGATGAACTCCAGCGCGCCTGCATCCGGCTGCTATTGAAGGAGGGCGTTTTTCATCTGGCAGGAGCAGCCGCCGGGGCGGATGTGGTGATGATCGAGGCGGCGCCCTCGGATGAGGATTCCACGACTTTGATCCATCGGATCGGCCGCTCCAGCATCGACTCGAACCGCGTGCAGGTTCCTTTCTCCCACATCGCCCCGCCGGCGGAGGATTACTGGAAATCCGAGACGAGCGAGGAACTGAGGGTGCCGATCGGGCGAACTGGAGCGAAAAAACTCCAGATGCTCGCCATCGGAAAAGGCACGCGCCAGCACGTTCTCGTCGCCGGCAAGACGGGATCGGGGAAATCCACGTTGTTTCACGTCATCATTACGAATCTCGCGCTGTATTGCAGCCCGGAGCAGGTGGAGTTCTATCTGGTGGATTTCAAGAAGGGCGTGGAATTCAAATGTTACGCCACCAAACATCTGCCGCACGCGCGGGTGATCGCCATCGAAAGTGATAGGGAATTCGCGCTCAGCGTGCTCCAGCGGGTGGACGCCGAGCTGAAGCGGCGCGGCGAACTTTTCCGCAAGGCGGGCTCGCAGGATCTGGCGGGATACAAGCGCACGCCGGGTCACGAACCGCTGCCGCGCAGTTTGTTAATAATCGATGAGTTTCAGGAATTTTTCACGGAGGACGATGCCGTCGCGCAGGAGGCGTCGCTGCTGTTGGACAGGATCGTTAGGCAGGGCCGGGCGTTCGGGATTCATGTCATTCTCGGTTCGCAGACTCTTGGCGGAGCTTATACTCTGGCCCGTGCGACTTTGGGACAAATGGTCATCCGCATCGCGCTGCAATGCAACGAGGCCGACGCGCATCTGATCATGGACGACGATAATCCCGCGCCGCGCTTGCTGACCCGGCCGGGCGAGGGGATTTACAACGACCAGGCCGGAGCTTTCGCCGCTAACAGCCCGTTTCAAATCGTCTGGCTGCCGGAGGACGAGCGCGGTGCCGTGCTGGACCAGGTCAACGCGCTGGCGAAGAGGGGCGGAAGAATCCCGCAGACACCGATCATATTCGAAGGAAACGCCCCGGCTGACATCCGCGATCATGCGGAACTCCATGCGCTGCTGCGCAGCCACCCCACCACGCGTCCGGCCAAGGCCCGCGCATGGCTGGGAGCGCCGAATTCGATCAAAGGCCCGACGGAAGCACTGTTCCAACGCCAGAGCGGCAGTCACTTGTTAGCGATCGGCCAGTCGGCGGAACGGACCAGGACGCTGCTCGCCGTCAGCCTGGTCTCGCTGGCCGCGCAATACCCGCCGGGGGAGGTGGAGTTTGTCGTGCTCGATCCTCACGCGAACGATGCCGGCGAAGGTGGGGTTTTCCAACGGCTCGCCATCATCCTGCCGCACCGCATCCGCGTCGGCGGGCCGGACGTGGTCGCGCCGCTGATGGCGGAGATTTCTGCGGAGCTGACAGCGCGCGGGCCGAAGCTGGGCAAGGATGCAGCGGAGGTTTTCCTGATTGTGCACGACCTCCAGCGTTTCAAGAGTCTGCGACCCGATGACGAGTTCCGTTTCTCGATGGACGACGATGCTTCGGCCGGAGCCAGTCCGTCACAAGCATTCGCGAACCTGCTGGACGAAGGCGGCCCGGTGGGCATGCACGTCATTGCGGCGACCGATACATGGAACAACGTCAGTCGCTGGATCCCGCGCAAGCTGATGGCGGAATTTGAAATGCGCGTGCTCTTCCAGATGAGCGCCAACGATTCCTCGAACCTCATTGATTCTCCCGCCGCGACCTCACTTGGTCTGCACCGCGCGCTGTTCCACAACGAGCACTTCGCCACCCTGGAGACCTTCCGGCCGTATGCGATGCCGGACGACGCGTGGTTTGATGAAATCGCCGCTTTGTTCCCTGTGAATGCTCGTTAGGCCGCGCTGGCGGGGGCCTGGATGAGAAGGCAGTCTTCGAGGAAGGGCTGGAGCGGGTGGAGAAGGGCGGAGCCTTCCTTTTGAAATTGCTCGCGGAATCGGTCCTCAATGCGGCGCAGCGAGAATTCCAGATCGGCGATGACGAGTTCGTTCGGGCGGCCGCGGACGACGGCGACGAGGGTGACGAATTTACCTTGGTGGGAAATGACGTTGCGCTGGTCCGGCAGATCGAAGGCGGTTCGGATTTTCCCATCCTCGTCGCGGAGCTGGAGGGCGATGCGTTGCACCGTGCTGCCGATGCGTTTCGCGGAGGAATGGCGTGCGGGATCGCAACTGGCGAAGGACACGAGCGCGAGGCTGGCGGCATCGACGAGGAAAACTTCCTCCACTTGAAAGCGATGGGTTTTCTCAAAGAGGATGTCTTCGTAAGTGCGGCTGGTGAAAAGCGCCTGCAGGTGCCAGACGAAGCGGTCAAACGCGCCGGGCGCATGGAATGGACGCGAGGCCGGAGAATACTCGGCGAGGGCGCGGCGGATGGTGGCCCGCAGCATGGGCTCCAGATAGGTATCGATGCCGTTTTCCTTGGCGTAAACCGCCTTGCGGACGGCGTCCTCGACGATGGGGCCGAACGCCTGGCGAAGATCGTCGTCAGTAAAATCCGGTTCATTTGAAACTACCGTTTTCCCCGCGATAAACGGTGTGACCGGCGTATTTTGAGCGGTTCGATTCACCGGCAGCGGGCTGACTGGGGCGGGGCTGGCGGTGGCCGAGGGCAGCACCGCGAGCGGCGATGGCCAGGAGGTGGGAAACGCCGGGGCCGCTGGCGCCGGCCCGCTGGGCCATGCCGGGAGGGAGGCCAGAGCCGGGTGGGTTGTTTGCGTTTCCTGAGGCGATGGAAAGGGCAGGGTATTCCACGTTTTCGGCGGATTGCCGTGGGTTGGAATTCCCGGATTCGGGCTGGGGAGGGGGGAGAGAACGGCGGTCATCAGTGGGTGGCGAAGCCGGGGCCGGTGGTGGAAGGGGAGGCGCACTCGGCGAGGGCGCGGGCGGCGGTGGCGATGCGGCTGAAGCGTTCTTCAATCGCATCGCGGTCCATCATGCGGCTTTGGAGGCGCGTGATCTGGGATTCGGTGCTTTCCCAGAGGGTGGCCACTTCGTCGCGTAACTGGTTGGCGATGCGGTGGTCGCGGTTGTTAAGCTGGCCGTGGAAGGAGGTCTGCCAGTCGGCGAGCCAAGTGCCGATCTTGCGTTCGAGTTGATTGACCGCCGGTTGGGTGGACTCGCTGGATTTCATCGCCGCGACCTGCTGGATCTGGGCGGCTAGGCGCTGGGTTTCTTCGCGGCATTGGAAAAGCCGCTGTTCGGTGACTTCACGGGTGGAATCGACGAGGCGGGTGACGTTTTCCTGAAGTGCTTCCAGGCGGGCTTCGCTGGCGAAAAGCCGGTCCTCCAGGTGAGGGGACGCGGCGAAAGGTGCGCCTCCGCCGGTTTCGAGGCGTAAGACACGTTGCTCAAGACGTTCGAGATGGCGTCCGACGATGATTTCGCGGATCCTTTCGACAGCCTGAGAGGGATTGAGTGGGGATTGGGTGGTTGACATGCTCGTTCCGTGGGGGGAGTCGGCGATGGGTGAGATCGCGGACACGGTTGAGTGAGGTGAGAACGGGACGATAGAACAACCCGGTGGGAAATGTAAATAACATCCATGATCCTTCGGTTTTGGCGATGGTTTGAAGGTCTTTACGAAACTTTTTAAAACTGATAATCAGGCGGTTGTGAAAAAAATGATTCGGTGAAAGACAGCGGGCGGGGAATGAGGTAAACAGTCCTTAATGTCTGAGGACGAGGAAGAAAAAAACGAGGGACGCGAGGCGATTCTTGGCCAAGCCTATGCCAAAACCCGCAAGAGCCTGATCGCCCGGCTGGACAATTGGGAGGACCAGCGGACATGGGATGAGTTCTATCAAACCTACTGGCGGTTGATCTACTCGGTGGCCGTGAAAGCCGGTTTGCGCCAGGACGAGGCGTTCGATTGCGTGCAGGAAACGATCCTCTCCATCGCCAAGCAGAGCAAAAAGAAGCTTTACGATCCCGAACAAGGTTCCTTCAAAACCTGGCTGATGAACATGACCCGCTGGCGCATCAACGACCAGTTCCGCAAGCGGAAGAAGGACACGGCGATGTTGGCGGGCGAGTGGGAAAATGACCGGAAAACGGCGGTGATCGACCGTGTGGAGGACCCGAACGGTGATGTCCTTTCCCGACTCTGGAATGTGGAATGGAAAAAAAACGTGGCCGATGCCGCTCTCTCCCGGGTGAAGGCCCAGGTTTCTCCGAAGCAATATCAGATTTTCGATTGTTATGTGATCAAACAATGGGACGCCAAGCGCGTGCAAGACCAGTTGAACGTCAGCATGGCACAGGTTTATTTGGCGAAACACCGCGTGGGTGCGGTGTTGAAACGGGAACTCGCCAAGCTCGAAGACGAAGACGATGCCGATTAAGATCCGCCCGAATCCAGTAGTCCCCGACCACGAGGTTCTGCGAAAAATCGGCGGCGGGGCGTATGGGGAAGTGTGGTTGGCCCGCGGAGTGACGGGTGCCTTGCGGGCGGTGAAAGTCGTCTGGCGTGAGGATTTCGAGGACGAGCGCGGATTCGAACGGGAGTTCGAGGGGATTTTGAAATTCGAGCCAATGTCGCGGGACCACCCGGCGTTGGTGAATATCCTGCACGTCGGTCGCAGTCCGGACGGAGTTTCGTTTTACTACTATGTGATGGAACTGGGAGACGATATGACGTCGGGCCAGGACATCAATCCTATCGAATACCAACCGCGCACACTCAGGGCGGACAATCATCAGGCGACCGGGGTGCAATGGGACACCAACGAGTGCATCGATGTGGGGCTCCGATTGTCGGAAGCACTCGATCACCTCCACGAGCGGGGACTCGCGCACCGCGACGTGAAACCATCTAACGTGATTTTCGTCAATGGCCGGGCGAAACTGGCGGACATCGGTCTGGTGGCAACGCGCGGCCAGCGGACCTTCGTCGGCACCGAGGGGTTTGTGCCACCCGAAGGGCCGGGCTCGGCACAGGCGGATGTTTATAGTCTGGGGAAGGTGCTCTATGAAATCGCCACGGGGAAGGACCGGTTGTCGTTTCCCGAACTGCCGGAGGAGATGCCGACGGGCGTCGATAAAAAGCGCTGGCTGGAGCTGAACAAAATCATCTGCGACATTTGTGAACCGCGGATATCCAAACGGAAAATCTCCACCGCCGCTGATCTAGCAGACGCGCTGCGGCGCTTGCAGCGCGGAAAACGCCGGCGTCAGACCGGACTGGCCGTGTGGGTGACCACACTTATTCTAGCAGGCTTCATCGGCTGGACGGGCTGGGCGATGCTCAGGGACAGCGAGTGGGTGACCATGTGGCAGACGCCGCCTTTGCAGCAGCCGCTGCCGACGCCGACGGGGATGCTGCGGGTGGTCAGCGCACCGGAAGGAGCTGAAGTCACGGACGCAGATGACAACCACGTAGGCTACACGAACACGCCGATCCTAACGGCCAAGGTAGGGGATGGATTTCATTTCACCATCCGCAAGAAGGGCTTCCGCGAGCTGCGCCTGGAAGGCAAGGTGCCGGCCTCATCCGTCAGCGAGCCGCTGGTGATATCCGGCACGCTGGAGAACTTCACCCCGCCATTTGTGGGAGAGCCGTGGAACGATCATTTCGGCAATACCTATCAGCCGGTGGGAGACGAGCACGTGAGCTCCGGCTACATGCCCAAGTGGGTCTGGGCGCAGTATCTGAAAGCCACCAAGAGGCAGTCCGAATCGCTGGAGTCGGTGAAGTTCTCCCGCAACGGGACGGAATCCGAAATCGCCCTGGTTTCCAATGATGAAGCGAACGCCTTCTGCGGGTGGTTCCGCAACGGAGGAAACCGCGCTGGCTATCTGACAGACGACCACGAGGTCTTCGCCATGCGCGAGACATCGTTCGATAGTCCCGGTCTCAGCGAGCGCGCCCGCAAGAACGACCTGAAGCCGTTCCGCGTCATGGTCCGCCAGATCAACTACGGCGCGATCAATCTCACCAGCAATCCGCCGGGTGCCGACGTCTATCTGAACAACACTTCCGTCGGAAACACCAACGGCGCGCTGCTGATACCCAAGGTGAAACCGGGAAAAGTGGACCTGTTGTTTGTGCTCGAAGGCTACAAGCCGCTGTCCAAGCAGATCATGGTGAAGGAGGGCGATACGTTTGCGGAGAACGTAACGCTGAAAAAAAGCGAGGGAGTGGTTTTCGGAAAACCTTGGGAAAACGGCATTCAGATGCGTTTTGCTCCCGTCGGGCCAGACCTGATGGCCTCCATCTGGGAGACCCGGGTGTGCGACTACGATCTCTTCGTGAAGGGAACCGGTCGCAAGTCCGCGCCGCGTCCCGATTATCCGCAGAGCCCGGATCACCCTGTCGTCCACGTCACCCGTGAGGATGCCCAGGAGTTCTGCAAATGGCTGACCACGCGCGAGATCAAGGAGGAGCGGATCGCGGACAAGACCCACATCTATCGGCTGCCTACCGATCTGGAATGGAGCATGATGGCCGGGCTCCAGGAAGAGGAGGGGATCAGTCCCGGCTGGCGGGATGCCCGCAAGCAGCGCGTCTATCCGTGGGGTGCCAATTGGCCGAAGGAAGGTGCTGTCGGAAATTTCGCGGACGTGACCACCTCGCGGATTGCCGGCATTTCCAGTGAACAGACGATTTCCAACTACGATGATGGTTTCGCCTACGCAGCTCCGGTAGGCTCGTTTCCGCCGAACGCCTACGGCCTCTACGACCTCAGCGGCAACGTTCAGGAATGGGTGGGCGACGAGTATTCCAAACTGGGAACCAACGCCCTCGGCGTGCTCCGCGGCGGCGGCTGGAATACCTATCAGCTCGAAAATCTCTTCACCGGATCCCGCAACGCCGTGCCACCGACGTTTCAGGACTGGATCTACGGATTCCGCATCGTGCTTGCAAAGGTGCCGCTGAAAGCCGAGTGAGGCGCCGCCCCACGGCTCGCTTCAAAACACTAAGATCATGGTTGAAATCAAACTGTCCTACGAAGGCGACCTGCATTGCAGCGCCGTCCACACGCCCTCCGGAAACGTGCTCGTCACCGATGCACCGGTGGATAACAACGGCCGCGGCCAAGCGTTTTCGCCGACCGATCTGCTCGCCACTGCGCTGGGTTCCTGCATGGCGACGGTCATCGGCATTGTTGCGAAGAGGAAGGAAATCGCCGTCGAAGGGATGGTCGTGACCGTCCGAAAATTCATGTCGGACGACCAGCCCCGCCGTGTGAAACGCCTGGAACTCGATCTCATCATGCCGCTCTCCGCGACCCACCCGGACCGCAAGTTGCTAGAAAGCGCCGCCCGCGGTTGCCCGGTGCACCATAGCATCCACCCTGATATCGAAGTGGTGATGAACTGGATCTGGCAGGAGGGCTGAGTCAGGGAGCGTAAACTTCCAGCTCCGACAAGAAGGCGAAATTGGTGCCATATACGTCCTGGGCCGGATGCTGGTCGATGAAGGTGGCCCTGACGAAGCGGGCCTTTGTCGGCTCGAACCTGTCCGTCGCACCGAACGCGGTTTTCGCAGGAAACTCGTCGCGGCCCACTTCGGAGAACGTCTTTCCATCCTCGCTGATGGAGATGGCGACTGTTTTGGTGGCACCGATGTCAGGTGTACCGTAGTTGATGAGATGGATGGTCTGCGCCTTCCCGAGGTCCACGGTGACGAATTTCGGAAACGTCTCGCTTTCGTCGGTGGCGTAGCAGCCGGGCGAGCTACTGCCCCAGACGCCGTCGGTCAGGCCGCCGTCCCAGCCGTGACTGTTGGGGTGGCTTGATAGAATCGGTTTCCCGCCGGACACCTTGCGGCCGAGCGTGGGATCGGACGGCCAATGGGTGTTGAAGGCGGCGGCGGGCAGACGCTCCTTGTTGGTCAGGTTCGGCTCGGCGATCTGGGACCAAGCAAAACGCGCGCGGTCGGGATGGGACACCGCTTGAGCGGAGAGCATGAGGGTTTTGGCATCTGACGAAATTTCCGCATTGGCCGGCTGCCACTCGCCATCAATGCCGGCAATTTCAAACAGGGTGGGGGACTTGCCATCTCGCGTGACCAGGCCCCCGCCGGTGTGGTCAAAGTGGATCTCAATGCCGGAGCGGGTCACCCTGTAGGCGGAAAACAAGGGGCCGGATTTCACGATGTCCTCTTTCCCGTAGGTATCGGCGAGTGCCCACAGCGCAAGCCTGCGGGCGACTTCCGATTTTTGGTCCGGATGGATGTCCTTCACGTTGCCGATGTCATTAATCACCGCCATGCCGGTATGCGGGATTTTGAGGGCTTCCTGCTGGGCCCTCCAGATGCCGGGTAGATCGGAATTGCGGTTATCCCCGTAATGATAGGGAGCCAGTTGCACGAACAGGAAGGGCGCGTCGGCGGCACGGAACTGTTTGCGCCAACCGGCGATGAGTGCCTGCATTTTCGTGGTGTAGAGCATGCCCTCGCCGTTGTTGGACTCGCCCTGATACCAGATGAAGCCCTGCAAGGCGAAGGGAACCAGCGGGTGGATCATTGCCTGATAGGTCCCGGCTTCCTCGGTGTGGCCGAGCTTGAGCTTCTGCGGCTCGGTAGGCATTTCGGGGGCCGGCTTTCCAGCGTCGAGTGCCTTGTCCGCCAGTTTCGACCATTCGCCGACGGCGGTGACATACCTGCGGTAAGACCGGTCGTATTCGGGAAATCCGGGGCTTTTGGAAAGTCGCGTCGCCCGCAACCGAGCGAAATCTTCGATGCCTTCCAGCCCCTCCTCGGCCCACCACGGCTCGATCCGCGATCCGCCCCACGAGCTGTGAATCATGCCCACAGGCACCTTGAGCTCCTCCGTCAGCTTTTTCCCGAAAAAGTAAGCGACTGCGGAAAACCCCTTCGCCGTCTCCAGAGTGGCGGGCAGCCATTTTGAGTCCACGGTTTCCTGCCGAACGTTGTCGAGAACGCGCGGTACGTCGAACAATCGGAGCAGGGGGACAGCGGCTGCGGCCATTTCCTGGTCCCCTTCGCACGTTTGGTTCACGGCAAACTGCATGTTCGACTGTCCGCTGCCGATCCAGACCTCGCCGACCAGCAAATCCTTCACTTCCACGGGCGGCGCGTCCACCTCGGAGGCGGTCAGGATCCGTCCTTGCACGCTGGTGTGCAAGGCATCGAGAGTCACCTGCCAGCGTCCGGCGGGATCGGTGATCGTGGATTTCTTCTGTCCTGCGAAGGTGACGGTGACCCGTTTTCCCGCTTCCGCGTGCCCCCAGACCGGCACCGGCTTATCCCTTTGAAGCACCGCGTGGTCCTGAAACAGCGGGGCAAGGGTCACCCTCGCGGATATGGGTTGCACGACCATCAGCAGCACGAGCCACCGGTAACTGGTTTTCGTCATGATGTATCAATACTCGGCGTCTGCTGTGGGTCGAGCGAATCATCAGCGCAATTTTACCCAAACAGTTGCAAAGAATACGCGGCAACAACCAAAAAAAAGTTGCGTTTCCGGTGGTTTGCACTCACTTTCTCGGCGAAACCTCATAAAACAAGGTAATTAACTAAGGATTATGCTTCCCGAGCACGCCCCATTCACGTCTGACCAACGCCGCGCGTTGGATTCTCTCCTTGCTGGCCTCGATCCCGTACAACGCGGTTGGCTCAGTGGATTTCTTGCAGCGGTCGCGGCTCCAGCCCCTGTGGCTGCTTCTGCTCCGGTTTCCGCAGGGAAATTGTTCGTGCTCTACGGAACCGAATCCGGAAACTCCGAATCCTTAGCGGATCGCACGGTAAAAGAAGCCAAGAAGCGCGGTTTCCAAGCGGTCATGAAAAACATGTCCGATATTTCGCCCGCCGATCTGGCGAAGGCCTCGAACCTGCTCGTGATCATTTCGACTTGGGGCGATGGCGAACCACCGGAAACCGCCATCACCTTTTACAAGGATTTCATGAGTGCCGGGCTGGCGCTTTCCGGCGTCCGTTATTCTGTTCTGGCCCTGGGCGACACATCCTACGAAAAGTTTTGTCAGACTGGCAAGGACATCGATGCCCGGCTGGAAGCGCTCGGTGCCGCCCGCGTTTTCGCCCGTCAGGATTGCGACGTGGACTACGAGGAAAACTACGTTTCATGGCTCGACAACAGCCTGAAGGCCCTCGCTCCTGCTGGCGCCGCTCCTGCCATATCCGCAGCTCCGGTGGCCGCCACGTTTGCCGTCGAATATGGGAAAACGAATCCGTTTCCTGCGGAAATGATCGATACCATTGTTCTCAACGGCGAAGGCTCGGCCAAGGAAACACTGCACCTGGAATTTTCCCTCGCAGGTTCCGGCCTTTCCTATGAGCCCGGCGACGCCCTGGCGGTGCTTCCGGTGAACGCGCCGGATGTCGTGAAAGCCATCATCCAAGCCGCCAAGCTCACCGGTAACGAGGAAATCGAAGTGAAAAACGTGGGCCGCAAGCTGCTTGCCGACGCCCTGCGCGAGGACTACGACATCACCGCCATTTCCCGCGCGGTTCTCACGAAACTCGCGGAAGCACTCAATTCCACAGTCCTGCGCGGCTTGCTCTCCGAGGATGCGAAAGAACGCCTCAAGGAATACACAGCCGGCCGCGAGATCATTGATGCAATTGTCGATTTTGCGCCTAACGGCCTATCAGCCAAGGCTCTCACCGGAATCTTCCGCAAGCTTCCGCCGCGGCTCTATTCGATCGCTTCCAGTCCGCTGGCCCATGATAACGAGGTGCATCTCACCGTCGCCGCCCTCCGCTACGAAACCCACGGCCGCCAGCGCAAGGGCGTTTGTTCAACCTATCTCGCAGACCTCGTGAAATCGGGCGATCCCGTGCAGGTCTTCGTCCAGCCGAACAAGAATTTCCGCCTTCCCGCCGATCCCGCCACGCCGATCATCATGGTCGGGCCGGGCACTGGTATTGCCCCGTTCCGCGCCTTTGTCGAGCACCGCGCGGCCACCGGCAGTGGTGGCAAGAACTGGCTGATCTTCGGCGACCAGCACTACACCTATGACTTCCTCTATCAGCTTGAGTGGCAGGATTTCCTCAAGGATGGGGCGCTCACCCGCCTCGACGTCGCATTCTCCCGCGACCAGCCGGAGAAGGTGTATGTCCAGGACCGCATGATCGAGCAGGCGGATGAACTCTATCAATGGCTTGAGGAAGGCGCCCATTTCTACGTCTGCGGCGATGCCAACCGGATGGCCTGCGATGTCCATCAGGCGCTTTTGACCGTGGTGGAAATTCAGGCGGGCATTTCCCGCGAAGCCGCCGAAGCTTATGTCGAGGATCTCAAGAAGGCCAAACGTTATCAACGCGACGTCTATTGATCTCAAATCTGAGATTTCAAATTTCAAATTCCATTTCCCATGTCCGAAGAAAAGAAACTCGCCGCCAACGAATATATCAAGATCCGCAGCAACTACCTGCGCGGCACCATTGAGGAAGGACTTGCCGATCTTTCCACCGGCTCGATGTGTGAGGACGACCAGCAGCTCCTCAAGTTCCACGGAACCTATCAGCAGGACGATCGCGACATCCGGGCCGGCCGCCGCAAGCACAAGCTGGAGAAGGCATATTCTTTCATGATCCGCATCCGCGTGCCCGGCGGTGTGGCCACACCGCAGCAGTGGTTGGAAACAGACCGACTCGCGACCCAGTTTGCAAACGGCACCATCAAGCTCACCACGCGCCAGGCGTTTCAGTTCCACGGCATTATCAAGACGAACCTGAAGCGCACGATCAAGGAGATCAACCAGACCGCCATGGACACCATCGCCGCCTGCGGGGATGTGAACCGGAACGTGATGTGCAATCCGAATCCGTATCTATCCGGTATCCACGCGCAGGCACTGAAAGCGGCGGAGGAAATTTCCGCACACCTCACTCCGCAGACCCGCGCCTATCATGAGATCTGGCTGGACGGCGAGAAGATCGAGTCGAGCGAAGAGGAAATCGAGCCGATCTACGGCAAGACCTATCTGCCGCGGAAATTCAAAATCACCATCGCCGTGCCGCCGTCCAACGACGTCGATATTTATGCGAACTGCCTTTCCTTCATCGCCATCGTTGAAGCCGGAAAACTCGTCGGCTACAACGTCGCTGTCGGCGGCGGCATGGGTTCGACCCACGGCAATGAAGCGACCTATCCGCGCATCGCCGACGTGATCGGCTTCTGCACGCCGGAGCAGGTCGTGGACGTCGCGGAAAAAGTCGTGCTCGTGCAGC
The DNA here is from genome assembly GCA_038204755.1 of Verrucomicrobiales bacterium. Taxonomy (GTDB): domain Bacteria; phylum Verrucomicrobiota; class Verrucomicrobiia; order Verrucomicrobiales; family Akkermansiaceae; genus Luteolibacter. The sequence goes on from JBBRCO010000002.1 coordinate 59,863, forward strand.
GCGACTTCGGCGACCGCACCGATAGAAAACACTCGCGTTTTAAATACACCGTGGACGATCACGGTCCGGTCTGGATACTCGCCAAGATCAACGAGTACCTCGGCTATGACCTCGGCCCGGTGCGCGATTTCAAATTCGAGGACAATGGCGACCGTTACGGCTGGACCGAGGATGCGAATGGCAACTCCCACCTCACGCTTTACATCTCCGGCGGTCGCGTGCTCGACACGCCGTCCTATCCGATGCGCACCGGTCTTCGCGAGATCGCTAAAATTCACGACGGTGACTTCCGCCTCACCGCGAACCAGAACCTGATCATCGCCAACGTCTCGCAGGCCAAACGGCTCGAAATCGAAGCGCTGTTGGAAAAGCACGGCATCCAGGACAGTCATTTGAAGAGCGCGCTGCGTCTCAACTCGATGTCATGCGTCGCCCTGCCGACCTGCGGCCTCGCCCTCGCCGAAGCCGAACGGTATCTCCCTGAACTGGTCACGGAACTTGAGGAATCACTGGAGGAAAACGGCCTCCGCCACGACGCCATCACCATCCGCATGACCGGCTGCCCTAACGGTTGTTCCCGTCCGTTCATCGCCGAGATCGGCTTCGTCGGCCGCGGACCGGATCGCTACAACGTTTATCTCGGCGGTGGATTCGCCGGCCAGCGGCTGTCGAAACTCTATCGGGAAGACGTCGCAGCAGAGGAAATCAAGCCGCTGCTCGCCCCCATCTTCCGCCACTATGCCAAGGCCAGGATCGATGGCGAACGTTTCGGAGATTTCTGCATTCGGACCGGGTATGTGAACGCCACCATTCAAGGCCCGGACTTCCATAAGAATCTGAAACCCGAGGCGCACGTCGCCGTTTAACCAAATCTCTGACTCCCGCTCCCTCATGGAAGCACTCAAATTCGAAATACCCACCGTGATTTCTCACGATATTGATCCCGAAGGGCTCACTGCCGCCCTCGCACCCTTGCGCGCGGGCGACCGGCTCCGTCTGCTATATGATCAGCTCGGCGAGCGCTTGGTGGCCACCACCAGCTTCGGCATCCAGGCGGCGGTCATGCTGCATCTGATCCACGAACACGCGCCGAAAATTCCAGTCGTTTTCATCGATACCGGGTTCCTGTTTCCTGAAACCTATCAATATGCCGAGGAACTGACGTCGAAGTTCGATCTCGACCTGCGGATCTATCAACCCACGGTTTCCGCCGCGCGCCTTCAGGCGATTCATGGAAACCTCTGGGACCAGGGCAAGGAAGGCGCCGATCGTTACGGCCTGATCACCAAGGTTGAGCCGATGAACCGCGCGCTGCGTGAAACTGGTGCCGACGTCTGGCTCAGCGGCCTGCGCAGGTCGCAATCCAAGACCCGCGAGGACCGGACGTTCGTCGAGCAGCAGAAGAAAACCGTGAAGGCCTATCCGATTCTCGATTGGGCGGACGCGCAGGTTGATCTTTATTTCCATCAGAACGGCCTGCCGCGCCACCCGCTGGCGGAGAAGGGCTACGTCACGATGGGCGACTGGCATAGCACGCGCCCCTCGGAAGACGGCTCCACCGATTCCACTCGTTTCAACGGCGAGAAGTTCGAGTGCGGCTTGCATCTTGACTCCGGTTCCCCTGATTTCCAGATTTGAGGCAAGACATAAGACTTAAGAAAAAATTCCCATGTCCATGAACAGCCGTCACGTTCTTGCTCCCTTCTTGTGTCTAATGTTTTTAAGTCTTACGTCTCATTTTCAATCCCCATACCTAACGAATTCCCCATGAACATTGCTCCAAACATGGTTGCCACCGTTGGCAATACTCCGCTGATCCGCCTCAACCACGTCACCAAAGGTCTCGAAGCCGAGGTCTGTGTGAAGGCCGAGTTTTTCAACCCGCTCTTCAGCGTGAAGGATCGGATCGGCAAGGCGATGATCGAAGCCGCTGAAAAAGACGGCTCGCTCAAGCCTGGCGGACTCATCATCGAGCCCACCTCCGGTAACACCGGCATCGCGCTGGCCTTCATCGCCCGCTCCAAAGGTTACCGCTGCATCCTGACCATGCCCGAGAGCATGTCGATCGAGCGCCGCGTGCTGCTCCGTCTGTTGGGTGCGGAAATCGTGCTCACCCCGCGGGCTCGCGGCATGAACGGTGCCATCGCGATGGCGAAGAAACTCATTGAGGAAAACCCGGGTGCGTTCGGCCCCGGTCAGTTTGACAATCCTGCCAATCCACAAGTCCACCGCGAGACGACCGCCGAGGAAATCTGGCGCGATACCGATGGTGAGGTGGACGCATTCGTTGCCGGTGTCGGCACCGGCGGCACGCTGACCGGTGTGGGTGAGGTTTTGAAATCCCGCCGCGACGTGAAGGTTTTCGCAGTGGAGCCGGTTGGTAGCCCGGTGATTTCCGGCGGTGCTCCCGGCCCGCACATGATTCAGGGCATCGGTGCCGGCTTCATTCCGAAGAACCTCAATGTTTCCGTTATTGACGAAATCATCCAGGTCTCCAACGAGGACGCCATCGCCACTGCCCAGGCACTCGCCCAGGAAGAAGGCCTGCCAGCCGGCATCTCCACCGGTGCGAACGTATGGGCCTCCATCCAAGTCGCCAAGCGCCCTGAATACAAAGGTAAGCGCATCGTCACGATAGGTTGCTCGTCCACCGAGCGCTACCTCTCGACCGCCCTGGCGGAGAAGGTGCGTGAGGAAGTGACGAATCTGCCGGTTCACGAGATCTAACGATCGTTTCCAATCTCACGCCGGGACCTTCCAGCAAAGTCCCGGCGTTTTTGCGCCAGAGTCTGGGGTGATTCAGGAGTTCCAGCCTGTTCTGCCACAAGGCACAGCCACCATTCCGTCGCATACGTCGATAAGGCCGATGAAATGGGTGAGCTGGGCGGTAAAGGAGCGCCACGATGTGACTCCACTGGCTTTCCACGCGGAAGCCCTGCGTGAATTTGCCGCTTTCATGCGCAAAATCAGATAGGGAAGTTGATTCTGGTCTGAAATGGTAAAGATCAATACCGATTACAGGGGTTGAACCAAACCTATGAAAACAATCCACAAAATCCTGAATCTCTATTCCATGAGCCCACTCATATTTGGGATAACCTTGTCTCAATCCAACGCGATGTTCTGAGCCTTGACCAGCGCACGGGTGGAGGTGCTTGGGTATAATTGGGTAACTATAGTTTTGCCTTTGGAACCGCAGGCAGCGTGATGATTGAAAAGGCAGGCACGATCAATTTCGTCATGGCAGATGCCATCCGGTTTATGCCAAACCAAGGTCTGTTTGTTTCTTTCATGCCATCCTCCCGTCTGGGGAGGATGGCATTTATTTTGTGATTCGTGGTGAACGCCCGGAGGACACTCGAAGGGGTCAAACCACGGGCGAAGAAGTCCCGTTTCATAATGCGGATTCACCACCAATTTCAGTGCTACCCAATTCAGGGTTCCGGAACGGGCTCGACGATGATCACGGCGCGAGGGGCTTCCTCCTTGGGGTCTTCGGGCTCCTTCGCCGGTGTGATGTCCTCATGCTGCGAGAGATTCGCGTTGGACAGAACCTGCGGGCTGGCGTTCTGGGAGGCGGTGTTACCGGTGTAGGCTGCGGGTGATAGGCCTTTTTCGAGGATGAGGCCGGGGCCATGGTTGAGCAGCGCCTGATTGCCGGTGACGGGCAGGTTCGCAGCGGCGGCGCGGATGACGAGGCCGCCTAGCAGGTTGGCGCGGGCGGTGTTTCCTGAAATTTTTCCGGTGCCCGCGCTGTCGAGCACGAGGCCGAACTCGCGGTTCGCGATGAGTTGATTCCCGGTGATGGTGGCGGAGGCGGGGCCGTTGTCGGCGTGGATGCCGTTGCGGCTGTTTCCCTCGCAGCGATTGTTGGTTAGAATGACGGCGGCTCCGTCCCATGACTCGATGCCGTGCTCGAAATTGCCTAGCGATTCGGAGTCCTTCACTTCGAGCGTGCAGCCCTCGCCGATGGCGGCGACGCCGTTCCAACCGTTGTTCGCAAAGCGGCAGCGGTCGGCGGTGGCCTGGCCTTTTTCGATGACCGCGAGGCCGTGACCGCTGGCGTCGTTGAAGCGGCAATCGGTGAAAACCGCGCCGCCGCCGCGGACGAGGGCGACGGCAAAGCGGTCGGTTCCGATGGCGAAGGACTTGTGGCGGAAGGTGATGCCGGTGACGCGTGTACCCTTCGCGCCGGGACCGATGGTGATGGCGCTGCCGTCTTCCGGTGAGCACTCGACGGTGGTTTTCGTGGGATCCTCGCTCTGGAGATCGACGGCGGTGTTGATGACGAGCGGACCTTTCCAAGTCTGCGCGGCGAGGATGATGCGGTCGCGGTCGCGGGCTTGGGCGAGTGCTTCTTCCGGCGTGGCAAAATCGCCGGGGACGCGCAGGGTGCGGGTGTAGCTGGAAAGTTTTTCCAATTGCGCGGTGATCTGCGCGTTATCGGGATCGAGGGATTTTGCTTCGCGAAGCCAGTCGAGGGATTGCTGGTCGAACTGACCTTGGTCGCGGGCGAGGGCCATTTTCAGGAGATCGGCGGCTTTCGTTTGGTTAGCGGCGGCCTTTTCCCGCGCGGCGGTGGCGTCGGCGACGAGGGACTTTGCATCGGGATCGTCGGGCAGGTTGGCGAGGATGGACTTGGCGGTTTGAATGGCGTCGTTCCATTTCCGTTGGTCGAGCTGGGCGCGGGCGGCAGTGAGCGTGGCGGTGCGGGACTGGCTTGCGCGGGCAGCGTTGATGCGGCTAACGAGGGCGGTGGCTTCCGCGTGGTTCGGGTATTTGTCGAGGACCTGGCGGGCAGATGCGGTGGCTTCGTCGAGACGGCCGACTTCGAGTTCTGCTAGAGTTTGGCCGGTCCAGTAACCGATGAACTGGGTTTGCTCCTCGGTCATTCCGGCCTCGATGCTGCGTCGGCCCAGCAGGGAGATTTCAGAGCCGGGAGATAGGCTTTCGATTTCGGTAAACGCCTGGGTGGCTTCCGGCCAGCGGCGGTTCTCGATGAAGATGGAGCCTTGTCGCTCGAGGAAGGCGATGCGCGTCTGGCGTTGTTCTGTTTTCGACCGTTCGTTTTCCAGATAGATCCAGCCGCCGCCGGATGCTGCTAACAAAACGATGAGGAGCCAGGCGAAAATTGATAGGGTGCGCTTGCGGCGTGGGGCGGGTTCGTCGTCTGTTTGGAAATCAACGGCAGGTGATTTTTTCGGAACAGCGGGAGAGGGGATTTTCTTCTGACGGGTGGTGGCGTCCTGTGGGCTGGTGACTGGCACAGGCGGCAGCGGAGGAGCGGCGAGGCCGGTGGCTTCGAGGTGTTCCTGGACGGCGGCGAGCGCCTGATCGAACTCGATGAGGCCTTTCTGATAGCGGTCGCCGAGTGTGTCGTTAGGCGCGGTGCGGACGAGCTCGGCGATGCGTTCGCGGGCTTCTTTGAACTCAGCGAGGTGGATGCGCGGATCTTCGTTCGGGCCGAGTCCGAGGATCTTGCTGGCTTCTGTGAATGTCATCTGAGGGGGAGGGGAAAGTGGGTGAAATCAGCCGATGAACCTCTGGACGATCGGCATCCGGCGCCCGATGCCAAAGGCCTTGGACGTCACGCGTAGGCCGGGAGCCGCCTGGTGGCGTTTCCATTCGTTGAGATCGACGCGGCGCTGGATCCAGCGGACGGTGGTTTCATCGAAGCCGCGGGAGATGATTTCGTCGGATGAAAGCTGGAACTCGACGTAGAGTTCGAGGATTTTATCAAGCACTTCATAAGGCGGCAGGGTGTCCTGATCCTTTTGGTCCGGCCGGAGTTCGGCGCTGGGTGGCTTGTCGATGGTGTTCCACGGGATGATCTCGCGCTCGCGGTTGAGCCAGCGGGAGACTTCGTAAACACGTATTTTCGGCAGGTCCGAAATCACCGCGAGGCCGCCGCACATGTCGCCGTAGATGGTGCAGTATCCGACGGCGAGTTCACTTTTGTTACCGGTTGTTAGGAGGAGGTGATTGTCCTTGTTGGAAAGTGACATGAGAAGCAATCCGCGGATGCGGGCCTGCATGTTTTCCTCGGTGACGTCCTCGGGCTTTCCGGCGAAGATGGGGGCCATGGTCGCCTTGATCGCTTCGAAGGGCGTGACGATCGGGACCTCGGTACACTGGATGCCTAGGTTTTTCGCTAGAGCAAAGGAATCGTCCACGCTGCCCCGCGACGAATACGGGCTGGGCATGGTGAGTCCGACGACGTTTTCCGGGCCGAGCGCATCGGCGGCGATGGCGGCGGTGAGCGCGGAATCGATCCCGCCGCTGAGGCCGAGGCAGACGCTGGAAAATCCGCATTTCGTGACGTAGTCGCGGACGCCGAGGACGAGGGCCTGATAGAGCTGCTCGGGATCGCAATCTTCGAAAGGCGTTTCGTTTTCCACGGCTTGAAATGGATCGAGCACGCGGCAAGCGATTTCAAACCCCGGAAGCTGTGCGGCGATGCGGCCGGTGGCGTCGGTGACGAGTGAGTGGCCGTCGAAAACGAGTTGGTCGTTCGCACCGACCGCATTGCAATAGACGACCGGCACCTTGGCCTTGCGGGCGACGCCGCCGATCATCGCGCGGCGCAGGCGGGGCTTGCCGAGATGGAACGGGGAGGCGGAGAGATTGAGCAGGATATCGATGCCCTTCGCGCAGAGTTCGTCCACCGGATCGCGGTCGTAAAACGGGCGCTGGAGGTAGTCCTCGGTCCAGATGTCCTCGCAGATCGTCACGCCGAAGCGCTTGCCTTTCCAAAGGATAGGCTCGTTGGATTCACCGGGCTCGAAGTAGCGGCGCTCGTCGAAAACATCGTAGGTCGGCAGCAGCGTTTTCCAAATCCGGTGGCGGATTTCGCCCTGTTCGAGCCACGCAGCGGCGTTGCGGAATGGTTTCCCCGGGCGGGAGGGATGGTGGTGGTCCACGTAACCGACGAGCAGCGGCACTTCGCGGATTTCCCCGGCCAGGTAGTCCAGCGCTTGCAGGCATTTCGGCACAAATTGCGATTTAAAAACGAGGTCGCGCGGCGGGTAGCCGACGAGGGAGAGTTCCGGAGTCACCACCAGCTCCGCGCCGGCGTCCAGGCACTCGCGGTAGGCCGCGAGGATGCGTTTCGCGTTGCCGGGGAAGTCTCCGACGACCGGGTTGATTTGGGCGAGGCTGATTTTCATGCTCGCACTCAGAAAACACCCGCTCCCGACATGGGCAAAAGGAAAAACCGAGATTCCTTGCGATGGGGGCGATTTCGTCACGCAAATCGACATCAACGACGGCTTGCCGTTTGCAAATTTGGCGTCTAGCCTTTGCGCAATTACTCATTCCATGAAAGCCATCACCCTCCTCTCCCTGCTTGTTTCGATGACCCCACTGCTGGCCCAGGAAGGAACGGCCAAGGTCGAAGCCGCTGCGGCAGCCAGCCAAAAAGAGCTGATGCCAAACCAAAAGGCCTTCCTCAATCTCCCGGAGGAAAGCCGCAAGGAGTTCATCAAGCACCTCGGCGAGGCCAGCCGGCTTTTCCAACAGAAGCGTGTTTTCGAAACGCTCGAAGAAGTGGACAAGGCCTCGAAAATTTTCGCCGACAGCCCGGAAGTGCTCAACATGCGCGGCAGTTGTTTTGTCGAGATGCGCGCGTTCGATAAGGCGCTCGTTCAGTTTCAGCAAGCCGCCGCGCTCGCCAAGGATAATCCGAGTATCGAGTTCAACATCGCCGAAGTGCTTTTCTGCACCAAGCAATGGCAGAAGGCGCACGACCTGTTTCAGAAGATCAGTAAAGCGCTGCCACCCGAGAATACCGCCCTCGGCCGGTTAGTGGAATTCAAGATCCTGCTGTGCAAAAAGAAACTCGGCCAGAATGCCGAAGTCGCCATCCTCGCGGAGAAATACGATTTCCTCGATGACTCGCCGTATTACTACTATTCAAAGGCCGCCCTCGCCTACGATGCGAACGATCTCGTGAAAGCCGAAGAATGGCTTGGCATCGCGGGGCGCATTTTCACCGACCCTAACGCCCTCGCTCCGTGGCAGGACACGCTCGTGGAATACGGCTACATCAAGAGCTTCTACGGCGACGATGCTGCTGCTGCCGCCGAGAAATAAGCGCCGTTCTCACGACTCTGCCGCGGCGCGTTTGAGTTCCTCGACGAACGCGAGAATCTGCGGCGCAATCGATAAGTCGGTGGAAATTCCCGCCGCTACTTCGATCCTCCTCGGTTCATGTGCCAGCGGACGCGTGATCAGACGTTGACGCTGGCCGCGGTTGATCGGGCTGCCAGCCGCTAACAGGGCGATCCCCAGATTCCCTTCGAGCGCCGCAGTCAGGCTGCTCACACCATCGAATTCCCCTGCGACCTTCGCCTGGAGGTGGTGCTCTTTCTGCCATCTCTGATATCACAGGCGGGCATCACCATTTGACACTCTGGAATTTTTGCGTAAAAGTTCTGTTATGGGACTCGAAAAAATCACTCAGAAACTCCAGGAAGCTCTGCAGTCGGCACAAAGCATCGCCTCGAAATCCGCCCACTCGGAAGTGAAAAGCGCGCACGTTCTGCTAGCACTTCTCCAGCAGGAAGGCGGCATCGCAGTGCCGATCCTGCAAAAGGCGGGCATCGATATCGCGCACCTCAAGGCCTCCGTCGCCGCCGCGCTTTCCCGCGAGCCGAGCGTCCAGGGTGCCTCCACCCAGCCACAAATCAGCGTCGGGCTCCGGTCCACGCTGGAGGCCGCTGACGCCGCACGCGAATCGCTCGGTGACGACTATCTGAGCGTCGAACATTTCATCCTCGGCTCGTTGAAAGGGAATTCGCCTGCTGGAAAACTGCTCAAGGAAACCGGACTCGATGAGAAGAAAGCCCGCGATGCCATCACCAGCGTGCGCGGTTCCCAAAAAGTCACCGACGATGCTCCCGAGGGAAAATATCAGACGCTCGAAAAATACGGCACCGACCTAACTGCCCGCGCCCGCGCCGGTAAGATCGATCCCGTCATCGGCCGCGATCACGAGATCCGCCGCGTGCTCCAGGTGCTTTCACGCCGCACGAAAAACAATCCCGTCCTCATCGGCGAGCCCGGCGTCGGCAAGACCGCCATCGTCGAAGGCCTCGCCCGCCGCATCGTTTCCGGCGACGTGCCGGAATCCATGAAGAACAAGCGCGTCATCAGCATGGACCTCGGCGGCATGCTCGCCGGCGCGAAATACCGTGGCGAATTCGAGGAACGGCTGAAGGCGTTTTTGAAAGAAGTCACCGACTCCGAAGGCCAGATCATCCTCTTCATCGACGAGCTCCACACCATCGTCGGAGCCGGTGCCAGCGAAGGCGCGGTCGATGCCTCGAATCTTTTGAAACCCCAGCTTGCCCGCGGCGAATTGCACGCCATCGGCGCGACCACGCTCGATGAATATCGGAAATACATCGAAAAGGACGCCGCCCTCGAACGCCGTTTCCAACCGGTCATGGTTGGCGAGCCGTCCGTGGAAGACACCGTCGCTATACTCCGTGGTCTGAAAGAGCGCTACGAAGTTCACCACGGCGTCCGCATTCAGGATGGTGCCATCGTCGCTGCCGCTGCTCTATCCGACCGTTATATTTCGGACCGCTTCCTTCCCGACAAGGCCGTCGATCTCATCGACGAAGCCGCCTCCCGACTCAAGATCGAACTCGATTCCATGCCCACCGAGATCGACGTGCTGGAGCGCCAGATCCTCCAGCTCGAAATGGAAAAAAAAGCCCTCGAAAAGGAAACCGACAAGGCCTCCGCCGTTCGCCTGGACAAGGTGAAGGAAGAGCAGGCGAATCTCCGCGAGAAATCGTCCGGCCTCATGGCCCAGTGGCGGAATGAAAAAGCCATCATCGACCGTGTCCGCGCTGCCCAGGAGAAGATCGAGAACCTGAAAAGCGATGCCGAGCGCGCCCAACGCATCGGCGATCTCACCCGTGCCTCACAGATAACTTATGGCGATCTACCAGAAGCGAATCGCGAGCAGGAAGCGGCCCAAGACCAGCTTTCCATCCTTCAGAAAAACGGTGCAATGCTCAAAGAGGAAGTCACCGAGGAGGACATCGCTCGCGTGGTTTCCTCGTGGACCGGCATTCCCGTGAACCGCCTGCAGGAAGGCGAAAAACAAAAGCTCGTCCAGATGGAAGCCCGTCTTGGCGATCGCGTGGTCGGTCAGAAAAAAGCCATCAAGGCCGTCGCCAACGCCGTCCGCCGCGCGCGCGCCGGATTGCAGGACGAGAACCGCCCTATCGGCTCGTTCATTTTCCTCGGCCCCACCGGTGTCGGTAAAACCGAACTCTCGAAAGCCCTCGCGGAATTCCTCTTCGACGACGAGGGCGCGATGGTTCGCATCGACATGTCGGAGTACATGGAAAAGCACAGCGTTGCCCGTCTGATAGGCGCGCCTCCCGGATACGTCGGCTATGACGAAGGCGGCCAGCTCAGCGAGGCGGTCCGCCGCAAGCCCTACTCGGTCGTGCTTTTCGACGAAATTGAAAAAGCCCACCCGGATGTATTCAACGTCCTGCTCCAGGTGCTCGACGACGGGCGCATCACCGACGGCAAAGGCCGCACCGTGGATTTCCGCAACACCGTGCTCATCATGACCTCCAATATCGGCTCGCAATACATCCTGCACGAGGAAAACTCCGAGCAGCGCGAAGCCAAAGTCACCGAAGCCCTGCGCGGCCACTTCCGTCCCGAGTTCCTCAACCGTGTCGATGAAACCATCATCTTTGATCGCCTCGACCGCGCGGAGCTCACCACCATCGTCGATCTCCAGCTAGACCGCGTCCGCAAGCGTCTCGCCAAAAAAGGTCTCGGCCTTGCACTCACGGAAGCCGCCAAGGAATACATCGGCAATCAAGGCTACGATCCCGTTTACGGTGCCCGCCCGCTCAAACGCGCCATCCAACACCAGCTCCTCGATCCTCTCAGCCTCGACGTGCTCGACGGTAAATTCGTCGATGGCGACGTCATCCAAGCAGACTTCGCCAACGGCGGCATCGTTTTCACAAAGTGAGATGATAGAGGGCAACTAAAAGTGTGGTCCGCACAGTCCCCTGTGCGGTCTTCGCTGGGCCAGGCTGGATATGCCATGCACCGTCGAAGCTCGGAATCAAACGTGCCCGGCCCTCCACGAAGTGTTTCCGGCGAGGGTGCCCCCCGGAAGAACAGACAGGAATGTCTGTGTCACGCCAGAAACCGCACGCGCGCTCACCATGCTCCCTTCACCGAGAACTCAGACTTTCCTGCCGCCTGCCCACCACTTTCAGTTCTCTTTCTGTGCTGTCAGATTCAATGTGACGGTCAGCATGTGCAGACGTGGTTGCGGCGGGACGCCAAACCCACGTTCACATTTCTGTCCGCCAGGTAATAATTTACGCTACACCAAGTCCGCATCAGGATGCGCCACATCATGAACCCACCCGCATCCTCGAAAATCGGCACGCTGGCAGCGACGGCGTTGGTCGTGTCCAGCATGGTTGGCACCGGCGTGTTCACGAGTCTGGGCTATCAGGTAGGGGATATTCCTTCGGGTCCAGGGATTCTGTTGGTGTGGATTCTGGGCGGACTGGTAGCACTGTGCGGGGCGCTGTCGTATGCGGAGCTGGCAGGGGCGCTGCCGAGATCGGGCGGCGAATATCATTTCATCGGGCGGCTCTATCATCCATCGCTCGGCTGGACGGCGGGCTTGCTGTCGGCAGTGGTCGGGTTCGCAGCGCCCACGGCGTTGGCGGCGCTGGCACTCGGCAGTTATGCGCACCGGGCCTTTCCGCAGGTTCCGGCGGCGTTGGCTGCGGTGGTGGCGTTGATCGCGGTGACAGGCGGGCATTTGCTGACTTTGAAAACAAGCGCGCGACTTCAGACGGTATCCACGGCGTTGAAACTAACGCTGATTCTCGGATTCATCCTCGCGGCGTTTCTCAAGACCGGACACGGCGATATCCGCTGGGAAATCCGGCCGCAGGAGGATCTATCGATCATCGCCCGCCCGGCGTTCGCGGTGGCGTTGTTGTTCGTTTTCTATGCCTACTCGGGATGGAACGCGGCGGTTTACATGCTGGAGGAACTCAATGACCAGCGGCACACGGTTTCTCGATCGTTAGTTTTCGGAACATTGCTGGTGATGTTGCTTTATGTGCTGCTGAACGCCGCGTTCTTGAAAGCAGCGCCGGTGGCGGATCTGGCAGGAGTGACGGAGGTGGGTCACGTGGCGGCGCAGGCACTGTTCGGAGAGGGAGCGGCGCGCTGGTTCAGCGGTTTGCTTTCTCTCGGACTGGTGGCGACAGTGAGCGCGCTGGTCTGGGCCGGGCCGCGGGTGCTGCATGTGATGGGGCGGGATTTCCATTTCCTGCGCGTGCTGGCGGTGAAAAACCGCCATGGCATCCCGGTTCCGGCGACGTTGATTCTGTCAGGTCTGGCGCTGCTATTCGTGCATGTGGGAAATTTCGCCCAACTGCTCACCTACACCCAGTTCGCGCTGACCTTGTGCGCTTTTCTGGCGGTGTTTGGAATCTTCATCGTGCGGAGAAAGCCCCGGGTTGAGGGTGCATTCCGCTGCCCGTGGTATCCCTTGCCGCCGTTGGTGTTTCTGGCCATGACTGGATTTGTGATGGTCCGCTCGCTGGTGGCAGATCCGGGGCCGACGCTGGCGGGCATGGCGACGGTGCTGCTGGCGTGGTTGTGTTATTTTCCGCTGCGGCGGGTGGGTTCAGCGGATGGCGGCGAGTGATCAATTTTCGACAAATCGCGTTTTGAAAATGCTTTTGCCGGGGAAATGCGTTTCATTCAGGCCGCTCCCATGAAACCAACCCTGCTGCTCCTGCCCATCGTGATGCTTCTCTCCGCCTGCGGCCCTTCGAAGCCGGCCGCTGTCCAACCAAAGTATCTCGAAATACCTCCCGCGAATTTCCCGGTTGTGACGGGTGAGGCGGGGCCGGACGATGTCGGGCTTTTCCTAGCGGGCAAGCCGGTGCGCCGTGGCGCGGTCCTTTCCCGCCTCCAGCAGACGGAGGAATATCAGATTCACCAGCGCGAGATCGGCCAAATTCTGCGTGGCAACGTCCGGCCGCGGATTTCGATGATGACCGAGTGGGCCACTTGGCAGGTGACACCGGCGGTCGGCGGCGGCAGTGCGATTTACTATCCGTTCGGTGGGCCGGATTTGCTGCACGTCAGCGCGATGTTTCCGCAGGCGCGGACCTATGCGCTGATGGGGTTGGAACCGGTGGGGGACGTTCCCGCGCTGGAATCCCTGCCACCGGGTGACGTGCTGGGTGCGCTGGCCGCCTTCAGGCAGTCCACAAAAACGCAGCTCCTAGCAGGATTCTTCATCACCAAGGACATGCGGGCGGATCTGGAACGCAGCGCCTTGCGCGGGGTGACTCCCATCCTGCTCAGCACGGTGGCGATGATGGGCGGCGAGGTGGAATCCGTGAGTCCGATTTCCGTCGGCGGAAATCCCGGGGTGGAGATGCAGTATTATGATGCAGGCGGCATGCGCCACACCGCCTGCTATGTTTCCGGGGATCTTTCCAACAGCGGATTCAAAGGCGGCTATCAGCAATGGGTGGCCGGACTGGGCGGCAAGGCGACGTATTTCAAAGCGGCGTCCTATCTGATGTATGACGACCGATTCTCCCAGGCCCGTGACTTTTTCCTCGGCCAGTCACATGCGGTGTTGCAGGACGACTCGGGGATTCCGTTCCGGTTCTTCGCGCAGGACAAGTGGTCGTTCCGGTTCTATGGAGACTATGAGAAACCGATCGATCTCTTCACTCAGTATCAGCAGGAGGACCTGAAGCAGGCGTTTGCCATCAATCCGAAAAATCCGCTTGGTTTCGGCTCCGGCTACCGCACCAACGGCGGGGAGGGGAACCTGCTGCTGGCGATCAAGCGTTAGGAAATCGCCCGCAGGAACGCCCCGTCGTTCCAACTGTTTGCGCGGTCGAGGCGGGCGACTACCAGATCGTGCGATGGCAGGACATAAACGCGCTTGCCACCGGAGCCGGCCATCGCCAACCAGCCGGGATCGATATCCGGGCTCAGGCAGGCGCGGCTCCAGAAGGTGGGCGGGCGGACGGCGTCGATGTTGCGTTCCGGTTCGATGGAAATCGCACCGGATGCTGCTGCATTGCGGTTCCACCAGATGCCGGCGGCGACCATCGGGTTCGCCGGGCGGCGCGAGGCGAGATCGAGGAAAGCCTCTGCTTTCAGACCGGCGGCATTTTTCCCGCTGGCGAGTTTACCCACGACCTGACCGAGCCTGCCTAGCTCGCTCACGCTGAACTCCGCGCCGGTGGAGAGGTAGAATTTTCCTGACAGATCCTTGCGCCAGTTCGGACTGGATAGACCGATCCTTCCCATCAGATCGCGCATTAGATCTTCCGTTGACCAGCCGTGTTCCCTCAGATAGCGGCGGAGCACTTCTGCGAGAATCTCGGCGGATGCCGGACCATAACGGAATTGCAAGCCCGGCGGATCGGTGAGTGGAAGAGCGACGGCGATCCGGCCCTTGTCCTGGATGCGCGCCCGATAGAGCGCGGCCACGCCGGAGGAAAATCCGGCGGTTTGGTTGACCAGCATGCGCACGGTGATCTGACGTTTCCTCGCGTCCGCCTGCCACTCCGGGATGATTTTCACGAGCGGTTTGTCCAGTTCGATCCATCCCTCGCCAATCGCCCGGACCACCGCGAGAGCCGCAAGCGCCTTGGTGATGCTCAGCGAAGGCAGGCGTCTATCTGGATTTCGTCCGCCGATCCATCGTCCGTTTTTCCAGATCCCGTAGCCAACGCCGCCGAGCCGATCCACCGCCGAGAAGTTGATTTCCCGGGTTGAAACCGATGCGCAACCCGGCAGCATTGCGGCGAATCCCGCGCGGCCTGCTCGACCCAGCCATTGGCGACGTTTCATAGAGGCTATTCATCGCCAGTTGCGCATCGATCAACAATGAGGATTTTGACTTTCGTGGGGCGGCTCTCCCGTTTCCTTTTCATGCCAGTGCCGCCATGGAAGCCGCTGCTACCTGTCAGTTTCGTGACTCCGTTTGCCACCATTTTAGCGACCACTGCGGTCATCAGGGTGAATTTGTTCCGTGCGCGTGATGCGGGACCGAACTGCGCTCCGTATTTTTCACCGAAGCCTTCGATGCGCGTGTAGGCATCGTATTGATTGCGAATTTCTTCGTTTCCCATTGTTTTTGATAGTTATTGTTTCGGATACGTTCGGGAAGCTAACTGAATTTTCTGAAATGGGAATAAAATTCCTCACAGAATCTCAGAAATCCGGCAGCCACGGAAGGAAACCAGGGTCGCACGAAGAAAACCGGGGTCGCACGGAAGAAAACCACAAGCAAAGGGGACCGCAATCAGAGTCGCGGGCCGTGCTCCGATATGAATTTCACATCCCGCCAACCGCAATTTTTCCTCAAAGCGCACAAGCCATCACACCCGCCCGCCCCGGACCAGCCCTGGCCCCGCCGGATATCCGCAGCGCCGTCGCCGCCGGGTGACACTGAAAAGCGGCGGGCAGTCTCGGATGGCTGGGCCGCACATGCGCCCTCGCGTGTGCCGGAGAGTGGTCCGCGCAGTCCTCTGTGCGGTCTTCGCTGGGAAAACAATCACGCCCTCGCGCCCCAGAAAGCCAGATCCACCGGGCACCGTTGCAACCCGGAATCAAACGTGCTTTGGCTTCCACGAAGTGTTTCCGGCGAGGGCGTTCCCCCGGAAGAACAGGCAGGAAAGCCTGTGTCACGCCGGAAACAGCCTACGAGACCCCTGCGCCAAAATTCCAACCTCCTCTGCCGCCTGCCCGGCACTTTTAAATCCCCCCCCACCCAAAAGAGGCCCTATGAACACCTTTTATCCTTTGCCGCTCCCGACCGCTCTGCTCCCCGCCCTCCAGAATGTCCAGCGACAATTAAAAATCCCCTTAACGACAATTAAAATTACCCACTCGCGGCGGCGGGAATCGGGCTCCTCAAAGGCCTCCCCCCGCTCCCCTGGGGGACGGGAGGGGAGAAGCCCCCTTGGGGGATTTAGGGGGGAGAAAACGGGGTCGAGCTGCCTCAGCTCGGCGGGGTTTGGGGCGGCAGCCCCATGTTTTGTGCCGGGCTAGCAGGCG
>JBBRCO010000003.1:0-66428 GCA_038204755.1 Verrucomicrobiales bacterium
ATTTGGACGAAAGGACCGGTTCGTATGTCTGTCGGTCAGCCATGCCCAAGATCGGAGGCAAGGTTGGATAGATTGGTTTTCCTGCCCGCATCCATTTCCTTCATGAGCTTCGAAATCCCTTGTCGTCCGCTTTTTGACTGGTGTTTTAGCCTGAGCAAGTAAGCGGACATGGCAAGCCTGTCGCGCCCGGATAACCGGGCTAGGCGTTGTTTCAAATCTAATTCGATTGATGCCGTCATGCTGGGCGAAATTGCTCCATTTCCGATCATGAGTCAATCCACGGTTTCATGCGACGGCGCGAATGGTCTGAAGAATCAGATGCTGCGTCCGCTGGCGGAGAAGCGGGGGCTGGAACCTTGAGAGAAGATCGTGAATTTCACCAAGGACGAGCGGGTTCCTTCGCGGCTGTCGTTTGGCAATTTCAAGAGAAGGCGTGAGGTAAAAGCTGAAAATCTTAAATGCTGAGATGCTGAAATGGGGAAAAGAAGAGAGGATAGGTAGGGCGGCCTCGCCGCAGGCCGCATGACAAAGCGGGGAGAAAGCTGGATTACAATGGGCCATCCAATTCCTCGCCAACCTCGGTCAGGGCTTGGCGCAGGAGTTCAGGATCGATGAAAAAGCTGTCTTTGGTGCGCAGGTCATGAATGGCCTGCGCCAGGCTGTCGAGGTGCCCTGCTCGTTTGGCCCACATACAGCAAGCCCAATACACCGGTCGTCGCCAGCCCGAGCATCCGGGCGGCACGGCGGCCGCGGCGTTCGTCCATGAGCAATACGGCTTCGGGCATTGCGACCGCCAAGGCCAGCGCGGCGGTTTCACCCGGACCCAGACGACTGATCGGGGCCTGCCAATCCAAGATGGACGGGACGGCAACCCTCATCCATCCCGCCTCGCATGCTTGATCAATCATGCTGATGAGATTTTTGTCATCCGCCGCTTCGAGGTCCATGCGGACAGTGTGCGGCAAGATCACCGGCACAGGAAACGCCATCGCAGGATTTCCAGTCGCCCGATTCTGCAAAGCGCCGAAAGGGCCGACGTGTCAGCGATGGCGGGCGAAGGCGATGTCATCCGTCAGATCCTCATCATGGTAGGGGCGCTGCAGGCCGTGTTTGCCGTAAGCCTCAAGGAATCCCAGCCGGCTCATTCCAGCGAGTTCCGCAGAGGAACCGCTGTCGGCCTCGCCCATGGCAAACAAGCCACAGGCGAGCGCAAATCGCATTTCACGCTGCCGTTCGGCAGGGGAAGCAGGGAGCGTTTCCGCGATGAGGTCGGGGATTTCCAAGAGCAGGTTCATGCCTTGATTCTAGCAAATCCGACTTTCTTTGCAATCCATCGTTTGCAGGAGCTGGCACCTTCCAGATTTCACTAAATGTAGTGACACCGATGGGGGTTGGGTGGGCTGGAGGACGCGAACGGAACGTCTGCCGTCCCCGGGCTGGTGGTTTTCCATCAACCGGAGACCGGACTTTACCAACGGCTGGTGGAGTCGGCGCGGAACCGCTTGGCGGAACTGGAAATGGAATATGGGATCGAGAAGTCCAAGGTGGATTCCATCCGCTCCAAACTCTTCGGCGCGCTGCGGGAGTCTTATCAGGAGCGGGACCGGCGGCGCTTGTTGGTGAGGTTTCGCGGGAGCGTCTGAGGTGTGAGACGTGCTCTTTCGTGATGCGGGCCACCCATGCCGCGAGGGCGCGTGTGCTCCCCCTGCGCCCGCGGGGGCTGGACGACCTGCGTGCCAGCGGCGACTACCAAGTCTTGCAAGCGGCTGAGAATGACGAGATGGTGATCGGGACAATCGTTGCCGGGAAAGTCCGGCCCTGAAAACTGGGATGTCGGGAAAACTGGGATTGCAGAACCAAGGGATGACTTCTTACTCACTACATGGTGGATCTTGAAGTCATTGAGGCGCAGGCGATGCAACTTCCTCAAAACCAGCGCGCGACGCTGGCGGCTCATCTCCTCAGTTCGTTACCGGGAATCCTGCATGATGACGATGATGGAATCGCGGAGGCCATGCGACGCGATGCCGAGTTGGAACGTGATCCTTCGTCGGGGATGACGCTTGAGCAATTCCGTAGCGCACTGGGCAGGTGATGCAACCGGAGTTGGTTTTCCAAAAGTTCGTCCAACGCGACATGGACGAAATTCTCCGGTATTATGCCGAGGAGGCAGGCGAGATTGTGGCGGATCGGTTTTTTCAGACATTGCTGATGGTTGTAGATCACGCTCTGTTCAATCCGGGCCGTAATCATCGTGTTTCCGCTAGTTTGCGCAGGGCGAATGTTCCCGGTTTTCCCTACCATTTCCTGTATCGTGAGACCTCCAGTGGTATTCGGGTGCTCGTGCTGCGCCATGATCGGCGGCATCCATACTTTGATATGACACGAAAATGACGCAGGCATCCATTCACGCGCACGAACCCAGAATCATCGTTTCCACGCGGCAGATGGAACAGGAGAACGAAAAAAACGGAGTCAGTGTGCAAATCTTGACAGAATGCAGGGAGCGGATTTCAAAGAAGCAGGTGCTGCGACCGCTGGCGGAGAAGCGGGGGCTGGAACCTTGGAAGAAGATCGTGAGTTTCGCCAAGGACAAGTGATTTCCGTCGAGGCTGTCGTTTGGCAGGTTCAAGGGAAGGCATTGTAAAAAGCCAGGCATTTTAACATTGTAAAAAGCCAGGCATTTTAACGTTCAAATTCCGAGGGAAGATGGGACACGTTCGCTCCATCAGGCCCATCAATTCCTATTCCTCCACCTAGTGATGCGATTGTGTTTCAATTCTTCGGTCTTCGCGGAATGGTCTTGCTGCAATGGAAGAACCGCACAGGGGACTGTGCGGACCACCTTTTGGCACTGCCGCGAGACGCGTCTCTCCCGCCGCGCGAGCAATGGCTGACTGTGCGGATTACCTTTTGGCTCTGCCGCGAGACGCGATAGCGACGTCAGGAGGGCGGATGGAAGAACAGGCAGGAATGTCTGTATCATGGCGCGATTGCCTGCTGGTGGAACCAGGGCAATCGCAATTTGGGGGACAGCCGACGATGCGTGGATTGTGCGAGGTAAGGCTTGGCGGTGGGGCGGGTTCGGGGCGAAAATTCGCGGCGCATGGCCAGTTGCGAACATTGTGGGACAGAATACACGCCGAAGACGGCGGCGGAGCGGTATTGCTGCCGGGGGTGTGAGTTTGTGGCGGAGCTGATCGCGGAGAATGGGTTCGAGCAGTTTTATGATTTGAAGCAAGGCATCGCGGTGGCACCGGTGCGCAGCCGGCCGTTTGAGGAGCATGATTTTTCGTGGCTGGGGCCGAAGGTGCTGGAGGCGGAGGCTGAAGCTGAGAAACGCGGTGAGGCGGCGCGGCTGGATCTGGCGTTGGAGGGGATTTCCTGTGTGGGCTGTGTGTGGCTGGTGGAGAAATTGTTCGCCCGTCATGCGGGGAGTGTGCGGGCGGCGGCGAATCCATCGAGCGGGCGGCTGCATCTGGAATGGATGCCGGGAAAATGCGAGCTGGAGCCGTTTTTGAGAGAACTCTGCCAGTTCGGCTACGTGGCGGCTCCGGCGGGATCGGTGCGCGGCGACCACGAACGGCGGCGGCTGATGGCGCGGATGGGGCTGTGCGGGGCGTTCGCGCTGAACACGATGGCATTCTCGCTGCCGGTCTATCTGGGGATGCCGCGGGATTTCGAGTTTGCGGAGCTTTTCAAACTGATCGCTTTTCTATCCGCCACGCTCTCGATGCTGGTGGGCGGCGGGTATTTCATGGACCGGGCATGGCGGGCGGTTAGGGCGAAATCGCTGCACATCGATCTGCCGATCGCGCTGGGGCTGATCTCGGCTTATGGAGGATCGATCGTCGGCTGGGCGCTGGGGAAAGAGCGGTTGTTATACTTCGATTTTGTCTCGATCTTCGTTTTCCTGATGCTGTCCGGTCGCTATCTGCAAACGACGGCGGTCGAGCGTAACCGGCGGCGGCTGGTGCGCGCGCAACCGGTGCCGGAGGCCGTTCCACGGGCGGATGGTGAGGGTGATGCGGTGGGGCGGGAGGAAATCCTGCCGGGGCTGAAGTTTTTGTTAGCGCCAGGGCAGGCGCTGCCGGTGAGCGGTGTGCTGGCGGCGGGCGAGGCGGATTTTTCGCTAGAGTGGATCCATGGCGAGGCGGATCCGGTGAGGTTTTCTGCGGGGTCGAGGCTGCCTGCTGGGGCGATTTTACTGAGCCGGACTCCGGCGGCGGTGGAGGCTGGAGAGCGGTGGCAGGACTCGCTGCTCGCAAAGCTGACAGCGCCGGTTAGCGGAGACAGGGCATCGCCGGGATTGGACAAGCTGCTGCGCGTCTATCTGAGCATCGTGCTGGTGATGGGGCTTTCCGCGCTGGCGTTCTGGGGGTGGCAGGGCGACTGGCTGACCGGGGCGCAGGCGATGATTTCGGTATTCGTGGTGTCCTGCCCGTGCGCGCTCGGGGTGGCGATCCCGCTAGCAGATGACATCGCGGCCTCGGCGGTGGAACGGCTGGGGGTTTTTGTGAGAACGGCGACCTTGTGGCCGCGGCTGGTGAGGGTGCGACGGGTGATTTTCGACAAGACCGGCACGCTGACGCTGGAGCGCCCGGTTTTGGAAAACCCGGAGACCGTCGCGGCGCTGGATGACGAATCCGCGCTGGCCTTGGCGCATTTGACGCAAGGATCGCTGCATCCGGTGGCGCGATCGCTACTGGAAGCGCTGGGCACGCGGGGGCAGAAACTGCTCGCGGACTCGGACGGGGTGAAAATCACCGAATTTCCAGGACTCGGGGTTTCTCTGGAGACAGCGGGCGCGCTCTGGACCCTCGGAAAGGCTGGCTGGACCGGCGAGTCCGCGATCTCTGCGGAAACCGCCGGCAGCGAACTCCGCCGCGACGGAAAATGGATCGCTGCCTTCCATTTCAGCGAATCCCTCCGGCCCGGCGCGGTGGCCATGCTGCGCTCGTTGGAAAAGCGCGGGCTTTCCCTCCACATCCTTTCCGGCGATCACGCGGACAAGGTTTCCAAAATGGCCACAGCGCTCGGACTGGCTGGAAATCAGGCGCTTGGCGGACTTTCACCCGAGGAAAAAGCCCGCGAAGTCCGCGCGCTGGACCGCCAGGACACACTCTATCTCGGCGATGGCGCGAACGATTCCCTCGCCTTTGATGCCTCGCTTGTCACGGGCACGCCGGTGGTGGATCGGAGTTTGCTCGAATCGAAGGCGGACTTTTACACGCTGGGCTCCGGTCTGGCGTTTCTCACCGGCCTGATGGACGCTGCGGAGGCGAGAAAGGGCGCAGTCCGGGGCGCTTTCGCCTTCGCGCTGGTCTATAATCTCACGACGGTGGCATTTTCCATGGCCGGAAAAATGAGCCCGCTGCTGGCTGCGATTCTTATGCCGCTAAGCTCAATCGTCTCTATCCTGATCGTTGCCTGGATTTCCATGCGCCGTTCGACGAACAAAGGTTGAATTCGCTGGAGATAGTCTTTAGCGTCGCGCAGTTTCTCTTTAGAAAAATGACGCAAGCAAATACTCACGCGCACCAGGAGTTCGAAGAAGCGCTTCTCCAACGAATCGCTAACTCAGATCGTTTCAAAATGTACCAGGAGGCATTCCGCATCGCCACCGGCCTGCCATTGCGCCTCGTTTCCTCTAATCCCGACGGCTGGTGCCTCGACGATCAGAAGATCAACCGCAGCCCGTTTTGCGAGGAGCTCAATCTTTGTAAAAGCGCCTGCAGCGCCTGTCTCGACACCAACCGCCGTCTGATGCAGGAGGCCGAAGTCAACGGACCCACCACCTGCCATTGCTTCGCCGGACTCTGCGCCACCGCCGTGCCGATCAAGCTGGGAGCCGCGGTGATCGGCTACATGAAAACCGGCCAGGTCTTCAGCCAGACGCCGAAAGCAGAGCAGTTCGAGCAGATCCTTGGCATGATCGGCCGTAAGACGCTGAACAAGGAGGCCCGCGAAAACCTCAAAACTGCCTACATGCAGACGCGCTTCGTCGAGCCGCTGCGCTACCAGAGCATGGTCACCCTGCTACAGAGTTTCGCCGAGCAGCTCAGCGAGCACGCCGATTCCCTCGCCATCATTGAGGAAGGCAGCGAGCCCGCCGCCATCGCAAAAGCGCGGAAATACATCCACGAAAACCTCGACCAGCCACTGCCGCTCGGCCAAGTCGCCCGCCAGGCCGGCCTCAGCGAGTCCCATTTCTGCCGGCTTTTCAAAGACTCCGCCGGGCTCACTCTCACCGACTATGTGAACCGCTGCCGCATCGACTGGGCGAAGCGCGAACTCCTCCGCCCCGAGGCCCGCATTTCGGAAATCGCCTTCCTCGTCGGCTATCAGTCTCTCTCCCAGTTTAACCGCAGTTTCGCCCGCATCACCGGCCAATCCCCCACTCTCTATCGCCGGGAACGCTTGGAACGTGCGGCCTCATGAATCCGCTTTTTCGTGATTGCCGCCGGGTGTTCTTTTCAACACTCTGAGTCACGCCGAAATCATGGAAGAACGTTACGAAATCCGCGGAAAGATTGGCCAGGGTGGTCTCGGTGCCGTTTACCGCGGATATGACACACGGATGAGCCGCGAAGTGGCGATCAAACGGATCACCACAAACACCGCAGAAGATCCCGAGCTGCAGGAGGAATCCACCCGCCAGCTCATCAAGGAAGCCGGTGCGCTTGCCTCCCTCCAACACCCGCACATCGTCACGATTTACGATGTCGGTGCCGACGAGGACGGCCCCTATGTCGTCATGGAGTTGATCAGTGGAAAAACCCTGGACGAACTCATCGAGCGTGCGCCGCTCACCTGGCCGGATTTCCGCGAACTCGCGATGCAAACCCAGGAAGCCCTCATCGCCGCTCAGGAACTCGACCTCATTCACAGCGACATCAAGCCGTCGAACCTGATGCTCACCTGGCTGCCATCGGGAAAATTCCAGGTGAAAATCGTTGATTTCGGCCTCGCCACCCTGACACACAGCCAGTCGAAGGAGGATCTTGAAGAGATGGAAGCCGTCTTCGGGTCGATTTTTTTCATGGCCCCCGAGCAATTCGAGCGCGTCCCGCTGGACGCCCGGTCCGACATCTACGCGATGGGCTGCGTCTATTATCAGGCACTGACCGGGATTTATCCGTTTGATGGCACCACCGGCACTGAGGTGATGAGCGCCCATTTGAATCATCAGGTCACGCCTCTCCAAGACGTGCGCGCGGACATCCCGGTCTGGGTCTGTGACTGGATCATGTGGCTGATCAACCGCCAGCCGGCAGACCGCCCCGCGTCATCGCGCGAGGCTCTCCAGGTTTTTGTGCAAAACGACAAGGCTCCCAATCCAAAGATGAGCTTGGGAACTCCGGCCCCCACCCAGGCCCAGCGGACCCAGGTCCGTGGCGGAGGCCCGCAGAGCATCCGGATTCCCCGCCCTAGCACACCTGCCGCGCGGGTCCAGCTCGGCCGGCAACCGGTCCCGCAGGTCCCCGTCGAGATGGCGATTCCCGCTCCATCGGTCGCGCCGCCCACCGTGGTTCTCAATCCGCCCACGAAGACCAAGACCGCGCCGCAGCCGCTGCTGCCGCCCGAGGGTTCGAAACCGAGCGTTCATACTGCCCCACAGCCGCTGCCGAAACCGGAGCCGCCTGTCACCGGAGTGTTGGCAAAAGGACAAGCCACCGGCCCCATCCGCACCGGTCCGATTCACGTAGCCGCCACCACTGAAATCCCTCCCGAGTTTTTCCAGCACAAGAAGAAGAAGCTCAGTAAAGGGGCGAAAACCACCATCGGCGTCGTAGCCGGGATTGCCGTGCTGGCCGTCGCTCTTCTCGTCTTCCTCCTCGGCTCCAAGGATCAGGGTTCGCTCGAATACGCCGAAATGACCACCATCGCCGGGAAAAACGACTCCACCGAGCTCACCGTGGACAAGGCAAAACTCGACATCCTGCTCAAGGCCACCACCGCCGAGGCCACCGCCCAAGATCCCCTTCTTTACAAGGCTCTGGCCAAGGCGAAATCCAAAGACGCCACCGATGTGGACGCCGTTGTCACCGCCTTCGCCCTTAAAGGCCAGGGCCTCACCTCCGGTGTCCGGGCGCAGCTCTTCCGGGATGTCGTGGCAAAACGCAAGAGCCCGGCAGCCGTCCCCGCCTTGCTCGATTACGCCCGCTCCGCCAACGATCCCGCCCTCGCTGCCGCTGCCATCCAGGCCATCCGCTACACCGCCACCGAAGAGCATTTCCAGGCGCTCGCTGATATCGTCCAGACCACCGCCAACGACGACATCCGCAAAGCGGCGGAAGAAGCGCTCGCCGTGATCATCGGGAAAAGCCAGCGCCGCAGCGGTCTGAGCGGTCAGCTCGCCACCGCCTACATCAATGCGGCAAACGCCAGAATCCGCCAATCCCTCCTCCGCCTCCTCGCACGCTGCGGCGGCGAACAGTCCATCATGCTCGCGAAAAGCGCCCTCAACATGCCGGAGCGCGAGAGCAAGAGCGCCGCCATTTCCGCCCTCAGCGTCTGGGCGGACGAGTCCACCTATCCGATGCTCATCGAAGTGCTCGCCACCAGCCAGGACGCCGCCCTCCGCAGCCAGGCCTTCGATGCCGCCATCACCTTCGTTTCCGATCCCGTCCGCAACCGCAAGAACGACATCGCCCCAGGGATTTGGTCGAAACTCGCACCGCAGGCGAAAACGGCGGAACAACAGAAAAAGTTCATCGCCGCCATCGCCGATTACGGCACCGAAGCCTGGGCCTATCAGCTCATCTCCGGCTTCGCGAAAGACACCAAAAACGACGCCACCGTCCTCCAACTCGCCGAGCAGACGCTCAACCGCCTCCGCGCCAGAAATTGACGTCGCCCGTTTTTCGATCCGCCCCTTGACCGCCCCGCTTCGCCGCCCACATTGCGGCATGTCACGCACCTATCTGTTGATCGGCGGAAATTCGGGAATCGGCCTCGCTACCGCACGACTTCTGAAATCCCGCGGTGACACCCTAACCGCAGCCGCCCGCAATCCTCAGCCGCTGGCGGAAATGGGGATTTCCGTGCAGCCCTTCGATGCGCTCGCCCCCGGTCCGCTAGAGCTGCCGCCCGTGCTCGACGGGCTCGTCTATTTCCCCGGCAGCATCACGCTGAAACCCTTCCACCGCCTGACTCCAGAGGATTTTCTTAACGACTACCGGATCAACTGCCTCGGTGCCGCCGCGGCGGTCCAGGCCGCGCTTCCGGCCTTGAAAGCCGCGCCGTCCGCGTCTGTTGTGTTGTTTTCCACCGTGGCCGTCGCCCAGGGAATCCCCTTCCACGCGTCCATCGCCGCGGCGAAAGGTGCGGTCCAAGGACTGGCGCTCTCCCTCGCCGCAGAACTCGCCCCGAAGATCCGGGTGAACGTCATCGCCCCCTCCCTGACCGATACCCCGCTCGCCGGAAACCTGCTGAACTCGGATGCAAAAAAAGAAGCCGCAGCGAAACGCCACCCGCTCCAACAGACAGGAGATCCCGAGGACGTCGCGAAACTCGTCGCATTTCTGCTAGGTGATGAATCGAAATTCATGACCGGCCAGATCCTCCGGCCCGACGGCGGGCTTTCGTCCATCAGAACATTCTGAAATGAAAACCATCACCACCGCCGATATCGGGCGCATGGACAACTTCGCGCGTGTCCAGTTCGCCACTTCCCTTCCCGGCGCAAAGCCGATCAGCCTGATCGGCACCACCGACCGCGCCGGACAAACCAACCTCGCGCCGTTTTCCAGCATCCTCCATCTCGGTTCCGAGCCATGCCTGTTAGGCATGGTCAGCCGGCCGGATCTGGTGGACCGCCACACGCTGGCCAATCTGATGGTAACGCGCTGCTGGACCATCAACCACCTCCATCCGGAAATCCTCGATGCCGCGCACCAGTGCTCCGCCCGCTATCCGAAATCCGTCTCCGAGTTCGACGCCACCGGCCTGACGCCGCATATTGAACCCGGATTCACGGCTCCTTTCGTGCGCGAGTCCCGCTTCAGGATCGGCCTCGAACTGGAGGACGTCATCGCAATTCCAGCCAACGGCACCAAGCTCATCGTCGGCCGCGTGGTGCTCGTGCAAATCGCTGAAAACCATCTCCTCGACCACGGCGGTATCGATCTCGTCGGCATCGGCTGCCTCGCCTCCACCTCGCTCGATACCTATTTCACCCTCAATCCCCTCGCCCGCCTCGCCCATGCAAAGGAAGGTGTAGAGCCGGACCGGATCTGACGAAACCGCCATGACGGCCACACTGATCTATCCCCATCAGCTATTTAAAAACCATCCGGCCATCGCTGCCGGACAGGAAATCTGGCTGATCGAGGATCCGCTGTTTTTCGGCAACGACCCGCACTGGCCGGCGGCCATGCATGCGCAGAAGCTGATGCTGCACCGGGCGTCGATGAAGGCTTACACGGTGGAGCTGGAGGCGGCTGGGCATGTTGTCCGTTACATCGACGCCCCGGCAGGTTCCTCCATGGACAGCACGGATCTGTTGGAGAAAAAAGTGCCGCAGTCCATCCGGGAAATCCACCTCGCCGATCCAGCGGATGATATCCTGATGAAACGCGTAGCCCGGTTCTCACAGAATCGGGGTATTCGTTTGGTAGTGCATCCATCTCCAAATTTCCTCAGCCCTCCGGAGTTTCTCGCAGCCCGCGTGGGATCGGCGAAAAAGCCCTTCATGGCGAAGTTTTACGAAGCCCAGCGCATACGGATGAAGCTGCTACTGGATGAAGACGAGGGTCCGCTGGGCGGAAAATGGTCGTTCGATACGGAGAACCGCGCGAAGCTGCCGAAATCCCACGTCCCGCCGCGCGAGCCGATCGCCCGCGGCAACGATTTCACCAAAGAGGCCGCCGCTTATGTCATTGCTGGATTTCCGGATCGTCCGGGCTCGCTGAAACATTTCCGCTGGCCGGTCACCCGCCCGGATGCGGAGCGCTGGCTGGAACAATTTCTCGACGAACGTTTCGAAAACTTCGGCCGATACGAGGACGCGATCGCCACCGGCCACGCCACGCTCTATCACTCCGCGATCACTCCGGCGCTGAACATCGGCTTGCTCGATCCACAGGACGTGATCGACCGGGTGATGGCACGCTCAGACGCGGTGCCCATGAACTCGCTGGAGGGATTCGTCCGCCAGGTCATCGGCTGGCGGGAATTCATGCACGGAATCTATCGGCACCGCGGAACGGAAATCCGCAATGGGAATTTCTGGCACTTCGACCGTCCCCTGCCCCGCTCGTTTTACGGCGGCACCACCGGCATCCCTCCGGTGGACCGTGTGATCCGCCAGCTTCTCGACGACGGCTGGTGCCACCACATCGAACGGCTGATGATCCTGGGAAATTTCATGCTGCTCTGCCGGATCCGGCCGGACGACGTTTACCGTTGGTTCATGGAACTGTTCGTGGATTCCTACGACTGGGTGATGGTGCCGAACGTGTACGGCATGTCCCAGTTCGCCGCTGGCGGGACATTCACCACCAAACCTTACCTATCAGGATCAAACTATATTCTAAAAATGTCGGACGAGCCGAAGGGCGCGTGGTGCGGGATCTGGGACGGGCTGTTCTGGACATTCATTGCGGACCATCAACCGTTTTTCCTGAAAAACCCACGGCTCTCAATGATGGCGAGAACCTGGGAAAAGATGAGCGCGGAGAAACAACAGGCGCACCGCACGGCCGCGGATGATTTTCTCGCAGGACTGGCGTGAGCCACTCCATCAGGCCAGCAGCTTCATCAGGTTCGCGCAGCGGCTGACGGTGACGATGCCAAATTACCATTGCCATAAAGCACAGGCCGTAAACGAGATTGCGGGCGGGGCAAGACATCGGATAGAACGCAGCGGGTTACATCTTGCATACCAGATGACAATCAAAAACCCATAGGGCGAGACCGCGAAGCGCTGCCCCGCCATCACCGCCTCCACCAGACCGGGTGCTTCACCTGCGGCGAGCGGCGGCGGTGTTTGCCGCTGCATCTAGTGCTTTTTCTGATCGTGGCAGATGAGGTCGATGACGACGACGGTCGCTAACAAAAGAACCGGATCCTCGCTATCGGCGATCTCGATGCCATAGCTGTCGTTCAGGGTGAACCAGCGTTTCGTGATCACCGCCACGGTGCCGTAGCCGCCTTGGATTTCGTATTCATGATCGAGGAAATCCCCGCTCGCCTCGTAGTTCTGGCTGCCCGGGCCATCGATCTCGAACTTGCAGTAGAAAAAGGTGAAATGCTCCTTCTTCACGACGGTGACCGCCCGCCCCGGCTGATGGATTTCATACGCTGGTCCCCACGACAGCAACCGTTCGCGAACGGAGGCCACTTCATTTCCCTCCATGTCGCGGATGCAGAGCTGGCTTCCCAAACTGAAGGCGCGGCCGTCCACGATGTAACAACCGTTGCCATCGCCGTCCCGAATCACGAAGTCATCGCCGAGGCACCAGAACTCCTGCTTCATTTCGAACCGCATGCCGCGATCATAGGAGGCGGTTGCGATCCGTCCATTCCTTCCGGCGGTTTTTGCGCCAGGCGTGGAGTGGGAAATGATTGGAAGGAAGTAATGTCGGAAGAAACCGTCATCCCTTTGGAACACTCGCTGGCCGGGCGGGTGCCGGATCATTTGGGCGTTCCCCGGGATGCGCGGCCGACGGAAGAAACCCTGCGCAAACCATATGCATCGCGGTGCCAGCACATCCCTTTCGACAACGAGCGGAAACTGATCCACGCCAGCTCCCCGCCGACCGGCGGACTCCGCCACCGCCGGAAACCCGGACAGCGGCTGCCGGGTCCGCCTGATTTCAGGCCTGCTGGAAAACCCTGAGGAAACGCCTGTGAAACGGGTGGGTCAACGCTGGAGCCCAACGGGAAAGATACCAGAGAAACTGCGCTGAAAACGGGAAAATGATCGTGCTCTTCTTTTTCACCACTCCGGATAGAAAGCCGAAAGCTGCCTGGTCCGGCGTCATCATTTTCACCGGCAGGTCCCGGATCATCGCCTCGCGATCCGCTCCCACGATCCGGTCCTGAAGAAAAATTCCGCTATCGACATAGCCCGGGCAGACCACGGAAACAATCACCCCATAGGCTTTCGCCTCCGCACGCATCGAGCGGGAAAATTCCAAAATCGCCGCTTTGGAGGCGGTGTAGGCCGCTGCCGTCGCATAGCCGGTGGCCCCGGCGATGGATGCAGTATTGATGATATGCCCGGATCCCTGCGCGATCATGATCGGATAGACAAGATGCACGCCGTTGACCACGCCCATCAGATTGATATCGAGAAGCCATTTCCACCGGTCGAACGGAATTTTCTGCGCTTCCCCCAGCAGAGTGACCCCGGCGTTGTTGAAAAGATAGTTGATCGACTCAGCCTCCGATTGGATTCGAGAAACCACACGCGCATAGGCTGCGATGTCGCGGACATCCAGATGGACCGGATAGACCGCACCGTCACCGGTGCATTCAGCGGATAGCGACGCGAGAGCCTCACTATCCATGTCGATGGCATGAACGGTGGCACCGCATTGGGAAAGCAGTCTAGCCAGAGCGCGGCCGATCCCGGATGCCGCCCCTGTCAAAATCACGGTCCGCCCTTTGAAGGTACGTGTCATTGCCGGAGTGGGGTTCATGATTCGTGGCGGAAGCTTTTGATGAGTCTCGTGTGAATCATGTCGATCAGGAACGGCAAGCGGGGCGAAACCCATTTCATTGCAGATGCGTAGGCGGGAAAGGCGAACTCGCATTCACCGTCCGCCACCGCTTTGAGGATGCGGCTGGCGGCGTCATGCGCCGTTAGACTGCCGAATCCGAGGCTCCTGATCTGGCTCATGGTTTCCTCGTAGTTCGTTTTGCGGAACACCGCGGTTTTGTAGATCGGGGTATCCACATAGCCCGGAGAGGCGATGTGGATAGCCACTCCATGCGACCTGGCCTCATGCCACAAACTGCGGAAAAGGCCCTGCAGACCGGCCTTCATCGTCGCATAGGCAGTCGCCGTCGGATAACCGGCGTATGCGGCAAGCGAAGAAATCAGCACAATTCGGCCTGATTTCCGCTCGACCATTTGCGCATAGAAATGCCTGGTCCACAGGATCGGGCTCAACAAATTCGTCCGATAGATCCTGTCCCAATCCTCCGGCAGCGTATCCTTGATCTCACCGAACTGCGTGACCGCCGCGCCCAGATAGACCGTATCCACCATCTCGGCGACGGGAAATGTTCCGTTGAGAAAAATTTCCGCACCATCAAGATCCGCCAGATCCAGTCTTGCCACCTTCGCCACCGCACCCTTTGCGGTCACCAGCGCGGCGACCTCATCCAGCCGGTCCTGATTCCGCCCCACCAACCAGATCACCCGTCGTGGTCCGGCAAGCTGGAGCGCGATTTCGCGCCCGATCCCCGAACTCGCGCCCGTGACCACGATTGTCTGTGAGACGGGTGGTTGCATCAGAAGTTCTGCTGCCAGGACAGGACCAATGCGTTGAGACGAGATTCGTATTTTCCGTTTGAAAGTGGGTTGGTGGCACCGTCCACCGTCCGGTTCGAATAGCCGAACTGATAGGCCAACATCCACGAATAGGCTTCTTGCTTGCGCCCGAAGCCGATGTTGAACCAGTGGCGATCCGCATCGGAAACGCCAGCGGTGAAATTCGTGTCGGGCTGGGAGTTCTGGTTGAAATCGTAACCTGCGGCAAAGATATAGCCCTGCTCAGTGGTGTAGGATGCGCCGACCTCGTAAATGAAGGAAGATTCCCAATCGAATTTCACATCGGTGCTACCGATGGTGGAGTTATCGATGGTCAGGGTATTAAGATCATCCCAGTTGAGCCACTCGATGTTCGCCTCAAGGTTCCACCCACGCGCCGGGCGGAAGGAGTAGCCACCGGCAAGCCGGGCGGGCGTCATGAAATCCATGTGCGCGGATCTATCGTCATTCAGGGTGGGGATGTTGGTGGTGGTTTTTCCGCTCAGATCGAATGACGACTTGGTGGAATAGATCAAACCGAACGCATGCTTCTCGGAAGGCTGCCAACGGGTGCTGAGGCTGCCGGAGAATCCGATGTCATCCCCATCGTAACGGAAGTAACTACCAGGACCTGCCGGACTTTGTTCCAGTGTGAGGTTGGCGTAGTTGACTGAAAATGACGCTCCTACCGAAACCTCGTCAGTGACCTTGTAAGCCACGGCCGAAGTCGCGCTGGAATAGAGCAGGCTGGCCTCCGAGACGACAGAGCTGAAATTGTTATTTCTGCCCCACTCGGTTCCGAGACCGAACGGGCTGTTGAGGCCGAAGCCAAAACTCAGCCGGTCGTTGTAGGGCTGGACGTAATAAACGTGCGGCGCGTTTTGCAGCTTGGTTTCCGCTTCGGTCGATTGACCGGCGACGTCAGCCTTGGTTCCAAGGATGATCGAATACACGCCGACCTGCGCTTCCGGCCGCTCCAGCTGCGTCATGCCGGCTGGGTTGTAGAAAACTGCGGCAGGACTATCGGCGGTGGCCACGAATGCGTTTCCGCGGGCGGTGGCGAAGGCGTCTTGATTTGGCAGATAGTAACCGGCGGCCATCAAGCCACAAGGCGCCAAACTGCACAAAAAGATCGGGAAGGAACGAAGTTTCATAGTGGGCTGGGATTATTTTTCGCAATCAACGGCCCCGGTATTACTTAACTTTTCCTAATTGTCAGGTAAAATTTTTCAAAATCTTGAATTTTTTAGACAATCCCCTCGGAGAATGAGTCACCGCACCCTTAAAAATTTACGGAACCGGTGAAAAATCCGTCGCCCTCAGCAGCTCGGATTTCACCCCATCGGGCATGGTGAGTGAACCGCCACCGGCAACTTCGGAGTCCGCCTTCACCTTGATCCACTCGGGATCGGAGCGAAATGCGCCGAAGGAAATTTTACAGGCCTCTGGCGAGGCGTGGATGAGAAAGTAGATGAGCGTGTCGTCCGCACCGGGCTGACTTTTGAGTGGCGTAAAATAGGCGAAGTGCTTCATGCCATGCCTTGTGAATAACCTGCGAGTATGATCGCGGAACCGGCTCAAAAGCAGCGGCAGATTCCCCGGAGTGGAGGTGTAGCTCCGTATTTCGAAAACGTGATTTCCCTCCTCCAGTTTCGGTTCGGGCGAAAAATCCGTGAGTGCGAGGAAGCGCCTCTCCACCTTGGCCACCAGCCCGCCATCCGCTTCAGATGACTTTTGTATCCTCATCCATTCAGGATCTTCTTGAAATCTCTGCCATGAGGCCTCGCGGGCGGAGAGGTCGGGATAGGACAGGAGGTAAATGAGTTTCCGCTCAGGATTTTCGACCGGTATCCAATACGCCACGTTCGTCATCCCATGGCTTGCGAATAACTTGGTGGTATGCTTCCTGAAACGATCGTTTAAAGCATCCAGCTTCCCATCGTTCGCATAGTAGATCCGCAATTCGAAACAACGAGGCGGTGCTTTTTCCGCCGCCGCGCCGGAACCGTTCATCAACAACGATGCAAAGGTCATGGACATCATCTGCCGAAGGAAACGGTTCATGCGCGGTGGTTTGCGGGTATTTAAAACAGACGTTTCACTCCAGATCGGTGAGGTAGCGCTCTGCTTCCAGCGCGGCGGCGCAACCTTGCCCGGCAGCGGTGATCGCTTGGCGGTAGTAATGGTCCGCCACGT
Organism: Verrucomicrobiales bacterium; assembly: GCA_038204755.1. GTDB lineage: Bacteria > Verrucomicrobiota > Verrucomicrobiia > Verrucomicrobiales > Akkermansiaceae > Luteolibacter. The sequence continues at coordinate 16,682 of JBBRCO010000003.1, forward strand.
CGCCTGCGGCAAAAAGGCCGGGAGTCTTCGTCGAGGTGCGGCCGGGATTCTGGAGGATGTAACCGTTTTCGTCCTTATCCACAAGATCGCCGAGGAAGCCGCTGTTTGGCACATGACCGATGGCGACGAAGACGCAGGCGACTTCGAGCTCTTTTTTCTCTCCGGTGATGAGGTTTTCGAGCATCACGGCGCGCATTTCGCCTTTTTCGTCGGTGAGATATTCACAAACCGTCGAGTTCCAGATCGGCTCGATCTTCGGATTGGCGAGAGCGCGGTCCGCCATGATTTTCGAGGCGCGCAGCTCGTCGCGGCGGTGGATGAGGTAAACTTTGCTGGCAAAACGCGTTAGGAAACCGGCTTCTTCCGCAGCACTGTCGCCGCCGCCGATCACACAGACCGGGACATCGCGGTAAAAAGCGCCGTCGCAAGTCGCGCAGGAAGTCAGGCCGTGACCGATCAACGCTTTTTCACCTTCCAAGCCTAAGTGGCGAGGTGCAGCACCGGTGGCGATGATGACGGTTTTTGCCTCAAACGATTCCGATCCCGCCTTGACCAGAAAAGTGCCGTCGTCGCGGCGTTCGATGGATTCCACGCTCGCCCAGTCGATACGCGCGCCGAATTTCTCGGATTGTGCCTGCATTTTCATCATCAGCTCCGGACCCATGATTCCGTCCGGATGGCCGGGGAAATTTTCCACTTCGGTGGTCGTCGTGAGTTGCCCGCCCGGCTGGGTGCCGGAAAGGAGCAAAGGAGTGAGATTCGCGCGGGCGGTGTAAATGGCGGCGGTGTATCCGGCGCAGCCGGTGCCAATGATGATAACGTTTTCCATGATTCTGTGAGCGTTTGAGGCGGGCTATTATTTCGGCGGATGCCGGGCTGAGTCAACAGCCGGGGCATGATTTCCAATAAACGCGTTGCGCCCAAGCCCGATTGGGTAACAATCCGCACGCACATGACTCCTGATTTCATCCGCGAAGCTCTCCGCCAAGTCCGCTACCCCGGTTTTTCACGGGACATCATCTCTTTCGGCCTCGTCAAAGACGTGCGTTGCGAGCCAGCTCTCGTCACCGTGAAACTCGAAATCGCCACCCGCGATCCGAAAGTCCCCGAGCAAATTTTCCAAGATTGCCACGCCATCCTCGATCCCCTGCCCGACATCGGCACCGTCAAAGTCGAGATCGAAGTGAAAGACGCGCCCGCTGCCGCAGGTGCCGGTAGCACCGTCGGAAAATCCTCGATTCCCGGCGTGAAACGCATCATCGCCGTCGCCTCCGGAAAAGGCGGAGTCGGGAAATCCACCGTCGCCGCCAATCTCGCCGTCGCCCTCGCTGCCACCGGAGCGAAGGTCGGCCTCTGCGATTGCGACCTCTACGGCCCATCCGTCGGCCAGATGTTCGCCGTGAGTGAAAAACCGATGGCCAACGAGCACGACGAGATCATCCCGATGGAAGCCCACGGCCTCAAGCTCATGTCCATGGGATTCCTGCTAGACGACCGCTCCCCCGTCATCGTCCGCGGCCCGATGGCCACCCGCTACACCCAGCAGTTTCTCCGACAAGTCGCGTGGGGCGAGCTCGACTACCTCGTTCTCGATCTCCCGCCCGGCACCGGTGACATCCAGCTCACCATCGTGCAAACCGTCACCGTCGATGGAGTCATCATCGTCACCACCCCGCAGGAAGTCGCGCTGATCGACGCGCGGAAAGCCGTTTCCATGTTTGCCAAAGTGAACGTCCCCATCCTCGGCCTCATCGAAAACATGGCCTGGTTCGAAGGCGACGACGGGAAAAAATATTACATCTTCGGCAAAGACGGCGGCGTGAAGGAAGCCGAACACCTCAACGCCCCCCTGCTAGGCCAAATCCCCATCAACATCGAAACCCGCGAACGAGGCGATAGCGGTGCACCCGTCGCCCTCGTTTCCCCGGAAAAAAACAAAGTTTCCGCTGCATTCCATCAGATCGCCGCGCACATCCGGGTAAAGCTGCCTTGATTCCCCTATCTTAACAAAATGAGCGCTTCCGAGCACTTGTGAGCATAGAAAACGAACCCACATTGCTCTTCCGCGCCCGAGTTCCCGCCGACCGCTTGCACAAAGCGGAAGAAATCCTCGCCCGTTTCGGAATAAAGCCGGGCGATGCCTTTACCATGCTCCTCGCGCAAATCGAACTCCGCCAAGGCCTTCCCTTCGAGGTCACCACGCGTCCTCCGTCCATTCTGAACGCAGAACAACAAGCCGCAGAATGGCAGGAGACTTTGGGTGCCATTGGGCCAAAACGCGTCTAGGCTTGGTTTACTGAATGTCTGTGTTACGACGAAGAACAGACAGGAATGTCTGTGCCACGACGAAGAATAGACAGGAATGTCTGTGCCACGACGAAGAACAGACAGGAATGTCTGTGTCACGTTTGACTATCAGACGTATTTGATGAACGCGCTGTAAACCTCCGGCGGGATGTCGAGCAGGCTGTAGTCCTTGGAGGAGACGAAGAGCAGGCTTTGTTTGCCCTTGCCTAGGAGTTCGTTTTCCGAGCCGAAGATCTGGTGCTCCAGGGTGCAGAACTTGCGATTGAAGTCAGCCACCTTGATCTTGATGGTGATGGTGTCGAACTCGCGGGCCTCGCGGACGAACTTGTGCTCGAAGGAGCGCGTGAGGATGTAGAACTTCGTCGTCTTCAGATCGAAGCCGGGCATCGCGACGTTGAAAAAGAGCTCGCGGGTTTTTCCGACAAAGAGGCCATACATGCCGAAGTAAACGTTGCCGACGGAGTTGGTATCCTGATAGGTGGCGATCATCGAATAGACAAACCACTTGCCCTCGAAGTGACCGCCGAGCGCGTGGTGGTCGTGCGGGGCGACCACATCGGAGCCAGTGGCGGCGGTGGCGGTTTTGGCGATGGCCCTGAGGGCGGGGATTTCGGAAGCAGCCTCGATGACCTCGCCGGCACGCGCGGTGACGACGCGGAGGAGGTCGGTATTGAATACCAGCCAGATTACGTAGAGCAGCGGCAGCAGCGAACCGAGGATGAGCAGGAAACTGGCACCGGTACAGTACCCGAAGGCGAAAATCACCAGAGATATGCTAGCCAGCGAGAACATCCGGATCTGCGGCAGCGCGTGCTGCGAGTTCGGCACGAAACAACGGGCGATCGCCAGCGAAGCGTAGCCGACGAAAAACGAGGCGTAGAACACCATGAAATACTCCAGTTCCAGCCGGGCCAGCAAACCGACGAGCGTGATGACGAGGATTACCAGGAAAGTGGGGATCGGCGATTCCAACAGGCGTTTCGGCAGCATCCCGACGATCAGGTTATCGCTCTTTCCGAGGTTCGCGCCGAGGAACCATTTCAGGGCGACATATCCGCTGTCCAAGGTGGTCAGCGCGCAGATGCCGAGAAACGCATAATAGGCGGCGGGCAGCAGGCCTTTCGAAGCGGCGGGCAGGCCATCGATGTAGGTGACGACCAGATCGTGGGCGTAGCGGAAGCCGTCGAGGCCCTTGGCGTAGTCGTCAGGGCTAGGGTTGGTTTTTGCAAGCACCCATGCGGCGAGGCAGCCGTGAAACAGAAGCATGAGGAAAAAGATCAGCCCGCCGAAGAAGTAGCTGCTGCGGATGGAGGTGTTTTCCCGGTGAATCTGGATCGCCCGCTGCCAGTGCTGGAGGTCCAGCCAAGGACCCACCAACAGGCCGACGAGCAAGGGAATGGCATAGCCGAAAAGCTGCGGCCCTTTCCACGCGGTGGGCAGCGCCGCACCCCACGAGAGGTTTTCAGGAACCAGCGGATGCAGGCTGAAAAGCACCACTCCCACACAGACCACCAGCAGCCCGCCGAACATCGCGTGGCCATACTTGATGCGCTGGATGCCGAATTCCTCACCGAACAAACAACCCGCCGCCAGCACCACGAAGACGACCATGCTCAGGTAGATCCATTTCAGCGCGCCGGGCACCAGCTCCAGCGAGCCGAAGAGGTATTTGCTCAGCGCGAAGACCGTCAGCGTGATGGCGACCACCTGGTAGAGATAGAAAATCAGACGGAAGGGTTTGGAGAATTTATCGAAAAAGATCGCGAGCGATTCCTGCCCGCCGCTGTGGCGTTTCGCGACGATCTGGGTGAGGAAACCGAAGAGCATCAGCCCGAGCGCGTTCGGGATGGCGAACATCAACAGCCCCTGGAGGCCGAACATGAAGGTCATCTGCACACTGAAAAACAGACCCAGCCCCCACATCCAGGAGAGTGCGACGGAGTTTCCCCAAAGGATTGCGTTGAGCCAGCGGAAGTTCATGAAGGGCGAAGGAACGCGCATTTCCGCCGGGGGGCAAGCTAGATTCTTCAGGGAATCCCAGCGGATGCCGGCGGCTGGTGGGTGCGTTTCCGCAGGAGTTCGGGGAAATTTCCCGAACCTCCCCGGACCGCCCGCGAAATCCGCTGACAATTAACCATTGAAGCCGCTGCAATCCCCCTCTTAACTCGCCGCCGCCTCTCGAAACGGCAGCCCGAAATTTCATGATTGAGAATATCCGCAAATACACTGTCCTGATGATGGTAACCCTCGTGGTCCTTTTCATCAGTTTCTTATTCCTCGATTCCCACAGCGCACCCGGCGGAATGACAGGCGGCCAGGCCGTCATGAAAATCGGAGACCGCACTTACAACGACAAGGAATACAAGACGCTCGGCGCCGGTGCCTTCGAGCTCACGTCGGGGCTCGCACAGTCGGGAGATTTCGGGCTCTACCAGTTTCTAATGGGCATGGCCACCGGCGCCACCAACAAGGAGGACGCGGCTGAGAAATTTTTCGTCGGCCGCATGATCCTGCGCCAAGCCAAGGATGAATTCGGCGTGTATCCGGCTGACGAGGAAATTTCCGCCTATATCAAATCCATGCGCGCCTTCGCCGGTCCCGACGGCAAGTTCAACCCGGAAACCTACCGGAACTACGTCGAGAAATACATCGGCCGCCTCGGCCTGACGGAAAACGACATCCGCGAGCTCGCTTCAGACGTGCTCGCCTCGAAGAAACTCAACGCCATCGTCGGCTCCGGCCTGTCCGTGGATCGCGATGCGGTCGCCAGGAACCTCGCGCTGGAAAACCAGAAAATCAGCGGCGAGATCGCCCGCATGGACCTTTCCCCGTTCGAGGAGAAGATCCAGCCGACCGATGAGGAAATCAAAACCTCCTGGGAAAACATCCAGGACGCCTTCACCACCGCGCCGCGCCGCAAGTTCACCTACGTCCTCGTGGGCCCGGTGCTCCCCACAGAAACCGCAGAAGAAGACGCACCGGAATCCATCGCCGAAGCGACCGCCAGCGACGACGCGAAGAAGGAAGCCAAGAAGAAAAAGGACGAGGAAAAGGCCAAGAAGGCCGCCGCCCTCGCCGAAGAGCGCCGCAAGAAGCAGCTCGAGACCGACACGCTCGTGGACGACTTCCTTTTCAAACTGGAAGAGCAGAAAGGTGCCGGATTCGACGAACTCGCGAAGGCCAACGCCTGGGAAGTGAAAACGACCGAGCTCTTCGCCCAAGCCGCTCCGCCGAAGGATATCGACGTCAACCTCCGCGCCTCCAGCCGTGGCGGCAAAGCCGTGGACGAGCTTTTCAAGATCCAGATCACCACCGATCCCTTCTCCAAATTCTCCGAAGCCATCGCCATTGGTGAGAACCAATGGCTCGTCGCCCGCATCGACGGCGAGGAAAAATCCCGCCCGAAAACCTTCGAAGAGGCCCGTGCCGACGCCCGTGCCCAATACGTTTCCGAAAAAGCCGGGGAGGCGCTGAAAACCGCCGCCAACGAGGCAGCCTCCAAGATCAAGACCCTGATCACCAGCGGCAAGACCTTCGCCGAAGCCGCCAAGGAAGCCGGAATCACCACCGAGATCCACCCGTTCAAGGACATCATCAGCACCTCCCGCCCGGACGGTGCCACCGAGCCGCAGAACCTCTTCACCACCGCCAAGTCGGTCGATCCCGGCACCGTCGCCGACGTTATCACCGAGTCGGACCGCGCGTTCATCCTCTACGTCGCCAAGCGTGAGGTCGTGAAGGAAGCCGATCCCGGCAAGCGCCTTGACAGCGAGGTCACCGCCCGTACCAACGAGAACGAGACCATCGCCTTCATGTCGTGGATGAACGCCCGCATCGAAGCCGCCAAGGTCGAGCAACTCTACAAACAACGCTAAATCGTGGCGATCACCGGTCGCCGCTTTTTCCCATGCCAGACGACCTCCAAAACCTCTTCGATAACGCCAACGGCCACCTCGCCGTTGGCGAATTCGACGAAGCGATCGCCCTCTACCGCCGCTGCGTCGCGCTCGATCCTGCATTTTTCGACGGCTGGCACGCCCTCGGCATGGCCCTCCTGAAAACCGGCCAAACCAAGGAAGCCATCGGCTGTGGCCTGCAAGCCGTCACCCTGCAACCAAACGATCTGCTCGCCTGGACTGGTCTCTCCCAGATGTACGTCCGCGACGGAAACATCCCGGAAGCTGAGTCCGCCAAGGGAAATGCGCGGATTTTGTCGCTCGGCGGGAAAGTGGTGAAGGAGGGTTGATCTTCGGTCAACCCGTGTCGCCCGGAGATCGACACTCCGCCCGGCGCGCCTTCTGCCTCCGGGCGGGAAGTCGTCACGGAATTGAAGAAGTTGGAATATATCGTGAACTCGATTTGCGCGATTTCAGACGCGGGGGCTGGCCAGGCATTCGTTTTGCACGATTTCGGAGGCTGGCGCTGGCCAAGCATTCGATTTGTGCAATTTCAGAGGCTGGGGCTGGCCAGCGTCTTCTTGCGGTTCTGGCGAGGGAAGCATTTTCCCCAAAGGGGATCCGTCCCACAGCCCAGGGTTGCGAGGGACGAGCTACCCTGGGTCAGCCCATCGTTGGAATCCAAACCCCAACGGAGTTTCGTCCGGTTTCCACATGCATCCGAAGATCCAGCCGAGACAAAACCCCGTTTGGGTCTGGATTCGCGCGGTCTAGCCGAGACAAAACCCCGTTTGGGTCTGGATTCGCGCGGATCATTTTCTGTATCACGCCGGGCTGGGGCTTGTGAAAGAACAGACAGGAATGTCTGTATCACGCCGGAGAACCGACAGGTCTGAGGGTAGGTGCTCTGCACCAATCCTGAGCTGGAGGACGGATCCCCGTTGGGGAATCAGAAATCTGCTGCAGACCATACCGCTCCCGGATCATGTCATTTCCTTCGAGGTCAGGATGTCTGAGCCTGCTGCCGCTGTGGCAGGGACAGCCTGCTGTCAGGCCGGCTTGCCGGTGATATCGTTGGGCACAGGGTGAATGGCGAAAGGAAAATCCCAACGCTTGCCATGCCGCCCATGCCGAGGCAGCAGCAGGCTGCGTTGCCTCAAAGCATCAGAATCATTCGTCCAGACCTTGAAAAATCTGTGGGAGCGAATTTATGAATTTCTCTGTCAGATGGGGTTTCAAAGATCGCCAGGGCGAAATCCGCCCTAGCGCTTTTCCACGAACATCCGATGCCTTACAGCAAGCCGAGCGCGGCCGAGATCAGAAGATCATCGTCGATCAGCCATTTTGCGGCTTCCCCACCCGGATTGGAGGGCTTCACGGGAGCGGTTGACTCGGTGACATCGAACGTGAGTCCCTCGCCACGGATGCGGCGGATGACTCCACCGGCGTCGTAGATGGCGATGAAAGCGGCGAGCACTTTGACAGAAGCCTGGGTGGTGGCGGCATCATCGTTGCGTCCGAGCAGGGCATCGAGAAGCGCGGGTGCCGGATCGGCCGAGGCGCTCAAGCGGGTCGCGGTGCCATTCGCTGCGGATGAAATCCCCGTGGCACCGGCGGCATCGAGCTCGGCGGCGAATGCTTCCGTGCGGGCGGCGAGTCCGGAAATCGCAAGAGCGGCGGGAAGGCGGGATTCCAGACCGGTCGCGAGGAAGACCTGGCGGGTATGAAGGCGCGCCCAATCCGGCGAACGCAACGCCGAATCCCCATCAGATCCGGTGCGGCGGCCGGCAACTCCGGCCTGCACGAAGGAGGCGATGGCCTCTGCGGCGCGCTTGACCTGGATGCCGGCGCACACCGGGGCGAGTGCGAAGGCGGCGAGGCGGCTGGAAAGCAGCACGTTCCCCATGGCTTGCATTTTAGCACCTAACAAAGCATCGCGCTCGCGCTTCACGGTGAAGAACTCCATCGCACGGCGCAGGGTGACTTCCAACTGAGGGATGTCCCATGGCTTGGTCATATAACGGAAAATCCCGCCCTGGTTGACCGAGCCGATCGCCGCATCAATGTCTGAATAGGCGGTCGAAAGGATCTTGATGATGTCCGGATAATCGTCGGCAATTTTCGAAAGGAAGCCTACGCCGGTTTCATTCGGCATGCGCTGGTCGGTCACGATGATGCCGATTTCATTCGCATGCTGCCTGAAAACTGTAAGAGCCTCGACGCCGTCCTCGGCTTCGAGAATCCTGAATTTATCACCGAACAGGCGGCGGAAATACTTGCGGGTGTTCGCTTCGTCATCCACGAACAGGATGGCGTAGCGCTGATAGTCGTAGGAGTCGATCTCGTTGCTCATATGGGTCGGAAGGAATGGATTGGAAAACTATTGGCGGTAGGGTGCTAGAGTCAGGCGGGTTGGTCCAGAACGGATTCCGGTATTTCGGAGGAATCCGGAGAAAAACTCACTCCCGGGAAAGCGATGCGGAAGCGGGTAAACTCGGTAGGGCGGCTGTCCACCTCGATCATCGCCTTGTGCGTCTGAAGGATCTGGTGGGTGATCGAGAGGCCGAGCCCCATTCCCTTGCCCACGTCCTTGGAGGTGAAAAAGGGATCGAAAATCTTTTGCAGGTTTTCCGGCGGGATGCCGATGCCGTTATCGCGGATGGTGACCTGCCAGCCCTGGCCGGCGGGATCGATGGAGCAGTCGATGCGTCCCGGTTCTCCGCCATGGGCGTCGATGCGCATTTGGATGGCGTCGATGCTGTTTTGGAAAAAGTTGATGAACACCTGCACCAGTTGGTTTGGATTGCCGTTGATCAGGGCGTTGTCCGGGGAGGTGAAATTGAAGGCGATCTCCTTGCCCACCTGATGGCTGACCATGCGTCTGGCGCGGCCGACAATCTCGGCGAGGTCGGCGTCACCGGTGGTGACCTTGTCGTCGCGGGTGAATTTCCGGAGATCGATGACGATTTGAGAAACCCGCTCCACGCCCTCGCGGATGTCCTTGAGAATGTCCACGTAGTCCGGCTGGTCCTTTTCCGGCATCACGCGGGTGAATGTCTCCAGCGCGTGGAGTCCGGCGCTGGCGTAGTTCAGCGGGTTGTTGATTTCGTGGATGATGCCCGCGCTCATGCGGCCGAGGGCGGAGAGTTTTTCATTACGGACCATGATCACCTCGTTTTCCTTGATCTGTTCAAGCGCGGTGTGGAGTTCCGTATTGAGGTCCACCATCTCGCGGCGGATGCGCGCCATGGCGATCTGGTTTTCCAAACGCAGCGAGAGTTCTGCGGAAGAGAATGGCTTGGTCAGGAAATCATTCGCACCGGCTTGAAGTGCGGCGAGCTTGGTTTGCTCGTCGGCCCGCGCCGTCAGGATGATCACCGACAAGCCCCGGGTGCTGTGGTTTTCACGAATCGCCTTGCAGACCTCCACGCCATCCATTTCAGGCATCATGTGGTCGAGCAAGACCAGTTGGGGACGGCGCAGGCGTGCGATTTCGAGAGCTTCGGCACCGTCGCAGGCTTCGATGACATCGACGTTGTCCATGTGCATTCTCAGAAACCGCCGGATGTCGGGCTCGTCGTCGGCGATCAAGACCAAGGGCCGGGCTCCACTGGGGCGTCCGATCATTGGGAATGGCAGCCTGCCTGTCGGTTGGAGCGGTGAGGTCAGGCGGGGAGTCACTTTTCCGGGGATGGACATGGCGGCCTTGCGGTGAAGCTGGGCGATATTGCCACCGTCCTGAAGGGGATGATCCTCGTCGCTCGTTCTTGCGGCCAATTCGTCTTCCACTGCGGCAGCGGTAACCGGAATTTCGACGTAGAATACCGTGCCATGCCCGAGCCTGCTTTCCACTTTCACCGATCCGTCCATGGCTTCCGATAGACTGCGGACAAGTGCCAGACCGATGCCGGCACCTTGGAATTTCCGCGTGGAGGATGTGTCAACCTGCCAGAAGCGTTCGAAAATCCGAGGCAGGACTTCCGGCGGGATGCCAACACCGGTATCCTCGACCTCTAGACGAAGCAGGTTCCCCGTAACGGTGAGCTTCACCTCGATGGTGCCGCCGGATGGCGTGAACTTGATTGCATTGATGACGAGGTTCAGCAGGATCTTGTCGAACTTGTCGCGGTCCACCTGGATCGACTCGTCATCCGACTTGCAATTCCACAACAAAGCCACGCGGTCCTGTTCAGCAAGATGCCGGAGGGATTTCATCAGTCCTTCAAGATGCGCGGCAATGAGTGTCGGCTGGCGGTCGATACTCGCGTGACCCATGTCGAAACGAACGAGGTCGAGAAGGTCATCAATGAGTTTGAGCAGACGAAGCCCGTTCTGCTCAAGCATGGTCGTCATTTCGGTGACTCCGGCATCAAGACTGTGGTTGCGCGAGAGGACGTCCTTGAGGCGATCAGTGATTCCGAGAATGATCGTCAGTGGCGTGCGGAGTTCGTGGCTGATGTTCGCGAAAAAGCGGGTCTTCGCCTCATCCAGTTCGCTCAACTTGCGGTTCTGGGCTTCCAACAACTCGCGCGACCGCTCGACCTCGGTGCGCAGGGCGAACTCCTGAAAACGCAGCCGTTCGTAAAAGTAATTTCCCGCCACCACGAAGACGCTGGTGACCAGCAGAAACCAACTGTTGTTGACCAGGTGTGATAGAGAAAGACGCCCCGGCGTCAGATAGACGCTCAGGTAATACGAGGCCAGGCAGATCAGGACCATCACCAGAGAGTTCCAGAACGACCATCGCCAGAGCATCGAAAGCCCGACCAGCACCAGATTCAGTCCGGCATAATAACTCGATCTCTCTCCACCCGTGGCAATGATCATCATGCAGATCGCGATGATCGGAGGAAGCGCGATCCCATAGGAAATCAGGTTCAGGCGGCGGGTATTCGGCCACGAACCGAGAATCACGTAAATGATGGCCAGCACCAGAGTGCAAATCGCGCGGATCATCAGAAACCACAAGCTCTGATCGTAGAAAACCTGCAAATCCATCAACGCCCCACCCAGAACAAACGCCCCCACAATCAGCGTCGCCCGCCTTGCGGTGGGAATACTCACACCATTCTCATATTCATTGAACGCATGCCGCAGTTCGACATCGTCCTGAAAATTCAGCGACTGGTGGGTGTCAGGCATCGGCCAGTTCGATTTCAAGAAACAGATTCACACCGGTGGAATCAGCCCTCACATCGGTGCGCTTGACTGGAAGCCCGGCCGGAATCAGATCGTTCATCTCTTCGACGCTGCGGTGGATCAGGTTCCACTCCATCAGATATTCCATACAAGCCCTGCGCGGATTGCTCGAAGCCACGTTCGTCACGATCACCAGTCCGCCCGGCTTGACCATTTTACAGAACAAATCAACAAGCCGCTGGCAGACCCGCTGGGAAAGATAATCAAACAGGCCGGCGCAATAGACGATGTCATAGTCGTTGAGTTCCTCGTCCGTATCACCCTGCGCGGCGGAGCGAAGAATCTGATGCACCGAGCGCTGGAAGAAACGCAGCGGTGTTTCCCGACCAGCGGACATCCGCGCCTGGATGAGATTTTCACGGGTGAAATCCAGTGTCTCCGTATTGAAATCCAGCAGATCAAATTCGGTGAGATCGCTCTCCTCGTGATTGCGCAGGAAACGGCCCACTTCGACTGCCGGTCCGCACGCGAGGTTGAACACCCGGGTTTTACCCTTGCGCACCCGCTTGCGGGTCTCGGATCTGAGCGTTTCCACCAGGTAATCAATACGGTTCCGGTGCGCCACCACCGGCTCGGTGTGCAGCAGCGCAAAATTCAACAGTTTGGCGAACGCGGACGATCCCTCATACGGGTTGCGCAGCATCATGTTCACCATTTCATAGTCGCCAGCATAGCCAAGCGGCTTGGTGTAGGTCCGGTAAATGAACGGCGAGCACAACACGATCGGATGCAGTTCCCTGCGCAGGTAGGCCTTGTGCAGCGAGACCTCTGCCTCGCCAATTTCCTTTGCCACCACTTCCAACCGCTCCCAGGACGGCAGAACCTCATTCACCACCTGCTCCTGAATCCCGGAAAAAATCTCCTTCTCCAGATCCTCCCGCGATCTCGTCACCGTGGTGCGGATGCCGACATCCACGCCGGTCATCCAATGCTGCACCCCGCTGAACAGATTCACCATGTCCGCCACTACCAGCTTGAATGGATCGTTCACCTGGTTGGCTGACCGCCATTCCCCCATGAACGCCCCGAACTGCGTCGGCAGATCACTCGTCCCGCTCACGGTCGAGAGGAAGTCCACTTCCACCCAGCCATCTTCCAAGGTCGCCTCGCACACCAGCACAATGCCGGTGTTGAGAAGGTTGCTGACCACGGCCTTGCCATGATACAGCAACCGCCGTGACGCCATGATCCGGAAATCCGATAAAACTTCGGATAGCTGTAAGATGCTATAGGGGTTGTAAACTTCGAAAACAACGGAATACCGTTTGATTCTCAGTAGATTGGCCGTCAACTCGGTACCTTGGCTGTTGCGGCAGGTGATGACGCTCTGGGATGATTCGCTTGTTAAATCCATTATTAAAGTTGGGCGACAGCGCAGACTGCCCAGTTATTTTTGACTCCGCAAGCCATGAGATTATTTTTTTCACATTCATTGATAATATGCCGGGAATTCAACGGTCTGAAAGGTTTCCAGAACGTCTAACGCGCCATTGCCGTGTCAGGAAATTTCCCGACAAAATCAATCCACGCGGCGTTTCCTGACAGCGTCCGCTAGCACATCCAGCACCTCCACGGTGTCCTCCCAGCCGATGCAGGCATCCGTCACGGACTGACCCCGCGTAAGGCTGGAAAGATCCTTCGCGAGCTTCTGATTTCCTGCCACCAGATTGGACTCGATCATCACCGAAGTGATCACTTTCGAGCCATCCGCGATCTGATGAGCGATGTTTTTCGCCACCAGCGGCTGGTTCCGATAGTCCTTCATCGAATTCCCGTGCGAGCAGTCAATCATCACGGATTCAACGAGTTTCTGCTCGCGCAGCATCGCCGCAGAGGCTTCGACGTCGGCCTTTTCGTAGTTCGGGCCGGATTTCCCGCCGCGGAGAATGAGGTGGCAAGACTCGTTGCCAGCGGTGGAAACGATCGCCGAGACCCCTTGTTTCGTGACCGACAGAAAATGGTGCGGCCGCGAGGACGACTGGATGGCGTCGAGCGCGATCTGGATCGAGCCGCTGGTGCCGTTTTTGAAACCAACCGGCATCGAAAGTCCGGACGCCAGCTCACGGTGGATCTGCGACTCGGTCGTGCGGGCACCGATCGCGCCCCAGGCGATTAGATCCGCGATGTATTGCGGTGAAATCGTATCGAGAAATTCCGTCCCGGCCGGTACCCCCATGTTTGCGAGGTCCAGCAACAGACCGCGGGCGATGCGCAGGCCGTGGTTGATGTCGAAGGAATCATCCAGACCCGGATCGTTGATCAGCCCTTTCCAGCCGACCGTCGTGCGTGGTTTCTCAAAATAGACCCGCATGATCACGAAAACGTCCTTTTCGATGCGTTTCGCCTCTTCTCTCAGCTTCGTCGCATACTTGATCGCAGCCTCCGGATCGTGGATCGAACACGGGCCCACCACCGCCAGCAAGCGGTCGTCCTCGCCGCGGAGGATGGCATCCGCCTGCGCGCGCGAGCTCGCCACCACCTCGGATGCCTGCTCGGTGATGGGAAGATAATAGGCAAGCACCGCTGGGGAAATAAGCGGATTGAGGCCAGTGATTCTAAGGTCGTCGGTGCGGTGTCTCGTCACGCAGCCAAGCGTGAACGACAAGTTGCAATCTACGCAAGGCACAAGTTCCGCAAACATCCGCTCTTGCGGGCATCCCGCCTTCCTGATTGCTTTTGCCCTTGATGAAAACCCTCACGCTCTGCCTGATTTTTATTCTGCCACTAGCAGCAAAGGAAGCCTCCCCCGCCCCACTCTGCGCCGCCGCAGCCACCCGATTTCTCGACTCCCTCGATCCCGCCCAACGCACCAAGGCCACCATGCCCTTGAATGCCGCCGACCGCGAAAATTTCCGCTACACACCTCAGAATGACCGCGCCGGACTGCCACTCCAGGAAATGTCAGACGCCCAGCGTGAGGCTGCCATGAAACTCCTTGAATCCGCCCTCAGCGAAAAGGGCAGGCTCAAGATCACCCAGATCATGTCGCTGGAAAGCATCCTAGCAGAAACCGATGAACGCCCCGGCTACCGCGATCCTAACAAATATTTCGTCTCCATCTTCGGCACGCCCGGCGACCCGAAAGGCTGGGGCTGGCGCTTCGAGGGCCACCACATTTCACTGAGCTTCACCTTCGTCGATGGTGAAAAAGTTTCCATCACCCCATCCTTCCTCGGCTCGAATCCCGGTGAAGTCCGCGAAGGGCCGCGCGTCGGATTGCGGGTCCTCGCCGCCGAGGAGGAACTCTCCCGCACACTCGTCACCACGCTTCTGTCAGATGGGAAATCCTCCGTCATTTTCAGTGAAAAACCACCCGCCGAAATCCTCAGCGGCGAGTCCCGCAGGGTCGCCGCGCTCGATCCGGTCGGACTGCCCGCTAGCGAAATGTCGGAAACCCAGCGCACGGCCCTGCTCCAGCTCGTTTCCGAATACACCGGCCGCTACCGCAAGGAATTCGCCGGAGCCGACATGGCGAAAATCAAAACGGCAGGCATCGACAAGATCCGCTTCGGCTGGTCCGGCGGCCTCAAGCCCGGAGAGGCCTACTACTACCGCGTCCAAGGCCCCACCTTCCTCATCGAGGCCGTGAACTTCCAGAACAACGCCAACCACCTCCACGCCGTCTGGCGCGACTTCGAAGGCGACCACGGCCGCGACATCCTCGCCAAACACCTCCAACAAGACCACTGAGAAGTGACACGGACATTCCTGTCTGTTCTTAAAAAGCAACTCAAGCGTGACACGGACATTCCTGTCTGTTCTTAAAAAGCAACTCAAGCGTGACACGGACATTCCTGTCTGTTCTTAAAAAGCAACTCAAGCGTGACACGGACATTCCTGTCTGTTCTTAAAATATGAGCATCAAAAAAGACCGTATCGACGCCCTGCTAGTCACCCGCGGCCTTTGCGATTCCCGCGAGCAGGCAAAGCGCCTCGTCCTCGCCGGAGAAGTCCGCAGCGGCGATCATGTGATCGATAAACCCAGCACAAAAATCGCCGCCGACGCCCCGCTCGAGATCAAAGAAAAACTCCGCTACGTCGGCCGCGGCGGGCTCAAGCTGGAGGGCGCGCTCGACGCCTTCGCCATCGACCCCACCGGCTGGACCTGCATCGATGTTGGCTCCTCCACCGGCGGTTTCACCGATTGCCTTCTCCAACGCGGCGCCACCCGCGTCCATGCCGTGGACGTCGGCACCAACCAACTCGTTTGGAAACTTCGCAACGACCCGCGGGTCGTCGTGAAGGAGCAGTTCAACGCCCGCCACATGGTCCCCGATGACATCGGTGAACTCTGCCGCCTCGCCGTCATGGACCTCTCCTTCATTTCCCTAACGAAAGTCCTGCCCGCCGTTTTCACCGTGCTCGAAGATAGCGGAGCCGTCGTCTGCCTGATCAAGCCCCAGTTCGAGCTCCGGCGTGAAGATATCACCAAGGGCGGCATCGTCCGCGATCCCGCACTGCACGAACAAGCCGTCGAGAAAATCCGCAGGTTCGTCACCGAAGAACACCACTGCGAATGGCGCGGCCTCATCCCCTCGCCCATCACCGGCATGGACGGCAACCAGGAATTCCTCGCGTGGATCGGTAAAAAACCAGCCTGAAAAGGCACCATCTCATTGATCGCATCCGCACGGCACCTCGGCAGGCTCACCGCAAGTATCGCCCTTTTTTCAGCCCATGCATCCCTGCCGCTCACGGCAGATGTCGTGCGACTGAAATCCGCTCCTTCGCCACCTGATAATCCACTTAGCCTTTTCCCCAAAGAATCCCCATCACCCCAACCAGCGAAATATCATCCCGAGACGATCATTCCACACCCAGGCCAGCCTCGCCTCCCGGACTGCGGAATTCATTCCGGCTTTCATTCGTTCATCTTCTCCCACATCTGAAATCCTCAACCACCATTCATCTATCAAACCACAATATTCCCGCCTCCTGCCTCGGGAAGTGGAATCTGCTATTGCGCGCCGGCTTCCCCGGCTTCCAGCGCGGTGGTGGCTGAAACGTTGCTGCGGCGCTCGATGACGATATCGCCGAGCAACTCGCTCTGGCGGACGACGAACTGATTGAGTTTCATCAGTTCCAGCAGGGCGAGGAAGGTGACGATGACTTCCGCCTTGGTGGTGGCGCTTTCGAAAAGCTCCTCGAAGCGCCGTGATTCGCCGGGGGCGAAGTGGCCGAGGAAAAGTTCGATTTTATCCGAGACGGTGTAACGGTCGTCGATGATATCGCCGAAGTCGTGGGATTCCTCGAAGCGTTTCAGCACGTTCTGGAAGGCGCGGATGAGATCGAAAATCGACACATCGGCCAGCGTGGCGGGTTCTTCCGGCGGCTTGTCGGCGGCATCCGGCTGGTGGGCGAAACGGCCTTCCTGCTCGATCTCACGCATGCAGAGAAAGCCGGCGGCGTCCTTGAATTTTTTGTACTCGATGAGCTGGCGGATGAGCTCCCAGCGCGGATCGTCCTCTTCGGCGTCCTCTTCGGGCGGCTGATCGACGCGCGGCAACAACGTGCGGCTTTTCAAATACATCAGGTTCGCGGCCATCACGATGAACTCGGAGGCGAGGTCGATGTTGAGCAGCTTGAAGGTGTTGATGTAGTCGAGATACTGGCGGGTGATGCGCTCGATGGAGATGGAATGAATGTCCACCTCGTCCTTTTTGATGAGGTAAAGGAGCAGGTCGAGCGGACCTTCGAAAATTTCAAGGCGGACTTTGTAGACGTTGGCTTCCACGGGGCAGGTCGTATGAGGTGGCAGGCGGGTGTGCGAGGCAAATTTCCCTCGCATCGCTGGCGGGGGGAGGTTTTACTTTCCCTGCTGAAAGGCGAGTGGATTTATGGAAGCTGAGCAATCGCAAAATTTCAACGAACGTCTGAGCCAGTGGGTGGCCAGCCAAGGATTCTGGTTCCAACTGCGGTATTCGATGTCCCGCAGCGGAGTGAAGGGCAATGCGTTTTTCCAACTGCTCAGCATGGGCTTCCGGTTGATGATTTTCCTGCTGTTGGTCGCGATCGGCTTTGTGATCTATCTGGTGAAACGGGTGGAACGTCCTGCGTTCAGTGAATCGATCCGGAGCTCGCTCCAGGCTGGCCTTTCCGCCAGCGAGTTGCAGATGAAGGGGTTTTCCCAGATCCAAGGCAAGGCCAGCATCAGCCGCCTCGCCTGCCAAGGAGGAGATACGACGTTTTTCTCAACGCTCGAGGCCAGGAACATCCGGTGGAGAATGGGGATTTTCGACGGCTTTCGCAGCCAGTGGCATCCGGAAACCATCGCGGTCTCCAGAATGGATATGGATCTCCGCGCCGGTGCCGACGATGCCGAGTCCGCGCACAAGATTTCGGAAGCGCTGTTCAAGGAATTTCCGAAAGTCCTCCTGAACAACATCGAAGTGGCTGACTGCACATTTCGTTGGGGCTACTCTGATCGCACGCAAGGCTCGATCGAAGGTAGCTCGCTCAAGATGCTGCGGGCGAAGGACGTGATGAAGCTGACCTTCCGCGGCGGCACCTTTTCCCAGAACTGGCTTAGAAAGCTGGACATCGTAAACCTGATAGTGATTTGCGGTCCTGACGGCATCACATTCGAAAAAGCCGAGTTCCGGCGCGGCAATGCCACCATCGACCTCACCGGACTGAAAGTCATGGGTGGCGCGCTGCCCGCCGTGCAGGGCGTTGCGAAAGTCCGCAGCCTGTCGTTGGAAAACATCCTGCCCGGCGCGTTCCGGAATTTCATCGAAGGGTCCTTTTCAGGAGATTTCCAGGTTTTCGGCTCCACCAACTCTGCCGAGGGCATCGGCTTCAAGGGGCTGGTGGCGCTGGGCGGCCGGGACGTGCTGACCGTGCGCGAACGTATCCACATCCTCAAAGCACTCTCGATCGTGGACTTTACGAGAAACTACCATCGCGTCGATTTCAACGAAGGCTCGTTCCGCATGAAAACCAGCGCCGGCGGAATGGAACTGACGGAGATAATGATCAGGGAGGGCGAACTCTTCACTCTCGAAGGGGCCATGCGGGTCAGACTTCCGACTGCGCAGGAAACCGCGGCCGCCGTCGAAAAAAACGCAAAGGGTGGCGCTCCGATTTTCTTCTCCGAGGATGGGGAGACCGAAGAAACCAACGTGAAAAGCGACCCAGCGGATTTCACGCTCAAGCGGGCCGCGTTCGAAGCCAAGCGCACCAAGGATGCCGGCCAAGGTGCTTCTTCAGCCAATTTGTTCGACCGCCTCGGACTGAGTTTTGAAATGCGCCGCTTGGAGGAACAGGCGTCCGAACGGCTCTCGCGCATGCTCCGCTACGAAGGCAGTCTCAAAATCTCGATCCCGCCGGACGCATTTGAAAACGCTCCGAAACTCTCGGCGCAGTATCCGGTCGATCCGCTCACCCGCCGGATTCCGATCATGGTGCCGATCGACGGCGGTCTTTACGAAGTGACGCTCAAACAGGGTGAGGCGATCTATCAATTGCGCGAGGGTGTTACCCGATAGACCGTCGTGATACAGGCATTCCTGTCTGTTCTTCCATCAGACACCCGCCGCGAGCCCGAGGCTGTGATAAATCTCGCGCGTCGCGTGGCTCTTGTTGAGCGTGTAGAAATGGATGCCGTCCACACCGCCGTGCATCAGCCCGGCGCATTGCTCCGCAGCGTAGTGGATGCCCACACGTTCGACGGACTCGGGATTCGACTTCGCACGGTCCAGCGCGCGCATGAGCTTCGCCGGATAGCGCGCTCCGGCGGCGAGTTCCGCCATGCGCCTCATGCCTGATAGCGAAGTCACCGGCATCACGCCGGCGATGATCGGCACGCGGATGCCGGCCAGCTCGCAGCGGTCGCGAAAGTCGAAGAAATCGTGGTTGTCGAAGAACAACTGCGTGCAGATGTAGTCCGCGCCCTCGTCCACCTTGGCCTTGAGGAAATCGAGTTCGTCCACGCGGTTAGGCGTCGTCGGGTGGCCTTCCGGGAAACCGGCCACGCCGATGCCAAAGCCGCGCGGGTCCGGGTGCGCACCGGATTCGTTGAACTTTTTGATGAAGCGCACCAGATCCGCCGCGTGGCGGAAGCCGCTTTCGGACCAGTCGTAGTCCGGCTGGTCGCGCGGCGGATCACCGCGCAGCGCGAGGATGTTGGTCACCCCTGCGGCGGCGTAGCGCACGAGGATTTCCATCACTTCCTTCTCCGGGTGGCCCACGCAGGTGAGGTGGGGAACGGGTGGGATCGACGTCGTTTTCTTGATCCGGACGACCAGGTCATGCGTCAGCTCGCGGGTGCCGCCTCCGGCGCCGTAGGTCACCGAGACGAATGACGGGTGCAGTGGCTCCAGATCGCGGATAGCCTGGTAGAGTTCCTCCCAGGCCGTTGCCGAACGCGGCGGGAAGAATTCAAAAGAAAGTGATGGCTTGGACTCGGCAAGAATGTCTCGGATATGCATGGCGGGTGATTGCGGGGGAAGAACTACACGTTTTCAGGCCGATGGCCGAAACTTTTCTGCGGCACCGGAGTTTCCTAGCTCGAAGCTCCCCGGACCGGAGCCAGAAAAGCTCGAATCTCTCATGAAAACAATCCCTGTTTCCCTTCTTATTGCGGGTCTGCTGCTTCCTACAGTATGCGTGGCCGAACCCGAAACGGGGCAACAAGGGCCTCCTCCGGGGGCAAAGGGCGAACGCCGCGGGCATCCTCCCGGTGGTTTCATTGAACTCTGGAAGATGGCCGATGCCGATGGCGACGGCTTCCTCTCAAAGGCGGAATTCAACGCCATGCGGCGCATCCAGAAACTCCCCGAGGACAAGCGCCAGAACCTTTTCAAACGCCTCGACAAGGACGGCGATGGCAGGCTCAGCCGCGAGGAACTTGGCAACTTCGCCAAACCCCGCGATGGCCAGGGCGCGAAAATGCAGCGCCTGTGGGAACTCGATAGCGACAAGAGCGGCGGCATCAGCCTTGAGGAGTTCAAGTCAGGCGAGTTGTTTAAGAAGCTCCCGCCGGAAAAACAGCTGGAGGTTTTCAAACGCATCGATACCAACGGCGACGGCGTCATCTCGCCCAATGACAAGCCCGAGTTCAAACGCCCCGACGGCAAACGCGGCCCAAAAGGACCGGACGGCAAGGGCACCGACGGCGGCGGCCCGATCTATCAGAAGCTGGATTCCAATGGCGACGGAGCCCTTTCATTCGAGGAATTCCGCGCCGGTCCAGCGGTGAAAAACCTGACCGAAGACCAGCAGGAGGGCCGATTCGAACTTCTCGACCGCAACCACGACCAGAAAATCTCCGCAGAAGATTTTCCGCCTTCAGCGCCCGCGGAGAACCCGCCGCCCGCACCGGCGAAATGATTTCCAGATCGTCCGGCTTTACTTGGGGTTGAGCCGGTGGTCCCAAGGGATCGGGGGCGGGAAAAGACATTTTTTCCCCAGCCCCCGATTCCACCTCATTTTTCCAAACAAAAATTTACGCGGGCGAGGACTAACGAAGCGGCGGCTGATTTGCCAATTTTCAATTTACGCGAGCGGACGCATTAGAAACAGCAAGATGACTTCAGCCGCAAAAAGGATCAAACAGGACGCAAAAACAGGTCCTGTCGCGTGATCGTCTTACGGGGGGGGAAATCCTTCAGAACCGAGCTTGGATATATCCAGATTCACCCTACCCACGCATCTCCGTTTTTTGCGTTTTCCTGGTCCTTTTTCCGGCTGAAAACCTTCAAATGATTTTGATACGGCGACTGCGGGCGGAGATGGGAGTTGAGGTTTTGGCGGAAAGACTCTGTGATTCGCGCGAGATGGAAGGCACTCTGAGATTTGAAAACGTCACGAAATGCTTCGGTGCCTTCACGGCGGTGGACGGCGTGACCTTGGAGATCGGCCATGGGAAGACGTTTTCATTGTTAGGCCCATCCGGCTGCGGCAAGACCACCCTGCTGCGGATGGCGGCGGGATTCGAGAAACCGGACTCTGGCCGCGTGCTGCTCGACGGCCGCGACATCACCCTGCTGCCGCCGGAGCAACGGCCGGTGAACACGGTTTTCCAGAACTACGCGCTCTTCCCCCACCTCAGCGTGCGGGACAACATCGGATTCGGGCTGAAAATCGCGAAGCTCTCGAAAGCGGAAGTCACCCGCGAGGTGGACCGGATGCTGGAACTGGTGGATCTAACGCCGCACGCGGACAAGCTGCCATCGAAGCTCTCCGGCGGCCAGAAACAGCGGGTAGGCATCGCCCGCGCACTGGCGAACAAGCCACGCGTCCTGCTGCTGGACGAACCGCTCGCCGCGCTCGATCTAAAACTCCGGCAGCGCCTGCTCGTCGAGCTGGACGCGATCCATGACGAGGTGGGCATCACCTTTCTCTACGTCACCCACGATCAGGGCGAGGCGATGTCCATTTCCGACACCATCGCGGTGATGAACAAGGGCCGCATCGAGCAGATCGGGAAACCGGCGGAGATATATGAAACGCCGCGCACTTCCTTCGTCGCGGCGTTCATCGGCGATACGAATTTCCTCGAAGGCCGTGTGACTGAGTCGCTGGGGGAACGGTTCTCGCGCGCGGAGATCCCCGGCCTCGGCCCGGTCCTGATCGACAATGACAAGCCGGTCCGCCCAGGCGACCGCATTCATCTATCCGTGCGTCCCGAAAAACTGATGGTTTCCCGCGAGAAGCCCGCCGGCGGAGAGTGGGAGAACGCGGTGCCCGGCACGGTGGAGGATGTGATCTATTTCGGCTCCCACACCCGCTACTGGATCCGCTGTGGCGAATACCGGATCTGCGCCGAGCAGCAGCACCGCACATTCCAGCTCGACGTCCTGCCACCGAGCTGGGGAGACGCGGTCTGGCTGCGCTGGCATGCCAACGATGGATTTCTCCTGGATCAGTACCGTGAGGAGGACGAGGAACTGCTGACTCTACCCGAGGAGTAACAACTCGCCAAACGCACCCGGCGTGGCTATTTCATCGCGCATGAGTCTGATCCCCCCCGGATTTAGAGGTATTGCTGTGCTGGCGCTTGTCGCCACGTCGCCAACCATGGCCCTGATCATCCGGGAGCCGAATCCGGACACCCACAAGCGCCTCCTCAACTTCCCCGAGCGGGTCTATCACGTCGTCCCCTCGCCGAATCCGGCTTTCATCTCGAACGCCTCGCTGCTCCTCGGCATCGGCTCGCCGGACGATCCCGAGGACTGGACACGGCAGATGGCCCTCGTCTCGCCGCGCCATTTCATCTATGCCACGCACTATACGCTCAATCCCGCCTGGCAGATCATCTTCGTGGGAAATGACGGCCAACAGCATCTTTACGGAATCCAAAGCCAGACTCCCATCATCAACACACAGGGCGAACAGACGGACATGATGCTCGTCACACTCTCCAGCCCAGTGGATACCTCGCTGGGCATCACGCCGTTTCCCGTGCTGAACCTGCCGTCCGAGGCGGACTACGTGGGCAAGCCCATCCTCGTCTGCGGCAGCTTCGTGGACTGCGGCACGAACACGATCAAAGGCCACATCACCCTCACCAACGATCCCGGTTTCGATACCACGCGGTTCATCTATTTCGACTACGATCAGAACGATCCCAACGGGCATCCGGACGATTGCTCGTTCTACTTTGGCGATTCCGGCGGTCCGATTTTCGTCATGGAAAATGGCCACCCCGCCATCGTCGGGACAATCAGCGCATCCGACGATCTGACACCTGACGACGGGATCGATGGACCGGCGGCGAGAAATTACATGGCCTCGATTCCCAGCTATCTCCCGCAACTGGACGCGACGATGGAGGCCACCGGCTATCACATGAAACGTTTCTATCCGGCAGCCACCATGCTCGGCACCCACGTCACCGCCAACGGCCCGCTCCGCCAATCGAGGCCCGGGAGCATCGCGATCAACACCGGGAACTTTGGTGCTGCGGCGGCCCACAACGTGAATTTGGTTCTGACATTTCCCACTGCCCCGGCCAGCGTCAGCGGCCCCGGATGGATCTGCGAGGCGGCCACTCCCCTTATCTGGAAATGTCGCCGCGGTGGAATCGCCAACGCCGCCAGCGCATCGCTCACCGCCACATGGACGAGTCTCCCGGCAGCGGAAGGCATGCAACTGACGGCGGTACAAACCTACGATGGCGGCTCGCCAGTCACCATCGGCACCAGCCTGTCTATCACTCCGAGCTACGCCACATGGATCAATGGCGTCAGCGATCCCGCCTACGATGCGGACCCGGATCACGACGGCATCAGCAATCTGATGGAATACGCGTTCGGCGGCTCCCCCACCCTGGCATCGCCCTTTTCCCCGGACGGACGCAGCCTCATTCCCAGAGCGGAAAAATCAGGTAACAACCTGCTCATCCGCTATCCGCTCCGCACCGACGCCACCGAGCGTGGCCTGACAAAAACCGTGCAGTTCTCCAACAATCTGGGAGAATGGGACAGCAGCGCGCCCAGTGGTGCGGCCTTCCGCGTGGCACCCTACGCCCCGACGTCCGATGGCTTCGAGGAAGTAACCGTGAGCGTGCCGCTGACCGGGCCGATGAAGTTCGTCAGAGTGAAGGTGACGCTGGCGGAGTGAGCTACCAAGCCGTCACATCGTCTGGAGTTCCAAGTTTGTGATCATGCCCCGGTGAAAAGACGGCGACACGGCGGCCATTCAGATGAACCGGCTTTCC
Organism: Verrucomicrobiales bacterium; assembly: GCA_038204755.1. Lineage (GTDB taxonomy): Bacteria > Verrucomicrobiota > Verrucomicrobiia > Verrucomicrobiales > Akkermansiaceae > Luteolibacter. The sequence continues at coordinate 40,745 of JBBRCO010000003.1, forward strand.
TGCGATGTCGAAATGGAGCTTCTCGCCACCATCCGTATCAAGGATGACGGTGTATGGATTTCCATAGGGATCGAATAGGCCTTCAGGAATTGCACTCCTTCTGGCGAATCCGTCGTCACTCTGCCTTGGACATCGGGTATCCTGCCGTTTTCGGAATAGATGTTGTTCACTGCGGATTCGATGGCGACGGAAGTGGCGAGGGTTGTCGTACGGCGAGCGCGTTCTAAAGCCGCAGTGGGAGCCGCGAAAATTTCCATCACTCCGATAAAAAGCGACAAGCCACCCAGCATCATCCCCACGAATGCGATTGTCGCACCGTTCCTCATATCAGGCGACTTGAGCAATCGCTTTCTTGCCCGCCTGCCGGTGAAGATCGCGATCAGGCCAAAGACAAGAACAAAAGCTAGCGGAATGCTGAGAATTCCAAAAACGAGGCTGGTTCGCGCGAGTCCGAGCTGTTTTTCTGATTCTTCCGCTGCGGCATCATCGTTCATAACAGGAGAATCTATCTCAGCATTGCTAGCTGTCCAGTTTCAGGCAGCCAAGGGGCCATGCCGCTCTTGTCGCGGACCATTGATTAGAGAAATTGAGGGGCTGAAGACGTTTTGCTTTCGCAGTTCCATGACTGGCGGAATGAATTGCCTATGGGCCAGCCAGTCCGGGCTTCGCCATTTTTCAGAAAACCTGCTAGCGCAGGCACTGGATTCCGCGGTCCCGGTGCTAAAAAGGGCGGAGCTTGCGCCCCGCCCTTTGATAGATGATTTCAGCTTACTTGCCCCAGCGTTCCAGCAGCGTGGTGGCCATGACAGAGGGAGTTTCCGCCACGGCGATGCCGCACTCTGCCAGAATGCGCTTCTTGGCCTGCGCGGTATCTTCCTCACCACCGACGATGGCTCCGGCGTGGCCCATACGGCGGCCCGGAGGTGCGGTGGCTCCGGCGATGAATCCGGCGATCGGCTTCTTGCAATGTTCCTTGGCCCAGCGGGCGGCTTCGACTTCCGCATTGCCGCCGATTTCACCGATGAGGATGATGGCTTCGGTTTCGGAGTCGTTGTTGAACATTTCCAGCACTTCCTGATGGTTGGTGCCGTTGATTGGATCGCCACCGATGCCGACGCAGGTGCTCTGGCCATAACCGAGCTGCGTGAGTTGAAACACGGCTTCGTAGGTGAGCGTGCCGGAACGTGAGACGACTCCGACGTTGCCCCGCTTGTGGATGTAGCCGGGGGAGATGCCAATGCGGCAGCCGCCGTGACTTTTCTCGCCGAGTCCGGGAGTGACGATGCCTGGGCAGTTAGGCCCGACAAGTCGTGACTTGGAACCGGCGAGCATGGCTTTTACCCGCATCATGTCCATGACGGGGATGCCTTCGGTGATGCAGACGATGAGTTCCACCCCGGCGTCTGCCGCTTCGAGAATCGCATCCGCAGCGAAGGCGGGTGGGACGAAGATGGCGGTGGCGGTGGCACCGGTTTCCTGCACCGCTTCATAGACGGTGTCGAAAATCGGCACGATGTTTTCAAACTTCTGCCCGCCTTTGCCGGGCGTGACGCCGGCGACCAGCTTGGTGCCGTATTCCAGAGAGAGCTGGGCGTGGCGTGCGCCGAAGCTGCCGGTGATCCCCTGAACCAGGAGCTTGGTGTTTTCGTCGATTAGAATGGCCATAAGAGTTTGCTAGATTTCAGTGCTCGGATTTCAGGCGACGGCGGCGACGATCTTCTGGGCACCATCTGCCATGTCGCTGGCATTGACGATGTTGAGGCCGGAGGCGGCGAGGGTGGCCTTGCCCATTTCGACGTTGTTGCCTTCGAGGCGGACGACGAGCGGAATCGGCAGGCCGGTTTCCTTGGCTGCGGCGATCACGCCTTCGGCAATGATGTTGCAGTCCATGATGCCACCGAAAATGTTGATCAGGATGCCTTTCACGTTAGGATCACCGAGGATGATCTTGAACGCTGCGGTGACCTGCTCTTTCGAGGCTCCGCCGCCCACGTCGAGGAAATTGGCAGGATCACCACCGTAGTGCTTGATGATGTCCATGGTGGCCATGGCGAGGCCGGCACCATTGACGAGGCAGGCGATGTTTCCATCAAGTCCGATGTAGTTCAGATCAAACTCGGCGGCCGCGACCTCGCGTGGATCTTCCTCTTCCTTGTCGCGCATAGCGGAAATTTCCGGATGCCGATAGAGCGCGTTGTCATCGAAGTTGAACTTCGCATCAAGGGCGTAAACGTGGTCGTCGGTGGTGATGACGACCGGGTTGATCTCGACCATCGAGCAATCACACTCGATGAAGAGCTTGTAAAGCGAATGGAGCAGACGTCCGAACTGGCGGGCAGTGGTGGTGAGGCCGAGGGTCTTGCAGATCTTGCGCACCTGATAGGCCTGAAGTCCGGCGAGCGGATGGATGTATTCGCGGAGGATCTTTTCAGGAGAATTTTCCGCCACTTCCTCAATGTCCATACCGCCTTCGGTGGAAACGATGACCACCGGCTGACAGGTTTGGCGGTCCATCAGGATCGCGAGATAGAGTTCGCGTTGGATGGATACGGACTCGGTGACCATCACCTTGCGCACGAGTTTACCTGCCTCACCGGTCTGCTTCGTGACGAGCACCTCACCGAGCATCTTTGTGGCGACATCACGGGCGGCCTCGGGAGATTCCACGAGCTGCACGCCGCCTTGGAAACCGTTTTTGAACGTCCCCTTGCCGCGGCCACCGGCGTGGACCTGGGCTTTTACGACGAGGTTCTTAACGTCGAGCCACTTGGCGGCGTCATAGGCTTCCCTGGCGGTGGAAGCTGCTTTTCCTTTGGGGCTCGGCACGCCAAAGCGGTCGAAGAGTTCCTTGGCTTGGTATTCGTGGATGTTCATAATGTGCGGATCGCTATCGAAGCGGAAAACCGCGCGAACCCTATTGTCCGCCCGCACACCGGGTCAAGGGTTCCTCAGAGAAATTTGGTTTACAGCGAACCCGCGCGGTGAGAGGCCTGCAGCAGCCGTCTGATCCGGCTGTTAAAGCCTTCCGCAGACGCGAGTTCATGCAAATCGAGGTGCATCCGGTAGCGCCAGTAGTAAGGTATGATCGCGGGCACGTTGATACGCTCGGACTCGGGATCCGGGTTCCGCAGCGTTTCATCGATGGCCAGCAGGTCCTGAAGTGGAAAAATCGCCCACATCGCCGGAGACTGGAGGTGCTGCCAGATGATCTTCGTGGCAACCTCGCCGGTGAGATCGGACGGAGCGAAATCGATGCCAAACATCTGCCAGGCGAAACGTGCGGTCGCGGCGGCATCATCCTTCCACCATGCCCGCAGTGTGGGCATGTCGTGAGTGGATGGACTGACGATGCTCATGTAAGGAGCCTGCGCCGGATTGAAGAATTCCATCTCATGCGTCTTCGGCATGCGCTGGATTTCCAACGACAGGATGCCGAGTTCCTTCAGCACGCCGGGCACGCACGCCGGGACCATGCCGAGGTCCTCGCCACAGAGCAGCATCGGGCTGGCCTGGCGCATGGCTGGCAGCTTCCCGTATCCATTCGCCTGCCAGAAATCCTCCTGACGCCGATAGAAATAATCGTTGTAAAGGTCCTCCACCCGCCAGCGGACGTCGGCATCGAGTGCCTGATAGGAGCGGGTCATCTGCATCGAGCAGCGCGGGTGGAACAGCATGCCGTGCGACCCCGGAACCTCGAAAAAAAGCACCTCACCCGCGCAATCCAACAGACCTTCCCGGATGAAATCATCGTGCGGATGCTCCGTGAAATAATCGACGATCCGCCGCTGCGTGAGCACCTGTTCGCTCAGATGGAAATAACCGTCGCCGGAATCGTGCAGGAAATTCCCCTTCACGTATTCCGCCGCTTCGCCGAACTTTTCGCCCAGCATGTTCCAGCGGATGTGGGGACGACAGAATCTGTTATAATCAAAGTGGATTCCACGCTCGCGGATCTCGTCGATGTGGATGGGCATCGCCGGATCAAAATAGCCCATGATGCCCTCGACGTGATCGTATGGCACTTGCCAAATGCGGAAAAAGCCGAGGATGTGGTCGATCCGATAGGCATCGAAATAACGGCTGAGTTGTTCGAACCGCGACCGCCACCAAGCGTAGTTGTCCTGTTTCATCACCTCCCAGTTGTAGGTCGGGAATCCCCAGTTCTGGCCCTTCACCGCGAAGGCATCCGGCGGTGCGCCGGCCTGCGCGTCCATCTTGAAAAGGTGCGGCGCGGACCATGCGTCCACCGACTGGCGGTCGATGCCGATCGGCAGGTCGCCCTTGAGCGCGAGGCCCTTTCCGTGCAGGTGACCGACGGCATCGGCGAGCTGTTGGTCGAGCTCGCACTGGAGCCAAATGTGATAGGATATTTCCAGAAACTCCGGATGCGCGGGATCGAACAGTGCGTTCAACTTTCCTTCATCAAAGACCGCCCAATCCTCCCACTGGCTGAAATCCGCAGTGCCGAAATGATCGCGCTTCACGCAGAAAACGGCGTAGGGCATCAACCAGTCGCGGTTGGCTTCCAGAAAGGATTTGAATTTCCCATTGGCAAGGATCGCCTTTTGGTACTTTTCAAAAATCTGGCGGGTGAGTTTCACTTTTGCTGCCATCACCGCTTCGTAATCGACTTGTTCCAGCCCGTTGAGAGCGGCGCGGGTGGCTTTTACCCCTTCCATGAAAGCAGCGGGCATTGCGTAATCCAGATCATCGATCCGCAGATAGATCGGATGCAGCGCGAAGGCGCTGATCGCCGAATACGGATAGGAGTCCGTCCAATCGTGTGAGGAGGTCGTGTCGTTGATCGGCAGAATTTGGATCAGATTCAGCCCCACTCCGTTCGCCCAATCCGCGAGCGGCTTGAGGTCCGCAAACTCGCCGACACCGAGGCTTTTCCCGCTGCGCAGCGAGAACACCGGGATCGCCACACCCGCGCCGCGGAACAGGCCGGACGTGTCCCTGCGGAAACATTCGTCGCTCACTTTTGTCCATTGCTGCTTGCCGTATGCGCGCGCGGGCAGCCAGCGGTTTTCCCCATTCTCCATCCGGGTCACGCATTTCAACTTCAGGTCGAACAGGCCATATTTGTAATGGATGCCCCAATCTTCCGGCAGATAGAGAGTTTTCTGCCAGATGTTAGCAGAAACCTCCTGCAAGGGCACCGCATGATGCCAGCCCCAGTCACCGATCTCCTCCACGCTGCCGATCAGACACGGCACCGTCCCCGTCGGCACGGCGGCCATCCGGAGTTGGAACGTGTGGTTCGCGTGGAGCGGGATGACCGGTTGTTCAAAGGGTCCCCGCGGCGGCAGCACGGCAAGGAATGCGTTCGTCTCGAAAGCGTAATCCACAGTGCCCGCCGAGCACCACGAATCCAACAGAAGCAGGGCGTCCTGCGCAGCCGGATCAAACTCGACCACACGCGGCGCAAGCCATTCATCGAGCTGCACCCCATTGCCAGACTGCCGGAGCTGATAGCTGTATTCCATCCGCAGCTCGCCCGCACCTTTGATGTCCACGCTGGTTTCCCATTGCTGCTCGCTGATCCAGTGGAGCGGCGCGACTTGGTCAAAACGGACGCCGGATGCGCCGAGCACGATGGAGTATTTGAGCCAGATCGACTGGCCGGGGGCGGTGTGGTAATTCAGACGGAAAACGATCTTCATGAATGGCAGCGAACTTTCTGCCTGCAAATGTCCGATTTGTGGCAACGGTTGGCGATTCGAAAAAACGATGCCGTCCGCTAAACCGCGTGCTTTTGCAGGAGACGGAGTTTTTCAAGCGCGGCACCGCTGGCGATCATTTCCAACGCGACCCCGATGCCATCGCCCATGTTGTCAGCTAGGCCGGCACAGGCGAGCGCGGCACCGGCGTTCATCAGGACCATGTCGCGCTTCGGCCCGGTTTCACGGCCAGCGAGGATATTTTCCAGGATCACGGCGTTTACCTTCGCATCGCCGCCCTGGAGCTCGGCGACTTCAGCGTGTTTCAATCCGAAATCCCGCGGCCGCACTTCCTCGTCCTCCATATCCTGATAGAGCCCGGCTTTAAAAATGCGGGTGGAACCCATCAGGCTCACCTCGTCCACCGATCGTCCGTCGCCAGTGGTGCCGTGGACCACCCAAGCGCTGTCGCGGCCAAGGCGTTGCAGGATCTCGGCGAAGGCCGGGCAAAGGTCGCGGTTGAATACTCCGATGAGCTGGCACTGCGGACGCGCCGGGTTGAGCAGCGGACCGATTAGATTGAAAATCGTCTTCACGCCGCGCGCTGCCAGCGACTTGCGCACGGCCACCACCGCCTTGAACGCCGGGTGATAGATCGGCGCAAACATGAAGCCGAGCCCGGCATTTTCCACGCAATTCCGGAAACCGTCCGCGTGTAGATCAATGCGGATGCCGAGCGCCTCCAGCACGTCTGCGCCGCCGCTTTTGGAAGTGATGCCGCGGTTGCCGTGTTTCACCACCACCGCTCCGGCCGCAGCGACGACAAACATGGAGGTGGTGGAAACATTGAACAAATCAAGCTGATCGCCGCCCGTGCCGCAGACATCGAGCGTGGGTCCTTCGAGATCCAGCAGCCCGAGATGCGGGTCCACCGCGTGCTCTAGGAAAGCCTCCACGAATCCAGCGATCTCCCCCGGCGTCTCGCCCTTGCGGGAAAGTGCTTCCAGCAGCCGCTCCTTTTTCTCATCCGGCGCGGCGGGATCGAGCAGCAACTCCACCGCCACCGCCACCTCGCGGGCGGAGAGTTCCTGTCTTTCTTCAAGGTGGTGAATCAACGCGTCCATGACAGAACCGTAAATACCGCACCAAGAAACGACCAGAAAGAACAATAGAAAATCTCCCGCTCCCACGCCCAGGAGGATGGGCGCAAATTGCCCATATCCGTCGCAAGCGGGACCTTTGGAGTGCGGAGGGCATCACCGCTTTGAGGGGCGTGTGGACGATTCCCAAGCATCCGCTCATTCAGAAAAACAGGCAGGAATGCCCATGTCACTTTCAATGCTCGCGGCAGAACTGCTCGAAGCGGGTGAGTCCTTCGTTGAGGATATCCAGCGTGGTGCAATAGCTGAGGCGGATGCCGTCGTCGTAGCCGAAGGCGATGCCGGGGACGGCGGCGACCTTGTAGCGGGAGAGCAGTTTATCGCAGAGGTTGATCGACTTCAGGCCGGTGTTGCCGGTATAAACGAAGAAGTAGAATGCGCCTTCCGGCTCGACCACGCGGATGTTCGGGATGGCCTTGAGGCGGGCGAACATGAACTGGCGCTTCACGTCGTATTCGCCGCGGAGGTCTTCGATGAACGATTGGTCGCCTTCGAGGGCGGCGAGGGCACCGTATTGCGAGAAGGTGTTAGCGTTGGAGATCGTGTGGTTCTGGATCTTGTCGATCGCATCGGCGAACGGCTTGGGGGCGGCGGTGTAGCCGAGGCGCCAGCCGGTCATCGAGTAGGCCTTGGAAAAGCCGTTGACGGTGATCGTTAGATTGTAGAGTTCGTCGCTGAGAGAGGCGATGGAAACGTGCTTGGCATCGCCGTAAACGAGCTTTTCATAAATTTCGTCGGACAGGATGATGATGTCTTCCGTGAGGGCGATTTCACCGAGAGCGAAAAGTTCTTCCCTGGTGTAAACGGCACCGGTCGGGTTGCCTGGCGAGTTGATGATGACCATCTTGGTCGCCGGGGTCATGGCTTCCTCGAATTGCTCGGGGGTCATTTTCCAGCCGGTGGATTCCTTGGTATCGACGAGGACGGGGATGCCGCCGGCGAGCTTCACCATTTCCGGATAGGAAACCCAGTAGGGAGTCGGAATGATGACCTCGTCGCCTTCTTCAATGACGGCGAGGATGGCGTTGAAGCAGGCCATTTTTGCGCCGCTGGTGACGCAGACCTGGTTGGCGGCGTATTTGAGATTGTTGTCCGTGAGGAACTTGGCGGAGAGGGCTTCGCGGAGCTCGGGAATGCCACCGGATGGGGTGTATTTGGTCTTGCCGCTTTGCATTGCCTCGATGGCCGCGTCCTTGATGAACTGCGGGGTGTCCACTTCCGGCTCACCACCGGCGAGTGCATAAACTTCTTCGCCTTTGGCGATCATGGCTTTGGCCTGTGCGGTCACGGCGAGGGTGAGAGAGGGTGTGACCTTGGCGATACGGGATGAGATGCTGTCCATAATGGGCTCGAATGAGGGTTGGGCCGCGCAAAACGGGGCGCAGCAATGGTTGATACGCAGCCCCCGGCGTGAACGGAGCGCTTTTGTGGGGCTTCCCCCGATAGGTGGCAAGCTAAATGGTGAGGCATTTCCTCAGCAGATTTTGCTCTCTTGGACAGGCATGCCGCTCTTTCCAGATCCGGCCGCCGGAAAAACCACCGGAAATCCCCTACTCCTCGCAACCACGGGTTGGAGCAGGTCGGATAAATCATCGCGCAGCATCAGCCGCCTCAGCATTTCCAGGAAAGACGGAGTTCTCGAAGGCATCTTCAGCCCTTCGAAAGTGCCGGAATCCGGGAGATTTGTAATTTCTCCAAGAATCCACCTGCCAAAGGTTGACGTCCCCCTTCCGCTATGTTTCAAACCTCCCGACCCGTTATCAGGAACGATGGCTGAGTGGTCGAAAGCACTCCCTTGCTAAGGGAACGTACGGGTAACCGTACCGAGGGTTCGAATCCCTCTCGTTCCGCCACTTTCGACAGTTGAACGCCTTTTGTTCAATCTCCAACCCGGCCAGGCCCTTGCAATACCGTCGCTGCGGTGGGCTTTGAGCTGCGAATGCGGCCGAGGTATCTCGCCGCAGGCCATTGCCGGTGGAGATGATGTTGAATTTGTGACGGAGAACAAGGAGGGGAGACCTGACCGCCCCCCCTCTTCCTCTTGGTCACCCGCCTGAAGACGGGGTTGATTGAAGACGGGAAAGCAAGGTCCCGACTCGTTATTCTGGAAAAGGGGGAGAGCGGTGGAAAAGCGGTTTTCGGCAGGGTGCTGAGTTCGGCTACTTTCCAGGGGACGAAGACTGCATGAGCATCGAAGCGGAGTGCCGGAAGCGGACTATCTGCGGTTTCAGTTACGATCTTGCCCGGCGCGGCATTCACACCGGACTTCGCGTGAGATTTTACCCTTTTCCTGGTTTTAAAATCTTCAGATGATTCACATTGCACGATTATGTATATTTTTAAATTTTCTTTACAATCAACGGAGTTTCAGGCAATAAATTTCCTGTGCTGTCCCTGCATGAAAACATATACCTACCTGAAAGTGATCACGGTCGCTTGCGCCGCTGCTTTGGCATCGTGCGCCTCGCAACCACAAACCAAGAAGATGCCGGTCTCGGCGTCGCTTCGTCCTGACTCCTCGCTCTCCGAGCGGGTTCTTCAGGAAGTCAATTCCTACCGCCGCAGCCACGGCGCGTCGGATCTCCAACGCCATGCCGGTCTGGACCGCCTTGCCCAAGAGCACAGCGAATACCTGCGCTCACACCGCGGAACATTCACTCTGTCCGGGAAAAACGTCAGCCACTTCGGCTTCGACGGACGCGCCCTGATGGCCCGCCAAGCCTACCACATGGAGAATCTCAGCGAAAACGTGGCCGCAGCGAACCATCCTGGCAAAAATTATGCGCCGGTGCTGGTGGACCTGTGGGCAAATTCGAAAGGCCACGAATTCAACATGCGCAGCGCCTGGACCTACACCGGGGTGGGCATCGTGGTGGATAGCGACGGCACGGTATTCGCCACCCAGCTTTTCGCCACCCAGACGAATTCCCAGATGAGCGTGCGCGACCGCTTCAACCACTTCTGATGCCCGATCTGTCCTTCGAAACCGCCTGTCATGCCCGTGGTCTGTCATGGATCGCGGGCGTGGATGAGGCGGGTCGGGGGCCACTTGCGGGCCCGGTGGCCGCTGCGGCGGTAATTTTACCGCGCGGTTTCATGTGTCCGGGGCTGGATGATTCTAAAAAAATCTCCGCGACCCGCCGTGACGTTCTTTTTGAAAAAATCACGACGGATCCGGAGATCATCTGGTCGGTCGCTACGGCCGATCATGAGGAAATCGACCGCATCAACATCCTCCGTGCCACCCACCTGGCCATGCGCCGGGCGGTGGAGACGCTCCGGCAGAAGCCGGATTTCTGTTTGATCGACGGACTGCCCGTCAGGGATTTTCCCTTCTCTCACGAGGGCATCGTCAAGGGCGACGGGATTTCACTATCCATCGCTGCGGCCAGCATCATCGCCAAGGTCACGCGGGACCGGATCATGTTGGAGATTGATAGGGATTTCCCTCAATTCGGCTTTGCGAAGCATCAGGGATATGGCACGAAAGGGCATCTTGAAGCGCTTCGGACTCACGGCCCTTGTTGCCACCATCGTCGGTCGTTTCAGCCGGTCGCTCAACTCACCCTGCCGCTTGACGGGGCCTGATGGAAAACGCCGCGACCGGATCTGGCTGGGAAACTACGGAGAGAGGGTGGCCACCGACTGGCTGCGCGCCAATGGCTGCCGGATACTCGCGAAAAACTACAAGGGGCCGAGGCGCGGCGAGGTCGATATTGTGGCGAGGGATGGAAAGCTGCTGCTTTTCGTCGAAGTGAAGACCCGCCGCGAGGGTTCGAAAATCCGCGGACTCGACGCGGTGAACCGGGAAAAGCAGGGCCTGATCGAGCGCGGGGCCAACGCCTGGCTCAAGCGACTCGGCACGCGCGATCTGCCATGGCGCTTCGACGTGATCGAAATCTACGTGGAGGATGGAAAAAAACCGCGGGTCAGCCGGGTGAGGGACGCGTTTTAGTTTCCCGATCGCGCTTGCGGGCAGGCCCGGCCCCGCACACCTTTTCCCAACAATTCATGGATCATTTTCCCAACTCGACGGCGTGGCTGGCAAGACGTGATGGCAGCGTGCTGATCGGGCACGGTCCGTTCGAGGAATCTGCATGTGCACCGACCAGCGGGGTTGCGTTTTACCTACAGGATTTCGCGCTGAGCGAAGCCGCACCGTGGAAGACGCCTTCCAGGATTGAGCGGATCACGGCGAAGGAGCTGGCGGAGCGATTTTCCGACGCTCCTCCGCTGGCCTGTGAGTGGGAGCCACTCGATGCCGCGCCGTTTTCGGTGATTTTCCAAGAAGTCATGTCGTGCATTCACAGCGGGGTTTTTGAAAAAACCGTGCCGGTGGTCACCGAGTGTGGGAAATCGTGGCAGCCCCCGGGTAAGTCGGTGATCGCAGCGATGACACGCCAGTCAGCGCCGCTCTATTCCTATGGCTGGGTGCATCAGGACTCCGGTTTTGCGGGAGCCACGCCTGAATTGTTGTTTTCCCTGAGTGGAAGTCACCTCGAAACGATGGCTCTCGCGGGCACCGCCCGGAGCGAAGATCGCGAGGTTTTTGCGGTCGATGAAAAGGAAATCCGCGAGCACGAATACGTCGCACAGACGCTGGTTTCAAAACTACTCGATCTCGGTAGCGTCGAGCGGCTATCCCGTGAAATCCTTGATCTAGGGCCGATCGTCCACTTTCTGACGACCATCGCACTAGAGCTACCTGCCACGCTTCCGGCTGAAGATCTGCTGCGCCGCCTCCACCCGACTCCGGCGCTCGGCCCGCTGCCGCGTACGGGCGAGACGCTCGGCAGATTACTGGAATGGCGGCAGCGCCTCTGCTGTCCGCAGCAGTTTGGCGCGCCTTTTGGACTTTGGGACGAGGGCCGCTTCGATGCCATCGTCGCCATCCGCGGAATCTGGTGGGAAGGCCTGAATCTGACCCTTCCCGCCGGCTGTGGAATCATCGAAGCCAGCCGCCTGGTCAACGAATGGCGGGAACTGCGGCTCAAGCGTGAAGCGGTCAAACGCTTCCTGGTTACGCCGTAAAGCCTTTAGCCACAATGAAAAACCTAACTCCAAGGCGCTTGCCAGCGGCCAAACAGGAGGGCCGATTTGCCACGGATAACTTTTTAATTAAAAAAGATTGATAATTTTTAAAAAACTATCAGTATCCCCAGCGTATTGCCTTTCCTGTCTATGCTCACAACGTGCCATCCCTGCCGATTCTCCAGTGGAATGCTGTCTCTCGCAGCGTTTCTGTTGGCGAGTCATCTGCAGGCAGCGGTGCCGGCTCAGATAGCAAATCCAATCGGCAGGATTGCCCGTGTTTTCGATTCGCAACTTGTTAAGACTGAGGATCGTGTCTCTTGGCTGGACAACCGGGTTTCGTCCTTCGCCGAGCACCGAGAGCATGCCATGAAAGTAGGACTCGGCTACCGTGGATGCCGCAGTAAAGTCGGCGGTGCGGACCCATCGGTGACCTTGGATCTGGGTTCCACTTTTCCGATCAGCACGATTTACCTGATTCCGGCTCAAAGAGAATTTTTAGAAGATCCGGGAATGTTTCCGAAACGGTTCACCATCGAGCTCTCAAATCGCGAAGATTTCGCCCAACGGGTGATCCTCTACACCTCCGGAACCAACATTTCTCCACCATCTGATGGAAATCCGGTGCCATTCACGGCCCGTGATTCCGCCCGCTACGTGCGGTTGACGGTCCACGAAGGACACAACCGCGATGTGATCGATCTCTTCGGACTTTCCGAAATCGTGGTTAGCTCGACAAACCGCGAGCCGGTATCCTTCGGGGCCGCCGTCTCCTGTGTCGGCAATCTGGACTCGCCGGGAATCTGGTATCCCGCAGCCCTGACCGATGCCCGCACTCCACTCGGAATCTGGCAAAACGGCATCAAGCCTGACAGTGATCTCGGCGACTCGGTTACCGTTGCCGAAAACGGCGACAGCGTCTCCTGGAACATCCAACTCGATGCAGCGGCTCCTCTCGACCGGCTGGTCCTGTTTCCCTATCAGCTCAGCAGATCCTTTGAATCCTCGATTTTCCCGGAATCCATCACCGTCCACCTCCAAGGTGAAAACGGCCAACCCGAGGAAATGGTCTGCGAATGGAACAATCCTCTCCCCGGGGCCAGTAGCATGACGCCGCTGGTGATTCCACTCACCGGAAAATCCGCAAAAAACGTGCGAGTCACCGGAACGCATCCTTACCTGATAGGAGACCAGAAAGTACAGGCGCTTTCGGAAATCGAAGTCTGGTCCAAAGGGAAAAATCTCGCACAACATCTGCCGGTCACGCGCACCCACGGCAGCGAAGCCAAGTCCATCACTTCCCTCACCGACGGCTATGCTTCCGAGAGAAAGATCATCTCCGTCACCGTCTGGCTCGACCAACTCTACGAACGTGGCCGCATCGAGCGCGAGCTTGCCTCACTCCGGCCGATCCACCGCGAGCTGGCTTCAGAAAGCGAGCTCAATGCAACGTGGGGATCCGCCGTGATCCTCGGACTTACCTTCCTGATCCCCGTTTTCATCGTCGAGCGCCGCCGCCTGATGTCCCGCGACCAGCTTGACCAACTGCGCAAACGCATCGCCTCCGATCTCCACGACGACATCGGCAGCAATCTCGGCAGTATTTCCCTCATTGCCCGCACCGCCCGCAAGGACCTTGTCCGCCTCCACGGCCCGGAGGAAGTCGCTGACGATCTGGGAGAAGTGGAATCCATCGCCCGCGAAAGCTCGCTCGCCATGCGCGACATCGTCTGGCTGTTGGAACGCCGCCAGGACTCCATCGGAGATCTGGTCCAGCGCATGCGGGAAACTGCCAATCGTCTCCTGCGGGAAATTAATTTCACGCTCGATTGCGAGTCGAACAAGACGGCTGCCAAGCTCTCGCTCGACGCGAAACGCCACCTTTTCCTGTTCTACAAGGAAGCCATTCATAACGTGCTCAAGCACTCTCATGCCAACCACGTTTCCATCCGCCTGTGGGACGAGGACGACCAGCTCGCCCTTGAGATTCTGGACAACGGCATCGGCCTCCCCCTCGACGAAGCCCAATGCCCCACCGCCGTCCGCAAGCTTGAGGACCGTGCGCGGGTGCTTGAGGGACTTCTTCAAATCGCCTCTTCCAAAGAAACCGGCACCAAGATCCGCCTTCTGGTCAAACGCTCCCATCTCACCGCCCACCCCACCATGTCATGATCGCTGAAGCCACCACCACCTGCATCTGGATTCTCGAAGACCACGAAGTTTTCGCCAAACAGGTCCGCCGCCTTATCAGTGGCGAGGCCGACATGATTTGCCCGCAGCACTTCGCCAGCGCGGCCGATCTCTTCGATAAACTCAAGTTCACCAACGACCGCCCGGACCTGCTTCTGCTCGATCTCGGTCTTCCCCGCCGCGACGGACTTGAGGTGCTCTGCGACATCCGCATCATGCTGCCGGATGTGAAGGTGCTGATCCTAACCGCCTCCGACGATCGAGACAAAGTTTACCGGGCCATCTGCAACGGCGCTTCCGGCTACCTGCTGAAAACCTCGGATCCCGATGAAATTCTTTCCGGCATCCGTGACGTGATCCACGGTGCCTCGGCGCTCAGCGCTTCGATCGCCAACATGATCCTTCAGGGCTTCTCACGCCACGGCCCTGTCAGCCAGATCGAGGCGATGACCAGCCGCGAGGAGGAAGTCTTGCGCTATCTGGTCAAGGGACTGATCAAAAAGGAGATCGCCGATGAACTCTCGATCTCCCAGCACACGGTGGACATGCACCTGCGCTCGGTTTACCGCAAACTGGAAGTGCGCTCGCAAACCGAAGCCGTTTCCAAGGCCCTCCGCCAAGGCCTCGTCTAATATTTTCTGTCTGGAGTTATCGCCATCCAACGGCGGTGTTTGAAAACAAAAACCCCCGGCTCGGTAAACGAGCCGGGGGTTTTTATTAAATGGATTCAAGCGGGAGGAATCAGGCGTCCTCTTCTTTGGTATCGCCTGCGTCCACCGAGATGGTGAGGGTGGCGATCACTTCCGGGTGAAGGCGCACGGTGACCTCGGACTTGCCGGATTTTTTGATCGGCTTGTCGAGCTCGATGGCGTGACGGTCGATGACGATGCCGGCAGCTTCGAGTTCCTTGTGGATGTCCATGTTGGTGACCGAACCGAATGCCTTGCCGCCTTGACCGGTGGAAAGGGTGAACTTCGGCTTGAGCTTGGAGATCTTGGCGGCGAGCTCTTGGAAAACCACAAGCTCAGCGGCTTCGCGGGCTGCGCGATTGGTCTTGAGCGCCTCGACGTGGCGGAGGTTCGATTTGCTGGCTTCAAATGCCTTGCCTTGCGGGATCAGAAAGTTGCGGGCGTAACCGGCGCGGACTTTGACGACGTCTGCTTCGGCACCAAGGCCTTCGATTTTTTCTTTGAGAATGACTTGTGCGTTGGCCATGGGAATCAGTGGTAAAAGGTTCGTTTGGGAGCGGCGATTTAGGCTTCGATCCAAAGTGAGTCAAGAAGAATGCAGGCTTATTCCGCTCTCGGGCTGAGAATTCATCCTTTGTGAACGATTTTCCGCCCGTCGGACGCTTGGGATTGCCGTTTCGGCGGCGGATGGCATGCTCCGGGAAGTGAAATCCTTCTCCTATTGGCGCGACTGCGCGGAGATCCTGACGCCGCCGTTTCCTTGGGACCGGCCGCGCTGGCGCGAGGCTGGCGGCCCACCGGTCGTGCTGCTTCACGGCCTTTGGCGCGGCTGGCGGGCAATGGAACCGATGGCCCGGGCGCTGACAAACGGCGGCTTTTCCACCATGAGCATCCCCTACCCTTCGGCGCGCCTGCCCATCGCGGTCCTCACCAAACTCGTGCGGGCCGAGGTAGCGAAAATTTCCGGAGACGAGCCGGTCCATTTCATCACCCATTCGCTCGGCGGGATCATCCTGCGGGCGCTCTTGTCTAAAGAGGTGCCTTGGAAAACCGGCAGAATCGTCATGCTTGCTCCACCGAACGGGGGCAGTGAGATCGTCGATTGGGTTTCGGGACATCCTCTTCTCAAACGAGTGTTAGGCCCGGCGGGTGGTGAACTCGGCACGAGCGGTCTGCCGCATCGCTTGCCATCGTTTCCCGCCGGGCTGGAAACGGCGGTGATCATGGGCAACCGAAGTTCCATCCCCGTTTTCCGAAAACTTCTCAGCCCGGAAAATGACGGCATCGTCTCTGCGGAAAAAGGCCGGATCGACGGCCTGCGCGGTTTCAGCGTCATTCCGGCGGACCACACGTTCATCCAGATGCACCCGGAAGCGATCCGCCTCAGCCTGCAATTCCTGAAAACCGGCGGTTGGCCCGGTTAGTTCTGCAACTGGCTCAGCGGTTTTTTCAGGAACTGTTCGTCGCGTAGCTTTCTCAGGTATTCGAGATACTTCTGTTGGGCGATGAGGTCAGGATCGTTTCCGACAGGAACCTCCTGACCGTATTTTTTCCACGGACCGTATGGAACCTGGCCCGCCTCGACGAAACGCCAATGCACTTTTTCCCCGGAGCGCAGCCCCAGATAATCACGGATGGACGGCGAGAGATCGATGCCAGCCGAGCCGTTTTGAGTGGTCTTCGGCGGCTTGGTCCCGAACACGAACTCCCAATCATCCGTCTCCCACGGTCCGCAGTCTTCCCACTGGCCGTAACAACTGCGGCTTCCGTAATAAATCTGGATCCAGCGGCCCTTGCACACGGTTTTTCCAGGCTCCGGGCGTATCCGGTTGAACCATGGAATCACCCTCGATGCCTCGGGTTTATGCGCGCCGTAACCAAGCACGTCATTGTATGGCAGCGCGATGTAAAATGGGTTGAGCTTCGGAACAAACGACTTCGGCCGGAACTCTCCGGTCGTGTGGTTTGCAATACGGCTGGAGGGCTCCGGATCGTCATAACCGCCGAAATTCGACGTCCATTGCTGGTCCCATGAGGACTTGTTATTTGGCGTGGGATTGCGTTCCGACGGCTGCTCGCCGATCCAGAAGATCGTACACGTCACATGGGTTTTCCAAGGATACAAAATCCGCGCTGTCTGGGCAGGCGGGCGGACCGGGGCAACCGGACGGGGTCCTGTTGGAACGACGACTTTCGGCGCGGCATTGCTGGCAGTAGTCCCCTGACCGGACGCACCGATCATCCCGGCGAGAAATGCCGGAACGACCAGAAATGCGAGAGGTGAATTGAGGGAGAATCGAAGCATACCGGAAATCCAGTGGCCACGG
Organism: Verrucomicrobiales bacterium; assembly: GCA_038204755.1. Classification (GTDB taxonomy): domain Bacteria; phylum Verrucomicrobiota; class Verrucomicrobiia; order Verrucomicrobiales; family Akkermansiaceae; genus Luteolibacter. The sequence goes on from JBBRCO010000003.1 coordinate 57,805, forward strand.
ATGGGTCGAGCGGCGGCAAGACTTGAACCAAATCCGCCCCCACCGCAAGCCAAAGGTCTGCGGTGAAAATCGCTTCCGTTGTCTTGAACCCACAGACTTTCCACGAAAAAGCCCGTGCTGGAGATGCCAGCACGGGCTTGATGGAATTAATCGGTCAGACGCCGGCAGCGCTGGCTTCCTCCTGAGACTCGGGGCGACTGGAGACGAAATCGAGCTCCTCGGAATCGGATTTTTTGACGACGTTGACGGAATCACCCGACTTGACGTCGCCACGCAGCAACGATTCGGCGAGCGGGTCTTCCAGGAAACGTTCCACAGCGCGGCGCATTGGACGTGCGCCGTAAGCAGGGTCGAAGCCTTTGATCGCCAGCAGGTCACGGGCATCGTTGGTGAGAGTAAGGGTAATGTCCTTCTCCTTGAGACGCTTGACGAGTTTCGAAACTTCGAGATCGACGATTTGGTTGAGATCGACCTTTTCCAGCATGTGGAAAACGACGAGGTCATCAAGGCGGTTGAGGAACTCCGGTTTGAAGTAGCGCTTCGATTCCTCGAGGATCTTGTCCTTCATGCCTTGGAAGTCGGCCTGATCCTCGGTCATCGCGCCGAAACCGAGTGAGGTCTGGCGTTTGATCGAGGTGGCTCCGACGTTGGAGGTCATGATGATAATCGTGTTCCGGAAGTCGATTTTGCGACCAAGCGAGTCGGTGATGGTGCCTTCTTCCAAAATCTGGAGAAGGAGGTTCATCACGTCCGGATGGGCCTTTTCCACTTCGTCGAAGAGCACGACTGAATACGGACGGCGGCGCACGGCCTCGGAAAGCTGGCCGCCTTCTTCATAACCGACGTAGCCGGGAGGCGAGCCGATCAGACGGCTGGCGGTGAATTTTTCCATGTATTCCGACATGTCGATCTGGATGAGCGAATCCGCATCGCCGAACATGAACTCCGCGAGATTGCGGGCGAGGTAGGTTTTGCCAACACCAGTGGGTCCGAGGAAAAGGAATGAACCGATCGGACGGCGCGGATCCTTGAGGTCGGCACGGGAACGACGGAGTGCCTTGGAAATGGCGATGACCGCTTCGTCCTGGCCGATCACGCGGCCCTTAAGCTCGTCTTCCATTTTCAGGAGCTTCTCGGTTTCCTTCTCCTCCATGCGACGGAGCGGCACTCCGGTCCATTTGGAAACGACGGCCATGATGTCGTCATCGGTGACGGTGACGATGGTTTCCTCAGAGGAGGCGCGCCAGTTTTTCAGCGTGTCTTCGAGGTTCTTCTTCGCGTGTTTCTCATCATCGCGGAGCGCGGCGGCCTTTTCGAAATTCTGTTCGGCAATGGCAGCCACCTTGTCGCGGTTGATTTCGACGATGGCGGCTTCGAGTTGTTTGATGGAAGGCGGACGGGTCATCGTGCCGATGCGCGCGCGGGCTCCGGCTTCGTCGAGCACGTCGATCGCCTTGTCCGGCAGGAAACGGGCGGTGAGGTATCGGGCAGTCAGCTTCACGGCCGCTTCGATGGCAGAAGGAGTGAACGAGGCCTTGTGATGGCTCTCGTATTTTTCCTGCAGGCCTTGGAGGATCTTGATCGCGTCATCGACAGACGGTTCCTCTACTTTCACCTGTTGGAAACGGCGCTCGAGGGCGGAGTCCTTTTCGATGTACTTGCGGTACTCGTTGAGCGTGGTGGCACCGACGCACTGGAGCTCAGCGCGGCTGAGCGCAGGCTTGATGATGTTGGAGGCATCCATCGCACCTTCGGCGGAGCCCGCACCGACGATGGTGTGCAGTTCGTCGATGAAAAGAATGACGTTCTTCACTTTACGGATCTCATCCATGACGGCCTTGATGCGCTCTTCGAACTGGCCGCGGTATTTCGTGCCGGCGACCATCAGGGCGAGGTCGAGGGTGATGACCTTCTTGTCGCGGAGAATTTCAGGCACATTGCCAGTGGCGATTTCCTGAGCGAGGCCTTCGACGATGGCAGTTTTGCCGACACCGGCTTCACCGATGAGGACCGGATTGTTCTTCGTGCGGCGGCAGAGGATTTGAATCACGCGCTCGATCTCGCTTTCGCGGCCGATCACCGGATCAAGGCCACCTTCGCGGGCGACTTTCGTGAGATCGCGGCCGAACGCCTTGAGAGCTGGAGTTTTGGATTTCGCGTCGCCATCCGCGCTCGGGGCTTGGGACTGGCTTTCTTCTTCGAAAGGTCCGTCGCCATCTTCGACGTCATCATCGTCGTCGTCATCGTCCTGATCGTCAGGCGAGAAATTAGGATCGATTTCCGCGAGAATTTCGTTGCGGGTGCGCTGGATGTCCACATCGAGGCGCTTGAGCACGCGGGCGGCCACGCCTTCGCCTTCGCGGAGCAGGCCGAGGAGCAAATGCTCGGTGCCGACATAGGAATGGTTCAGGGCCTTCGCTTCCTTGTTAGCAAGGGCGAGGACCTTTTTCACGCGGGGCGTGTAAGGAATGTTTCCCGCAGCCTTTTGCGGCGGGCCGGATCCGACTTCCTTCTCCACCTCCATGCGGACGGCTTCGAGTTCCAAGCCCATGCGTTCCAGCACGTTGACGGCCACGCCTTGGCCGAGCTTGATGAGGCCGAGCAACAGGTGCTCGGTGCCTACATAGGAATGGTTGAATCGGTCTGCTTCCTTTCGGGCCAGAGCGAGGACTTGTTGAGCGCGTGGGGTGAAGTTGTTCATGCGTCGCCGGGGTTGGGTGAGTCTAAAGGCTTTTTATCGTCTTTTGTTGAAATACGAATATCAGGAGAATCGAGTGAATGCAAACGTGAGCGCACGATTTCTGCACGAATCGCGTCTCTTTCTTCGGGAGAGAGCTTGCGGCCGGAGTGGAGCTGGAGGTGTGCCGGTTGGATGTCCATCAGCAGGGAATCACAGACCATCACCGTTTCCGCCGGGAAAAACCCGAGGGTTCCGCCGAGACGGAGCAGGGAAAGGTGGTTCAGCGCTTCCTTGGAATCGATGATGTGCGCGTGGCGCAGCACTCCGTAGGCGCGGCCAATCTTGTCGGCGACCATTTCCGGATCGTCCTCCAGCAGCTTTTCACGGGCGTTCTGCTCGTGATTGGAAACCTGAGAAATCACCCGCTCCAGGCGGCGGATGATCGTCTCCTCGCTCTCGCCGAGCGTGGACTGGTTGGAAATTTGATAGAGATTACCGAGTGACTCGGTGCCTTCCCCATACAGCCCGCGCACGGCGAGGCCGATCTTGTTCACCGCCTGCAACACTTGGCCGATCTGGTCGCTAAGAACGAGACCAGGAAGATGCAGCATCGCGGAGGCGCGCAGGCCGGTGCCGAGGTTGGTCGGGCAGGTCGTTAGATAGCCGAGCGTCGGATCGAACGCGAATTCCAAAGAGCTTTCCAACTCGGTGTCCAGTTCCGATAGAGCGTTGAAAGCCGCAGTGAGCTGCAGTCCCGGACGGATTGCCTGCATTCGCAAATGATCCTCTTCATTCAGCATCAAGCTGAAAGTCTGGCGGCGCTCGATGACCGCCGCGGAACCGTCACCGCGTGCGGCGTGTTCACGGGAAATCAGGTGGCGCTCGACGAGCACTTGCTTCTGCACGGATGTCAGATCGCCGAGTTCGTGGGAAAAAGCGCCCTTCATCGCCGGCAGCGCCTCCACTGCCGGGCGCATCAAATCGAGTGCGGCGGCACGTTGATCACGCTTCGCCCAGCCGGGAAACGGCTGGCGGCGTAAATTCCGCGCCAGACGAATGCGGGAAGTCAGCACGGCACCGTGCTCCCCTTGCCCGCCGGTCATCCAATCGGCGGGGTGCTTGATGAGAGTGCTGAAGCGCATCATGTGATTGATTTTGATAGAGAACGGGAATTTCTAACTTCTGACTTCGTCGAGGTTGCGGATCTCATCGCGGATGCCGGCCGCCTCCTCGTAACTTTCGGAAGCGATCGCCTGGTCGAGCCGTGAGCGGAGTTCCTCGATCCGCTGGCTGCGGAACTGGATCGCCATGAGCCCTTCCGGCACCTTGCCAATATGTGAGGTGCCCTTGTGCATGCCGCGGACCATTTGTGCGACTTCCTCGCCGAAGGTCGCATAACAGTCGCTGCATCCGAAACGGCGCACGCGGCGCAAATCATCAAGAGTGAATCCGCAGGTCACGCATTGTTTCCCGTTTCCTAGAGCTTTCCGCGAGGTGGTGGCACCCGCGATCGTCCCCGGTCCGCCGGGCAGACCGCCCAGAAGAAGATCCGCCAGCGAAAAGCCGGTCGGGTCCGTGACACCGCGCTCCTTGGCGCAATTGTCGCAGAGACAAACCTTCTTCATCTGCCCCTCGACGAGCTGGGTCAGGAAGACGGTGGCCTTTTTATCGCAGAAATCACATTTCATGGGTTATCTACAGTTGCTACCTAAGCAAAGGGAGTGCCAGTGCTCATTGCAAGTGCGTGGAATGCATCGAGGAAACGTTTCGTGATCGGTCCGGGCTTGCCGGTGCCGATGGTCCGGCGGTCCAGCGCGACGACCGGAATGACCTCCGCTGCAGTTCCCGTGAGGAAACATTCGTCCGCGGTGAAAATGTCATAACGGGTGAGCGAGCATTCCTTGAAAGGAACGCCGAGTTTTTCCGCCAGCTCGATGATCACCGTGCGGGTGATGCCGTCGAGCGCGCCATCCGAGATCAGCGGAGTTAGGAGCGTGCCGTTTTTCAGGAGGAAAAGGTTGTCGCCGGTACACTCGGCCACGTAACCCTGCTCATTGAGCATGACGGCTTCGAGCGCGTTCGCCTGGATCGCCTCCACCTTGGCCATGATGTTGTTCAGGTAGTTCAGCGATTTCACCTGTGGCATCAGCGCGCCGGGCGCCGGACGGCGGGTGGCGCAGGTGATGATGGAAAGGCCGTTCTGATAGTGCTCGTCCGGGTAGAGCTTGATCGTCGAGGCGATGATGAACATCGACGGCACCGGGCAGAGATAGGGATTCAGGCCGAGCTCGCCCGCGCCACGGGTGACGACGAGGCGGATGTAGCCATCGGTGAGGCCGTTCGCAGCGACCGTTTCGCAGGTGAACTTGCAAACTTCCTCCTGCGTCCATGGCATATCGATAATGATCGCCCGCGCTGAATCGAAGAGCCTGCGGATGTGTTCTTCCAGCCGGAAAATACGTCCGTTGTAAAAACGGATACCTTCAAAAACGCCGTCACCATAGAGAAGGCCGTGGTCAAAGACCGATACCTTCGCTTCAGATTCATCCACCAGTTTACCGTCGAGCCAGATTTTCATGTGAGATTCTTCGCGAAGGGTAAGGAGAAGCTGGCCGCTGGCAAGCGGGAGATTGCAGAAGATTCATTCCTCCGAAACAATGGCCCAGCGCGTGAACGGATGCCTCGCCAGATGCGAGTTGAAATACCGCGTCTCGTCCGAGACCTCCGCGCCAAGCCACGCAGGCATTTCCGGCGTTTCGTTTTCATCGGAAAGCTCCACCTCGGCGACGATCAGCCCATCATTCTCGCCATGAAAAACATCCACCTCCCACAGGTGCCCGCCGTGCCGGATCTCGTGACGCGTCTTATCGATCACCGCTGGCAGACAAAGCCCCAGCAACTCCCGCGCCTCCTCCGGCGGGATCGCGTATTCAAACTCCGCCCGCGTGATTCCCTGCGACCGCCCCTTGATCGTGATCCACGCCTTTTCCCCCGCCAAACGCACCCGCACCGTGCGCTCCGGATCCTGCGAGAGATAGCCCTGCGCGATCCTCACGCCCGGCGTTCCATCCCGCCACGAATCGTCCGCGACGAGAAATTTCCGTTCAATTTCCGCAGGCATCGTAAGTTCAAGGTTCGGGAGCTTTCTCCGCCGGATCCGTGATGGACTTCCAATCCGCGCTCCCATGATCCAACCGCCGCACCTCGCTCAGATAGACCGCATCCTCGTTTTTAGAATCCAGCTCGGCCGCCAATTGGATGAAATAGCGAGCCAGCGTCTTGTTCTCCTCCCCGCCTTGTTTATCCAACAACTGCCCCCGCGTCAGAATCAGCCGCGCGAAAACCTGCGGGCTGTAGTTTCCCTCCGCCACCTCTGGCAGAATCCCTTTCGCCAGTTGGAAATTCACCACCACCGCCTTTTTATTCCGTGGTGAAAGCTGCAGCGCCAGACCGATCATCCGCCGCGCCGATGTCAGCGACGCGGGCGATGCCTTCGCCACAGCAAGTTGGTTCGATGCGATCGTCACCAGATTCGTCGCGTATTCCTCGCGCTCCGAATCCAACAGCCCGAGATCATTTGTGAAACAACTCACCCGCACCTTCGGCGCATCCCATGAGAACGGCCTCACCGGCTCCTCCGCTCCGAGAAACACCGCTGTGACATAAAAAACCGCCGCCGCTTGCCAATATCGCCTCATCGGGAGTAAGGATGGAAGAACCCTAATCGTTGGCAAGTGGCAATTCCCGAATCAACCCTCCGAAAATCCGCCCTCCGCAGCACCATGCGGCAGCTCCTCCCCAATCTGAAAGCGGATTCACACCCGGTTTGCGAAGCCCTCCGCCACTGGCTCGCCGCCCGCCCCCACCTCAAAACCATCGCCGTCTTCTCTCCCCTTCCCGGCGAAATCGACCTCTCGGATTTCATCACCCTTCACCCCGAAATCCGTTGGGCCTACCCCCGCGTCCACGGCCATACCCTCAGCTTCCACGTCGTATCAGAGCCCGCCGCCGACCTCCTTCCCGGAAATTTCTCCATCCGCGAACCCTCCCCCGCCCTCCCGGAAATCCCGCCCGCCGAAATCGACGTCTTCCTCTGCCCCGGCCTCGCTTTCGATAAATCCGGCGCCCGCCTCGGCCGCGGCAAGGGCTACTACGACCGCATCCTCGCCAACGCCCGCCCCGACGCCCTGAAAATCGGCGTCTGCTCCCCGGAACAAATCGTGCCCGACGCCTTTCCCGAGCCACACGACATCCCCATGGACGAAGTCATTTTTTGAAGAGGTTGATGAATAGAGCAAGAGGGCCGCCCATTGGACCGCGGACTTCAGCCCGGCCTTCATTCATTCATTTTCTTCCCATCAACTCCCCTCAAGCCCACCCCGGCACATCCAACCGAAACTCCGGAATCCGCGCGAAAATCCACTCCCCCCCCGCCGTTTCCCCGAAAAACGCGCCGGACGCCCGCGCCCCCTTCGCCACCACATGGTAGCTGTTATAGGAAAAATGCCCGCCTGGCTCGATCGACGGCGTCTGCCCCACCACGCCATCGCCCTCCACCACGCTCACCTCCCCCTCGTCCTCATGCACCACCCATTTCCGGCCACGGATCGTCACCGGCTCCGGCGAGTCGTTGTGGATCGAGATGAAATACACAAACGGATGCGGCTTGTCCGGCGGCGCGTCGAGACTCGGCATGTAGATGACATCATCCACCTTCACCCGCAGTCCTTCAAATTCGCGAATCACGCCTGCCATCTCGCTCATCGTTCCCCTTGTTCCACAAACTGCCAAGCAAGAAAGCCCAGTCCCGCGATTTACGCTGCAAACATTCTTACCACGGAGGGAGGAGTGAAGAGGGAGATACGAGAGTAAAAATTTCCATATCAATCCTCAGTGCCCTCCCGCTTCACTCCTTCCTCCGTCGCATGAAATCCCATCCGCCAGCTTTGCGCCTCCGCAGTAAATCCGAATCCCGGTTGCCCAGCCATCCCCCGCCCGCTATTCAAATCCCCATGACACACGCCATCCCCGCCGCCCTCACCATCGCCGGCTCCGATTGCTCCGCCGGCGCAGGCATCCAGGCGGACCTGAAAACTTTCCAACATTTCCACCTCCACGGCCTCACCGCCGTCACCTGCGTCGTCTCGGAAACCGCCAACATCGTCCGCGCCGTCCACCCCGTGCCCGTGGATATCCTCGCCGACCAGATTTCACTCCTGCTCGATAGTTTCCCCATCGCCGCCATCAAGACCGGCATGCTCTTCTCCGCCGCCCACGTCACCGCCGTCGCGGAAATTTTGAGAAACCACCCGCACATCGCCCTCGTCGTCGATCCCGTCATGATCGCCTCCACCGGTGCCTCCCTGCTGGAGCCCGCCGCCATCGATTGTTATATAAACCTGCTCCTCCCCCTCGCCCGCCTCATCACCCCGAATCTCCCCGAAGCCGAAGCCCTGCTAGGCCAGCCCATCCCCGATGAATCCGCACTCGAACCCGCCGCCCGCGCCCTCTCGGAAAAATTCCGCACCGCCATCCTCCTCAAAGGCGGCCACCTCCCTGGCCCCGACTGCACCGACCTGCTCATAGAAAACGGCACCGTCCACCGCTTCACCGCAGCGCGCATTCCCGTGCCCGGCTCCCACGGCACCGGCTGCACCCTCTCCGCCGCCATCGCCGCCGGGCTGGCCCTCGGCCAATCCCTCCCCCAAGCCACCGCCGCCGCCAAATCCTACCTCGGAGAAACCCTGCGCCTTTCCTATTCCTACCACTCCCCCAACGGCCAATCCCTCCACGCCCTCAACCAAGGCACACGTTTCTGAAGTAGTCCGCACAGTCCCCTCCTAAAAGTGGTCCGCACAGTCCCTTCTTAAAAGTGGTCCGCACAGTCCCCTGTGCGGTCTTCTGGAAAACGCGCTACCACAACGGAAGAGCCGCACAGAGGACT
>JBBRCO010000004.1:0-60565 GCA_038204755.1 Verrucomicrobiales bacterium
GTTGTTCGGGAATTTCTTCAGGAAAAACAGCAGGCGCTCCATCGCTTCGGCCGGGCGGTGGCCGGAGAGGCCGCGGCGGATGAGGTGGATCTTGTGGAGCATGTGATCGGCTAACAAAAGCTCCTCGCGGCGGGTGCCGGACTTGAAGATATCGACGGCCGGATAGATGTAGTTTTCCGCGATCTTGCGGTCGAGCACGAGCTCCATGTTGCCGGTGCCTTTGAACTCCATGAAGATGGCCTCGTCGGCGCGGGAGTTCGTCTGGATCAGCGCGGTGGCGAGAATGGTGAGCGAACCTCCGCCACGGGTGTTTCTAGCAGCGGCGAAGAGGCGGCGCGGGACTTCTAGAGCGCCGATGGTGATGCCGCCGGAGCCGGTGCCGCGGCCGCGGTTGTTCATGCCGCCGTTGTAGGCGCGGGCGAGGCGGGTGATGGAATCCATCAGCAGGAAAACATCCTTGCCCGCTTCCACCAGACGCTTGGCGCGCTCGATGGCGAGCTCGGCGATGCGGCAGTGGTTGCGCGCCTGCTCGTCATTGGAACTGGCATAAATTTCCGCACCGGGAAGGGCACGGCGGAACTCGGTGACTTCTTCCGGCCGCTCGTCCACGAGCACGACCATCAGATGGATCGCTTCATCGTATTTCTCCCGGATCGCTTCCGCCATGTGGAGGAGCAGCGTGGTTTTTCCAGAGCGGGGAGGGGAAACGATTAGGCCGCGCTGGCCACGGCCGACGGGGGCCATGATGTCGATGACGCGGGTGGTGTAGCGTTCCGGCGTGGTTTCGAAACTGATGCGGCGGGTCGGGTTGATCGCCTTGAGTTCGTCGAAGTGCGGAAGCTTCGCCGCCTGCTCGGGTGTCATGTCGTTGATCGTGGTGATCTCGACGAGCTGTGGGCCGCGCGGGCCTTCTTGATAGACGCCGTGGATCCACTGGCCGAGCCGCAGGTTGTATTTGCGGATGGTTTCGGGAGTGACAAAAACATCGTCACGGGCTTGTTCGAAATTTTTCTTTGGCACGCGCAGGAAGCCGAAGCCTTTGGGCGCGAGCTCCAACATTCCGTTGGCCTCGATTTTCGGGCCGTTGAGTTGGACCGGACGGCGGTCATCCATTTCGTTGGAGGGTGCCTGCTGGTTTCCACCTTCGTGGCGCTGGCGGTTCTGGTACTTCTGATGGCCGTGCTGACCCTGTCCGCCTTGGCTACCTTGGCCGCTCTGGCCACCCTGTCCGCCTTGGCTACTCTGTCCGCCTTGGCTACTCTGTCCGCCTTGTCCGCCTTGTCCGCCTTGTCCGCCTTGTCCGCCCTGGTCTTGCGTGCGGCGCTTGCGTTTGTCGCGGCGGCGTTTGCTGCGGCTTTCACGCTGCTGGTTTTGTCCGTCGCGGTTCTGCGGATTCTGTTGGGGCTGGCCGTCGCGCTGTTGGAAATTGCGTTGAGGTTGTTGGCCCCCTTGCTGCGGGCGGGGTTCCTGTTCGCGTTGTGGCGCTTGTTGGACTGGCTGCGGCGGAGCTTCCGCGGATTCGCGGGGGGCGATCGGGCCACCGCCGGGCACGCGGCCGAAGCGGCGCGCTGATTCGGCGGCTGGTGCCGGAGGCGCGGGTTCGCTGGGCTCGGCGGCGGGAGCTTTTTCAACAGCCGTTTTTTTCGCACGCGGGGCGCGGGCGGGCTTGGCTGGCGCGGGAATCGGAGCGGGCACGGCAGGCATGTCGAACGGGAGTTCCTGAGTGAAGGACGCCGCCGCTGCGGATTTTTTCACCGCGGTTTTTTTTGCGGCTGTCTTTTTCGCAGCGGCCTTTTTCGCAGCGGCCTTTTTTGCTGGCACTTTGGCTGCGGTGGTTTTGGTCACTCGCTTGCGGGCGGTTGGGGCGTCGCCCTCGGTGCCTGTTTGCGGCATGGTATCCTCGTTGGTGTTCTTGCTCATCCGGAATCGGTTAAATGGTAGGGGCGCTTGGCGCGGAAAATTTTTCAGGAAGCGGGTGGGTCGAGTATTTCATCGGCCATTTCGAAATGTGTTTGGCCTTGGACCACTTGTCGTGACCGGCCATGAGGATTATGAAAAACGGGGGTTTGAGTGAAGTAGGCAGGAAGGAATGGGAGTGCGTTTCACTCACAGGCCTCCACGCAGGATATGCAAGGACAAGATGGGAAGTTGCGTTACTGCGCTTGATCCGGCTCGTCTTGCTATAAAAAGCATGCACGGCCCGGTGGGCAGGTGGGCGTCAACCCGAGGGTGGTTTGGAAATCCAACGAGAAACACCGCTCTGTCGTTCCAACGCCCGAAGATTGCGGCACATGGGACTACTTGGCAATCGAAATTTTTCAGCCGATTGCGGTGGTGGAGAGGCAATGGGGGATTTTCCGGCCTGATTTTGTCGGTTGCCGAACGGGTTGCGGAGTGCCAGAGTTTTGCAATGAAACTGACTTTGACCTGCATGTTAGGAATTCTTTCCGTCGCGTCTCCGGCATCCGCCATCGGAGAGGGAACTCCGGTAGAGCCAAAGGTGCAGGAGCCGGTGAAAGAACCGATGAAGGATCCCATCGACGAAAAGGCGGGCGATCCCGCGCAGGACAAGGTCAGAAACATGCCGAAGGATCTCGTCGATGACGCGCACGTCCGCGAGGAGCTTGGCGTCAATGAGTTCACCGCACCGTCGATTTCGAAACTGTTCGACACTCTGCAATCCCTGATGCCGCTGCCCATCATCGAGGTGGAGCGCAAGATGCCCGCCAGGTTGCCGTTGGACCGCGCGGATCTGGCGATCCAACTGGGGTTCCTGATCGCCGATGGATTTCTGGTGGTGCAGGCCGAACAGCTCGATAAGGTGGAAGGGCTGGCAACCGATCTAACGAAGTATGGCAAGGCGCTCGGCGTCGGCGATCGCGTGAACCGCCACGCGGCCGGGCTGCTGGACAGCGCGAAGGAGAAGAATGTGCCGCAATTGAAGAAGGAGCTGACGGCGACGCAGCATGATGTGGAGGTCGAACTGGTGACCCTGCGTGACGCGGACCTCGCGCACTTGATTTCCCTCGGTGGATGGATCCGCGCGCTCGAGGTCGCGACAGTGGCGGTGGACAAGCAGTTTTCCCCCGAGCGTGCCCGCAAGGTGATGCGCGAGGACATCGCCGACTATTATACCGAGACCGTCGCGGGTCTGGAGCCGCGCATTTCCGAGCGTCCTAACTACGTAGCCATGCGCGACCTGCTGGCGGGCCTCCGGACGGAAATGACGCTGGAGCAGGGCAAGGAACCGACGCCGGAAATGATGAGGGAAATCCGCAAGAAGGCGGCGGAACTGGTGGAACTCGCACTGAAGCGCCAGCAATGAGCGGTCTGATGGAGAAGAGTGCCGCCGTCCTCGGACTGGGAATCATCGGGTCGCGAGCCTGTTCGCGCCTTGCACAGGCAGGCCGGAATGTTTCCTGTTGGAACCGGACATCGAAAGGCCAGCCGGGTGAGGCGGAGACGCCGGAAGCCGCGATTCAGGATGTGGGAATCATTTCAATCCATCTGAAGGATGCGCCGGCGGTGCGTGCGGTGGTGGATGGAGTCGCGCCGTTTTTCAAGCCGGGACAGATCGTGCTCAACCACGCGACCCTCGATTTGGAAACGACGAAGTGGCTAGAAACCATTTGTATCGATCACGGCTGCCGCTTTCCCGACACGCTCTTCACCGGTAGCAAGATGGCTTCCGCAAACGGGCAGTTATTCCACCACATCGGCGGTGATGCGGCGCTGGCGGGGGAGATGGGATTGAAAACTCCGGCGATCAAGGCGGTTTCGAAGCGGATGGGCGAGCTGTGCGACGAGGGACTGGGCGATCTGGATTTCTCGGCCCTCGCGAAACCTTATCTCGACACGTTGTGAGCGGCATCTATCGAATTGATCTGGGAAAACCCGCGCTGTTGGGATTCAGCGGGCCGGACGCCGTCCGGTTCCTGAACGGCCAGCTCACGCAGGATGTGCGCCGCGTGATAGGCGGAAAAATTTCGCTGCCGGCGTGTGTGGCCGATGCGAAAGGACGCCTGCAGTTCCGCGTCTCGCTAACTGAAGTTGAAGGTGCCCTGTGGGTAGGCGGTCTGCCGGAATGGGCGGAGCCGTTGGAAGCCCGGCTGACCCGCTACCTCATCGCGGATGATGTGGAGGTCGTCGATCTAACGGGAAAATTCCCGCTGGTGCATTTCACGGGTGCGGTAGGGGAAACTCCTGCCGGAGTCGTCGCCCGCGAGTCGAACCGTTTCGGCATCGCGGGAACGGATTGGTGGATTCCTGCTGATGCCGGTATTGAATTCCCGGCTGAGTTCCCGCTGTTGGAAGGCGATGCGCTGGAGGCAATGCGCATTTCCAACGGAATCCCGGCATGGGGACGCGAACTGAAGGAAGGCATGCTGCCGCCGGAAGCGCGCCTGGATGAGACGGATATTTCCTATCAAAAAGGATGCTATATCGGTCAGGAGGTCATTTCCCGGATCAAATCGGCGGGCAAGGTGAACCGCCGCCTCACCTTGTTTTCCATCGCAGCGGACGTGCCTGCGGTGCCGGGTAATCTCGTGACTGCCGATGGTGCTGCCGCGGGTGAACTGACGAGCGTTTCTCCGGAAGCGGACGGCGGCATCCGGAGCGCCTTGGGATACATGAAACGCGGTGCCAGCGGGTTTTTTCTCAAGTCTGAGGATGGCACCGCGCATCCGGTAATGCCTGTTTGAGGGATTTTATTCTTTGCTGTCACCGGATTTCCCGGGAACCTGCTGGCGATGCTGTTCGGTTGGCAATTTCTGGCGGGCGGGGTGGCGAATATTTCGCCACTCTTCGCACTGCTGACCCTGGTGCTCGTGCTGGCGGTGCTGGTTTCGCTGGTGCTGGTGAAGTTCAAACAAAGCCTGCTCGTTGGCTATCTGCTAAGTGGCGTGCTGATAGGAAACGTCGGGCTGCTGTGGGTGACGGGCCTCGACAAGGGCGATCCGGTGATCACGAATTTCGCGGAAATCGGCGTGATCCTGCTGATGTTCACTCTGGGCATCGAATTTTCACTGAGAGAGTTCAAACATCTGTGGCGGACGGCATTGATCGGCGGTGGATTGCAGGTGGGTATCACCGCAGGGATCGTCGGATTGCTCGCGGCGGCGTTTGGTTATCCTACGGCGGATAGCATCGTGCTCGGAGTGGCGGTGGCGCTCAGTTCCACGGCGGTGGCGATGATGTCGTTCCAGGATCTGGGCCAGCAGAATAATCCGGGTGCGCGGGCCAGCCTTGGGATCGCCTTGTTCCAGGACATTCTGGTGATTGTGTTTTTCCTGCTGATGCCGGCGCTTTATGGAAAAGGCGAGGGCAGCATCGGCGGGCAGATCGGATCCGCGTTGCTGAAAGGCGGGCTATTTCTGATAGGCGCTTGGTTGCTCGGGAGATACGGTCTCACGCCGCTGCTCCATGCGGTGGCGAGGACGCGCAGCCGCGAGCTTTTCACACTAACCGTCATTGGCCTGTGTGCCGGGGTCGCCTTTGCCGGGGGCGCGTTGAACCTGTCGCTCGCGCTCGGTGCCTTCGCCGCCGGTCTGGTGGTGAGCGAGTCGATCTACAGCCACCGCATTCTATCAGACATCCTGCCATTCAAGGATCTTTTCCTCGCGATCTTTTTCATCTCGGTGGGGCTGCTGATCGATGTCTCGGTGATCGCCTCGGATTTTTCGCGGATCCTGGTCGGGAGTTTCCTGATACTGATCATCAAAGGGGTGATCGTTTTCGGTGTCCTGAAATGGATCAAGATCCCAGGCCGTGCGGCACTTCTAGCAGCGGGTAGTCTGGCGAGCACCGGTGAGTTTTCGCTGGTGCTCATCGGCAAGGCGGGTGGCTACCGTCCGTTCGACCGGGGCACAGAGCAGATGCTCCTCATTTGCACGGCGATCACGATGGCGGTTGTTCCCTCGCTGATGCGCGGTTCTGCGCCGTTAGGTAGATGGCTGGAGAAAAAAGGCTGGATGGGAGCCCGCAAGATCGTGCCCGAATCAATGACGCCGATAAAGGTGCTGAAGGAAATTTCCGACCACGCCATCATCTGCGGCTACGGCCCCGTCGGGAAATCGCTCAACGAAGCGCTGAAGCGCTGCGGCGTGAACACCCTGGTGATGGAGCTGAATTCCGACACCGTGCGCGCGCTGAAAAAAGAAGGCCAGCCCGTGCTTTTCGCGGACGCCACCCACCCGGAAGCGCTCGATCTAGCAGGTATCCAGCGCGCGCGCCTTGTCGCCTTCACCTTTCCCTCGGTCACCGCTACCTGCGCCGCCGTTCCTTTGGTCCGCGAGCGCAATGCCGGGATCTATATTTTCGGACGGGCCAAGTTCATCGCCGATGTCACCCGCCTGCGCGAAATGGGCGTGCAGGTCATCCATGACGAACGTGAAGCCGCCGTGGCCATGGTGCGCGCCGCCGTTTCCTCCTACGAACGCGCGGACATCGATCCCGAGGAAGTCGTGCTGGAAACCATGGAGGAGGGCTGAAAAATCCCGCGTGGGAGATTTTTTTGTTCGGGTTTTGCCGGATGCTTCCCTAAGAACCTCGGCGTGGCACTGCTCCTGGCGATAGAATCCTCCTGCGATGAAACCGCGGTCGCGATCGTCCGCGGCTCCGCGGGTGAGGCGACCGAAGTTCTCGCGTCGGAAATTTCCTCCCAAATCGAGCTCCACCGCGAACACGGCGGCGTCGTCCCCGAACTCGCCTCCCGCAACCACTCCCTCCGCCTTCGTGGGATCGTCGAAAAAGCGCTCTCCGACGCCGGTGTGGAGATGCGCGCGATCGATGCCTTCGCCGCGACTAACGGCCCGGGCCTCGCCTCGTCGCTACTGATCGGCAGCACCGCCGCCAAGGGCATGGCCTGCGCCACCGGCAAGCCCTTCCTCGCGATCAACCACCTCGAAGGCCATCTTCTATCACCTTTTCTCGATCAGACCTCGGTGCCTCCTCACGTCGCGCTGATCGTCTCCGGCGGCCACACGCTGCTATTGGATGTCGAGGGGGCCGGGCTCTATCGGAAACTCGGCGGCACCCGCGACGACGCGGCGGGCGAGGCCTACGACAAGGTTGGTAAAATGTTAGGCCTGCCCTATCCCGGCGGACCCGAGATCGAAATAGCCGCGCTCGGAGGAAACCCGCGGGCCTATGATTTCCCGCGCTCGATGCTGCACGAGCCGCACCTGGATTTTTCCTTCTCTGGACTGAAAACCGCAGTGCTCTACACCCTCCAGCGCGAGGCGGGAAACTTCTCCCTCCCCGACCTCGCCGCATCCTTCCAACAGGCGGTGATAGAAATCCTCGTGCATAAATCCCTCCGCGCTGCGAAGCTGACAGGGAGACGAAGAATTGCCCTGTCCGGCGGAGTCAGCCTGAACATGGCCCTTCGCGCCGCACTGGAGGATGCCTGCGCGGGAAAAGGTCTCGAACTCTCGGTCGCCTCGCCGGGCTTCTGCGCGGACAACGCGGCGATGATCGCCTTCGCCGGATTGCTGCGCCACCTCGCTGGTGAAAGCTCACCGCTGGACGGCGACATCCACCCGAATTTGCCGCTGGTCTAATTGCCACGCTTATGGTTGGAAAGGCGCACACCTAATGAACTTCCGCACACTGGTTTTCGATTTCGACGGCACCATCGCCGACACCCTCGGCGAGACACGCCGGATTTTCAATCAAATCGCCCCGGACTACGGCATCCGCCAGGTGGAGGAGCATGAGCTCGAAGCCCTCCGTCACCTTTCCCTCAAGGAGTTGCTCGACCATTTAAACATCCCGAAGCGCCGCGTGCCGGCCCTCATTTCCCGCGGCACCGGCATGATGCGTGGAAACATCACGCAGCTCCAGATGATCGCAGGAATGGGAGAGGTCCTGGTGGAAATGCGACGCCACGTCCACAGTTTTGGCATCCTCACCTCGAACGCGACGGCCAACGTGGACCTCTTCCTCCGCACCCACGGGCTGCGCGAGCAGTTCGACTTCATTTCCTCCACCTCCAAACTCACTGGTAAAGCAAAGCACCTCAAGGCCATCCGCAAGACCTTTTCGCTCCGCCCGGAGCAGATGCTCTACATCGGCGACGAAATCCGCGACGTGAAGGCTTCGCAAAAGGCCGGCATTCCGGTCGCCGCCGTCACCTGGGGCTTCAATTCCCGCGCATCGCTCGCCGCATCCGCCCCGGACTATCTGTTCGACCAGCCCTCGGATTTCCTCCGCCTGCTGCCGATGGACTGAGCGTTTTGTGGGAAATCCCGCCCCAGTGGATTGACACCTGCGGGTCCGGCGGATCAACTTTGGCCCATGTCCGATGACAAAACGCCAACAGACGATCACCCCGCAGAGCCTGCCGACCATGAATCGAACCGAGGCGGGGACTCTTCCAGAACCCCCGTGCCGCCCGCCGTCGCGCTCGGTTTTGTTATCATCGCCCTGCTCGGCGTCCTGATCGTCATGGGCATCAAAGGTGGTTTGTTAGGTGGTTCGTCTGCCTCCAATAATGCGGATATGGTCAAGCTCAAGGCCGAGGTGGACGCCCGCCGCAACGAGCTCAACCGCCAGCGCGCCATGATGGGCCTCGCTCCTCTCGCCGGAACCTCCGAACCCATCGAGGACATCGCCAGGCGTCTCAAGTCCGATGCCGAAACGCTCGTCGCCCTCGCCGGACGTTTCCAGGAAATGCTCGCCGAAAAGGACAGCGAACTCTCCGCGAAAAGTGGCGAAGTCCTCCGCTCCGAGCAACTCCGCCAGTCGCTCACCTCCGAAAACCAGCGACTCAATACCGAACTCAGCCGCGCGCTCGTCGGCGGCTCCGATGCCGACCGCCTCCGCAGCGATTTTGCTAACATGAAATCCCAGCGCGACGCCCTGGCCGCCGAGCTCACCGCCACCATTGAAAAGATGAAGACCATGAGCGCCGGCGTTTCCGAAGACGAATTCGCCGATCTCAAACGCCGCTACGAGGAAACCCTGCGCGCCAAGGAATTTTTCGCAGCCCGCGTCCAAGAACTGGAAGGGGATCTATCAAAAGAGAAGCTCTTCGCCAGCAACGAAAACGAACTGCTGCCCGCCGCCGTCGAACTTTTCCGCAGCCTCCGCGACCTGGAAGGCCTGCCAGATTCGGAAATTTCCAAAGCCTACAGCAGCCTCGGCGCGAAGCTCGGGGCGAACGTGCTCCAGACCCTCAATTTCGTCACCGGCTCCAGCGACCTCCCGGCCCCTGATCAGGAAACCATCCGCAATTTGGTGGCGGATATCCCGGACGGCGATCTGGTCCTCGTCATCGGCTATGCCTCTGAAACCGGCAATGTGGAAAGCAACCGCAAGCTCTCGTCCGCCCGCGCCACCGCCGGTGCCGAGCTCTTTTCATCGGTGAAACGCCCGGAGCAAAAGGTGCAGGCCGTCTATCTCGGCCAGACCGACCGCTTCAGCAGCCGTATCCCCGAGCGCAACCAGATCGTCGAAGTCTGGCGTATCCGCAAGAAGTGACTTTCTGCTAGCGGTCGATAGGCCGCTTGAAATGTGACTGGTGCGCCTCGCACCAGCCCGTTGTGGAGGCGTCTCGCGACTCCCACCCGTGATGGCGCTGCAGGAGTGCATGGGTGAGACGCCCAATATTTTCAGACGAAGAACTTTCAACTGCAGATGAAAAGGATGTAAGCAGATGGAAGAGAGATAGGAGCATGTGAACCGGCGATTTTCGGCTTCCGAAATCTCTTCCTCCGTCCATCCTCCCCGCATGAGCTACGCGGAACGCCTGCAGAAACGCATCGAGAAAACCGGGTCGCGCCTTTGTGTCGGCCTTGATCCGCGCCCTGGCGACGGCGGCGCGCATTTCGCTCGGAATTTCCTGGAACAGGTCATCGAGGAAACCGCCGTCTGGGCCGCAGCCTTCAAGCCGAACATGGCTTACTTCGAGGCGATGGGCATCGAAGGCATCCGGCTGTTGGAAAACCTGCTTGCGAAAATGCCGGACGACGTGCCAGTCATTCTCGATGCGAAGCGCAGCGACATCGGCGAGACGCAGAAATACTACGCGCAGGGCTACTTCGGCGGCTGGGATGTGGACGCCGTGACCCTCAATCCTTTCCTCGGATACGACTCCATCGAGCCTTTCCTCGATTGGGAAGGGAAGGGGATCTATCTGTTGGCTGTCACCTCGAATCCCGGTTCTGCGGATTTTCAACGCCAGAAGCTCGCCGATGGCCGCTCGGTTTTCGAGCTCGTCACCGCACTCGGCGAGCGCGCGATTTCCGAAAAACGAAAGACGGACGTCGGCTACGTGGTCGGCCTGACCAACGCCGCCGATGTGCTCGAAAAAATGCCTGATGCACCGCTGCTCGTCCCCGGTCTCGGTGCCCAGGGCGGCGACCTCGCATCGCTCGTCACCGCCGCTCGGACCGCGCCGGACGTGATCAATGTTTCCCGCGGAATCCTCTACGCCGCCGACGAGCGGGGCTTCGGCGCAAGGGCTGCGGCATGGGCGGAAAAAATCGCGGATGCCTACGCAAAGTAAGCGGTAATTTTCCATGCAAGTCGGCCGGGCAACGCTTAGTAGTCACCGCAAGTGCATAAAGACGGCCCATCACCGATGAACGAAATTCCTACCCGCTACTCGGGACTGCTTCCACAAAAAGGATGGCCGCGGCGGAATCTCCGCTTTCTCCGCCACCGCATCGTTCCCGGCATGTTCCGCAGAATCGATGGTGATGTCCTTGAACCCGTGCTCGATCCACCGGATTCCGACAAGGTGCGGATCACCTGGATCGGCCACGCGTCGTTTTTCCTCCAGTTCGCCGGGCACTCGGTGATCGTTGATCCGAACTGGGCGAAATGGCATGGCCCGGTCAAACGCCAGCGCAAACCCGGACTCGAACTCAAAGGCGTACCCGAGGTCGATCTCGTGCTCGTCACCCACGCCCATTTCGACCACCTCCACAAGCCAAGCCTGAAAATCCTCCAAGCGCGCGAGGGCATCATCGTCCCCCGTGGCAGCGGATCCCTGGTCAAGCGCCTGGGATTTCCGGCCACCCACGAAATGCGGATCTGGGACCACCTCAATTTCGATCAACTCGAAATCATCCACACCCCGTCCCACCATTGGGGCGCGCGTTTCATCCACGACACCCACCGAGACTTCGGCGGCTACATCGTCCGCGCCGGTGGCAAGAGCGTCTTCCATTGTGGCGACAGCGCCTATTTCGACGGCTTCCATGAAATCGGCAGGCGTTATGAAATCGACATCGCGCTCATGCCCATCGGCGCTTACGAGTCACCGAGCGGCCGGGACGTTCACATGAATCCCGAGGAGGCCGTCCGCGCCTTCGCCGATCTCGGTGCGAAGGTCCTCATCCCGATGCACTACGGGACGTTCCCGTTAGGAAACGAGCCTCACCACGAGCCGGTGGAGCGCCTGCTGATGGAGGCGGATCGGCTGGGCATCAGCGAGCAGATCCTCATTCCGGAAGAGGGCGTGGGCATCGAGTGGTGAGCAAACTTTCCGGGAACAAATGGCGAATTGAAGTATCCTACGATCATGAACCGCCGATCCGTTCTCTCCCTGATACCGCTTCTTCTAACCATCACCTCCTGCGAACCCCGGAAAACCACCATGTCCCCTGACGCCAAAAACGCCGCCAAAATGCCCGAAGTCCCCGCCGGTGCGGAAGTCACCACCCTCGGTGCCGGTTGTTTCTGGTGCATCGAGGCCGCCTATCGCCAGATCCCCGGCGTTTACTCCGCCACCTCCGGCTACATGGGCGGCTCCACAACGAATCCGACCTATGAGGACATCTGCAGCGGCACCAGCGGCCATGCCGAGGTGGTCCAGGTGGTTTTCGATCCGAAGAAAGTGTCGCTCGAAAAGATCCTCATCTGGTTCTGGAATCTCCACGATCCCACCACGCTCAACCGGCAGGGCAACGACGTGGGAGACCAGTACCGCTCGGTGATTTTCTATCAAACCGACGAGCAGAAGAAAACCGCAGAAGCCTCCAAGGTCGCCGCGAAGGGTAGTTTCAAGGATCCAATCGTCACTGCGATCACCAAGGAATCGGAGTTCTATCCGGCCGAGAACTATCACCAGAACTACTACAACGAGAACAAGTCGCAGAATTCGTATTGCCGCTTTGTCATCGAGCCGAAGCTGAAGAAGCTGAAGCTGGAGCACTGAGCCGATTCAGTCCCCGCCCGGTGGCCGGCGCATCGACTTCTTCTGCGAGGTGATGCGCTTGTCCGCCACCGACCGTTGTTTTGATCGCTGCGAGCGCGGTCGTTTCTGACGGCGCATTTTCTCTATCGCCTGCGTTTTTGCAATCGCCCTGCCATCGCGGATCGCTTCCAACTGGTCGCACAACCCACGCCTCGCGAGAAAGCGGTTCATTTCGCGTGAGCGGTCCATCTGGCACTTGATACAGACTCCGCTGGGCAGGTGTTTGAGGAAAACGCAGTTCGAAGTCTTGTTGATCTTCTGCCCGCCCGCTCCCGAGCCGCGCACGAATTTTTCCAACAGATTCGCCTCGTTGATTCCGAGCGCGCTCATCCGTTGCGCGAGCGCGTCGGTTTTTTCGGATGAGATCGGGTTCTGCATTGGGTTCACTTGCCGGGTTTGGCGTCCGGAGAAAGCTTTTAGAGAATCCGGTCGCGCACGGACTCCTCGATGATCGTGCCGGTTTCCGGCTTCTGCCCGGCCGCCGGACCGCTGGGAATGGCCGGAAGCTCGCCGTTTTTCATGCCATGCAGCGTGTGGTAGTCCGCGGTGTAGCCGAGCTTGCGGAAGTTCTCGTTTTTTCCTCTCAGGCTGGCGCGGATGATCTTGTCGCGAGGCGGCGGTTCCTTCTTGTCCTCGTCCGTAGTGAAATATTTCCGCTCGATGCCCAGCCCGCCAGCGATCACTTTGTCCGGCGGAAGACCGAGCTGGTTCGCTCCGGCCATCAGGGCGATTGCTCTAACCAGCGACTTCCGCGTGTCCGCAGCGTAGAACTGTTGGAAAAACGCACTGTTGCTGCTGATGGATTTCAGCTCCGCGACAATGGCGGACCCGCGCTGCTTGCGCTTGATGAAACTGATGGAGTAAAGCACCACAATGAGTGCGGCGAGGAGAAAAGCGGCGCGGGTGAGGATGTAGCGGGGGCCCGGTGATTCCATGATAGATCAGGTCCAGATTGATTTCGGCTTCTTTGGCTCCTTCGGCAGCTCTTCGAAGAGTTTACGCTCGCGGCAGTTGAACAGCGCTTCTTCCCGGGAGATGACGTTTGACTGGAAAAGCGCGGTGATGCTCTGATCGATGGTGCGGTTCCCCTCCTTGTGCCCGATCTCCATCAGTCCCACAATCTGCTCCAGCTTGCGCTCGCGGATGCAGTTCCGGATGCCATGGCCGGGTCGCAGGATTTCCGAGGCGAGCACACGGCCCTGGCCATCGGCACGTGGAATCAGCCTCTGGCAGATGATGCCTTCCAGCGCGCTTGATAGCTGCGTGATGATCTGCGGTTGTTGGTCGCCTGGAAACACGTCCACCAGGCGGTCGATCGTCTGCGGCGCATCCGGCGTGTGAAGCGTGGCAAGCACCAGGTGGCCGGTCTCTGCGGCGGTTAGAGCAATGCGGATGGTGTCGAGGTCACGCAGTTCGGAAACGACGATCACGTCCGGATCCTGGCGCAGCGCCTGGCGGAGGGCACGAGGAAAATCCTTGGTGTCGTTGCCCACCTCGCGTTGCTTGATCAGGCAGGAGCTGTGGTTGAAAACATACTCTATCGGATCCTCCAGGGTGATGATCACGCCATTGCGGGTGTCAGAAATCCGCTTCACCATTGAGGCCAACGTGGTCGATTTTCCCGATCCGGTGATCCCTGTAACAAGAACGAGACCGCTGCGGATGTTGCAGAATTCGTGGATGACGGAGTGATGTCCGAGGGTTTCGAGCTCGGGAATCGCCTCGGTGATGAATCGGAACGCCGCCTCCGCATGACCTCGTGCCATGTGGATATTTCCCCGGAAACGGCCGATGCCTTCGACCTGTAACGCGTAGTCCAGCTCCCATTCCTGTTCGAGCGTCGCACGCTGGGACTCCGTTAGCGTATCGAGTATGAGATTGCGGATGGTCGATGGATCGAGCACTTCCCCATCGATCTGGACGATCGAGCCGTTCACGCGCGCACAGGCAGGAGCCCAAGTGCTCAGGTGCAGATCGGATCCTCCGAGGGTTATGGTTTGTCGAAGATACTCCGTGATTTCGCTGGCCATGGTTCTGATGGGTTATCCGCTGATTCCACGCATCGCGCGGTCAAA
This sequence comes from Verrucomicrobiales bacterium, assembly GCA_038204755.1. GTDB lineage: Bacteria > Verrucomicrobiota > Verrucomicrobiia > Verrucomicrobiales > Akkermansiaceae > Luteolibacter. The sequence goes on from JBBRCO010000004.1 coordinate 14,281, forward strand.
ATCCTGTGGACGCGAGCACGCACTGCGGGCCACATCCTCTTCCACATATCCTTGTCGCACGGAAGCTACAAGATATTCGAGAAGCGAGCAATTGGTGTCTGCTGTGGATTTTTGCAAATGGTCCTGAATCTCGCTCAGGCGATTTTCCAGAATCCAGCGGCGGGTGGCTGCTTCGTTCTGCATATACTCCAGAGCCGGAAAAAGCCCCCCGCCACGACGGGGCAGAAGCTGCTGGGCAATCACTCCGACAAGCTGCGATGCCAGCAGATTGAATGCGCCGGCTGTCTCCGGGCCCAGCAGATGGCAGAAACGGTCGAGGGTTTCCATAATGCTGCCGCTGTGGAGGGTGGAGATTACCAAATGCCCTGTCGCGGCCGAGTGGAGGGCGGTGACCGCCGTTTCATGGTCGCGGATTTCACCAAGGAAAAGCACATCCGGACTTTGTCGCAATGCCGAGCGGAGCCCCGTCGCAAAATTCTCCGAGTCGTGGAAAATCTCACGCTGTGAAAACAGGGAGAGATCGTCGGTGAAGAGATATTCGATGGGATCCTCGAGCGTCACAATGTGCCGGCACAGGTTGTGATTGATCCAATCAAGGCAGGACGCAACGGTGGTCGATTTACCTGAGCCGGTGGGACCAGTCACCAGAATCAATCCCTGATGGCGTTGCATCCAGGATTCCAGCAGCGGGGCGGGAAGTCCGAGTTCCGCCAGAGGTGGGATGACGTCGCGGATCGGGCGAAGCACCGCCGCTAACCGACCGAGAGTGTGATAGAGGTTCACCCGGAGCCTGCCACCCTTCGGAATCTGCCAGGAAACATCTGTCTCCGCTTTCGCCGTGTGATCCACTCCGCAGGATTTCCAGAACTCTTCGATCACCTCTCTCGGAACGGGTCCGGGATGCAGGATCTCCAGATTGCCCTCGCGACGAATGCGCGGTGGCTCGTTCTCGACAAGGAAAACATCCGACGCGTCATCCTCGAAGGCGACGCGGATGAGTTGGTGGAGTGCGTTGTCCATGGGATTTCAGATCCAATATCCGGAACTTACGGGAATCCTAGGGATTCGTTCAAGAGGTAGAAGCGAAAACGTAAGAGCCTCGGTTTTATTCGCCGAAGGGCAGCTCACCCGCCAGTTTGGCTGCGTCCTCGGCGATCCTTTCCCGCGCCGTATCGAGATAGTGCTTGTCCATTTCGATGCCGGTGAAATGAGCGATGCCCTGGCGCTCCGCCGCCACCGCCGAGGTGCCGATGCCGAGAAACGGATCGATCAGGCGCGTCTCCGCACCCTTGCCGTGGAGCTTCACGCACTGCTCGACGAGCGCCACCGCAAACGTCGCCGGATGCGGGCGGTCCTTGTCGCGGGAATTGATCGTTTCGTAGGGGATGAACCAGTTGTTGCCCCGGCAGCGTAGGTCCGCGCCGCCGGTGTGGCTCCAGCGGGCGATGTTCGATTTGTCCTGATAGGGCACGCCCGCCGCGCGGCGGTCTAGGTTGACCTTGCCGGTTTTCGTCAGGTGGAACACATATTCGTGGCAGTCGTTCACGAAACGCTGCGAGTTGATCGGCTTGAAATGTCCCGCGCTGATGGATTCGCCCGCGCGGGTCTCGATGGTGATCGACTTGATCCAGTGGAACGTGTTCTGCAGCACGAAAAGCGGCTCCTCTCCATCAGTTAGCGCGAGGATGAGCTGGTGCGGCATGAGAGGATTCACCGGTGATGCGCCCACGTTCAGGAAAAACGACGCGTCATCCGCCATCACCCGTTTCAACTCCGCCGCCCACTGCCGGCACCAGCCTAGATATACCGCGCGCGGAGCCGTGTCTTTGAAACTCTTGTAAGCGATCCCCAGATTGTAGGGTGGCGAGGTGACGACCAGATCGAACGAGCCGTCTGGCAGCGTGGGCAGGACTTTGAGGCAATCGCCGTGGAGGAGGTTCATGATAGGTTCTTAAAACGTGATATGGACATCCCGGGCTTTTCTTCTGATGTCGGGAAAAGGTAGCGGCATCGCTGCGGGCACCGGTGGATGTCTTCTCCCGGCATCCGCAAAACAGGGCGCACCGCTTTTTCGAGATTCCTCCACCCGAATCCAAGCAGCAAGTGGGGAAATCACAAAATAGTCGGTCAGCTCGCCAGTCTGAAACAGTCGGTGGCGGCAGACAGGACGGCGCCAGGGGTGTCGATTTGATGCGTCTGGTGCCTGTGGGATTGCATCGGCCCGGCATCTGCTTCAGTTTCCAGAAAATGGTTGTGACAAAAACGTTGCGTGCGGCGACCGGTTGGATCGAGCTGGGTCTGGCGGATGAGGCTCTTTACGAGCTTCACTCGCTGCCTTTTGACGAACAAACCGGGCGTGAATTTCTCGAAGTGAAACTGGCGGCGCAGATGGAGTGCCAATCATGGAATGGGGCTTCGGAAACGGCCCGGCTGCTATGTCTGAAAGCGGCGAACGAGCCGGTGTTTTTCCTGCGCGCCGCCTTTTGCCTGCATGAGACGGGTGACACGCTGGCCGCTTGCAACCAGCTTCTGCGCGGACCGAAGACTTTGTTCGACATGCCGCTCTTTCACTACAACCTCGCCTGTTACCTCTGGACACTCGGCGAGGGCGACCGCGCGCGGAGCCATCTCAAACAGGCGATCACGATGGATGGATCCTATCAGGAAACCGCGCGTGAGGATCGGGATTTGCTAGGAATCGGCGAGGTGTGACTTGATACAGACATTCCTGCCTGTTCTTTCTCTTCCTTTTTTGGAAGAACAGACAGGAATGTCTGTGTCACGTTGTTGAGGAACAGACAGGAATGTCTGTGTCACGTCGTTGAGGAACAGCCAGGAATGTCTGTGTCACGTTGTTGAGGAACAGACAGGAATGTCTGTGTCACGTCAGGTTATTCCACGTTCTGAACTTGCTCGCGGATCTTCTCCAACTCCGTCTTCGCCTCGACGATGGTCTGCGCGATGGACGCGTCGTTCGCTTTTGAGCCGATCGTGTTGAATTCGCGAAACAACTCCTGACAGAGGAAGTCCAAAGCGCGGCCGGGTGGCTCGGCAGCATCAAGGTATTCGCGGAATTTCGAGAAGTGGGAATCGAGGCGGGTGAGTTCTTCGCTGACGTCACAGCGGTCCGCAAACAGGGCGATTTCCTTGGCCACGCGATCGTCCGCTAGATCAAGTTCGAGGCCGGCGTCGCGAAGGCGCTTCATGAGCATCTCGCGCTGGCGGATCGGCCGGCCGGGGGCCTCGGCGGCGATTTTTCCGGCGAAGGCAACCAGGGTTTCGAGGCGGGCGAAGAAGTCGGATTTCAAGTGCGAGCCTTCCGTTTCGCGCATCGCGGCGAGTTGGGAGAGGGCATCGGATAGTGCCGGCTCGATGGCGCTCCATGCGGCCTCGGCGTCGATCTCGCTGCTGCCGGTGGAGATGATGCCCGGCTGACGCAGGTAGTCCGCAGCGGTGGGAAGGAGGTCGTGGCCGACGGTTTTTCCAAGTTCTACAAAAGCGCTGGCAAAGGACCGGGCGAGAGCGGCGTCCACACGGATGACGGCCGCCGCACCGGACGAGCGCTCGAGATTGATCGAAACCTGGATGCGGCCTCGCGAAACGACGGCGAGCACAGCCTTGCGGATGCGGGCTTCGAGTTCCGAAAGCTCGCGCGGTGCTTGCACGACCACCTCGGCCTGCTTGCGGTTGACGGAGCTGATTTCAATCGCCGCCTGCCACCCGTCCGTCGCCGCCGAGCCGCGGCCGAATCCTGTCATTGAATGCATGGGGAAATCATGAACAACGAACGACGGACGCAGGAAGAGGAATTTTCCTCACTTCGATGTTCAGCGTTGGACGTTCGATGTTCGATGTTCAAAACTTCACGCATGTCGAAGGTTTTGGTCGGGCTCTCAGGCGGGGTGGACAGCGCGGTGGCGGCGGCGCTGCTGGTGGAGCAGGGCCATGAAGTGGCGGCGGGATACATGAAAAATTGGATCAACGACGAGGGAATCCCAGGCGACTGCCCGTGGGAGCAGGACATCGAGGATGCGCGTGCGGTTTCGAAAACCCTGGGAATCGAGTTCCGCGTGATCGATCTAATCGACTCCTACCGCGACCGGATCGTGGAGTATCTCATCGAAGGTTACCGCGCCGGGATCACGCCGAATCCGGACGTGTGGTGCAACCGCGAGATGAAATTCGGCGTGTTTCTCGAATACGCGCTCTCGCAGGATTTCGAATTTGTCGCCACCGGTCACTACGCCCGGCGGCGGACGCTTGCCGACGGCACGGCCGCCATCCTGCGCGGTGCCGATCCTAACAAGGATCAGAGCTATTTCCTCTCGCTGATGACCCAGAGGCAGGCCGCGCACGCGCTTTTTCCGACGGGGGAAATGCTCAAGCCGGAAGTGCGCGAGGTGGCGCGGCGTTTCAATCTTCCCGTTTCGGAAAAGAAGGACAGCCAGGGGATTTGTTTCCTGGGTCAGGTAAAAATGAGCGATTTCCTCCGTCACTACGTCGCCGACACGCCGGGCGAAATCGTCGATCCATCAGGAAAAGTTCTGGGAGAACACCGCGGACTGCATCTCTACACGCTCGGCCAAAGGAAAGGCCACGGCGTGGCCTCGCCGCGGGCGGGGATGGCGTATGTCGTCGTCGGCAAGGATGCTGCTAGGAACCGCCTGATTGTCGGCTGGGATTCTCCTGACTCGGATGGACTTTACGCCACCGAATGCACGGTCGGCACTTTATCTGCGATTAACGAGCCGTTCGGCAACACGTGCCTGATCGATGCCCAGCCGCGCTATCGGGCGAAAGCCGAGCCTGCGGTGATGGAACCGACGGATGACGGCAGGATGCGGCTGAAATTCCAGCGCCCGCAGCGGGCGATTTCACCGGGACAGATCTGCGCGTTTTATGAAGGTGGCAGGATGTTAGGTGGGGGAGTGTTTGAGACGGTGGCTTGATGCCGCTGGCGGATTGGATTTAGGGGTCTGCCATTTCAACGTGACGAACAGCGCGTGTGGACGTGGTTGTGGTGTCTCGCCGCAGCATTTCTCTTGCTGGGACGTTGCGGCGAGACGCCGCAACCACGTCCGGGCGGGACCAACAGCGGTCCAACAGAAAAGAGCCGCCTTTGCGGGCGGCTCTTTGAAAAGTCAGATTCATGGTTGGCGGGAATCAGCCCCCGGTGCGTGGCGGACGCTTCTTCTTGTCCGGGGTCACGTCTTTCATGCCTTGGGATTCCTTGCGTTCGCGCTGGATCTGCTGCTGGCGTTCTGCGGCGCGCTGGACCCAGGATTTTTTGCCGCTGATGGGACGTGCTTTGAGCTCGGGCTCGGGGACCTTGTTCATCAGCCAGGTCTGGCCGATGGAGAAGATGTTCTGCGTCGTCCAGTAGAGTGCGAGGGCGGAGGCGAAGTTATAACAGAAGAAGAAGAACATGAAGGGCATGAACTTGATGATGTTTTGCTGCATCTTGTCGCCGGTCTTCGGAGTCATCTGGATCTGCAGGAAGCTGGAGATGGCCATGACGATGGGCAGGATGTTGAGGGGGATCCCGGCGATGTGCATGAGCGTGTCCGGTTGGGAAAGGTCATGCACCCAGAGGAAGGACTGGCCGCGGAGCTCCACGGCGTATTGCAGCATCCGATAGAAGCCGAAGAAGATGGGAATCTGGAGGAACATCGGCAGACAGCCGCCGAGGGGGTTGATGCCGTAGGTTTTGTAAAGCCCCATCATCTCGGTGTTGAGCTTGCTGGGATCGTCCGGATACTTTTCCTTAATCTTGGCCATCTCCGGCTGGAGCTTGGCCATGCGCTTCATGGTGTGGGTGGACTTCGCGTGAAGCGGCCAGATGACGGCGCGGACGGTGATGGTCAGGAAAATGATCGCAAGTCCCCATGACCAGTTTTTCGCGAAGCCGTCGAGCACGCGGTGATAGGCGTTGAGCGTCCAGTTCAGGGCTCTGGAGACGATGTCGAACCAGCCATACTGCATCACGTCGCCCCAGCCGGGGCCCCAGTATTTCTCCATCTTGCGGAGCATGTCGTTGTGCTTCGGTCCGATAAAGATGAGGTAGGAAACAGTCTTCGGTTCGTTAGGATTGAGGACGATCGGCGGCAGTTGGAGTCCGGCGCGGACGGAGGTGACCGCCTTTGTTCCGTTAGGAATGGTGACGTCGCTGTGCTTGGCCCAGACGTTGGTAATCGCAGGCTCCTTCGGGCGGAGCACGGTGGCGAAAAACTGGTTGGTCACGCCTGCGTATTCGACCATTTCGGTGCTGCCACTGGTTTGAGTTTCCTTGGCGGAACTCAGCATGCCGCCTTTGAAGCTGCCGCCATCCTTGAAATTTATACTTCCGTTTTCATACCAGAAGAACCCGGTCTGTTGGCCGACTTCTGCCTGATAGGTAGGGGCTGACTCGCCGATGAAAACGCTCCACTGGTTGAGGTTGACGGCGATGGCAGCGGAGTTTTCCAGCTGGAGATCGAAATTGAGTAGATAGGGAGCGCCGGCTTCGGTGCTTTCCACGAGGCTGAAGGTTTTTTTGGCGATCAGGCCGGAGGGCAGTTTCGCGATAAACACCGTTTTTTTGCCGGGAATGGAATCCTCCGCCTTGTAGGCGTAGGAGACGTTTTCGAGAGCCTCGCCCGCACCTGCGATCGCACCGATGGGACCGGAGCCGTAACGGTTCGCACGGACGCGGGTGGTCGTGCTGCCGACTTCGAATTCAGTTTTAAAATCCGCGTATTTCACACCGCCGCCGATGGTGCTGAGGGTGAAGGCGACCTTTTCGTTTTCAAGAACCACCAGCTCCTCCTCGGTCGGTGGTGGTGGGGGCTCGACGGTGAGTTCCGCGGTGGTGACGGCGGCCGGGTCCTTGCCGGGTTCGACGGTTTTTTCGAGCTTCCTTTGAGCAGCGAGGCGATCTGCCTCCGCCTGCTGGTTCTTGTTCATGTAATAGAAATTCGTGGCGAGCAATGCGCCGCAAATCGTGAGGATGACCCAGGTTTTTTTATCGTACATGGAGGCGTGTTTGAAAGTGCTAGAGGTGAGGTGTTTCGCGGTGGTCGCAGCAGGATTGTTTTTCCTCGGGCGCACTTCGGGGTGACGGAACGGGGTCATAACCGCTGCCGCCCCATGGATGACAGCGGAAAATCCGGCAAATTCCGATCCATGAGCCGCGGAAGGGTCCGTGAAGTTCAACAGCTTGCAAGAAATAGTGCGAGCAGGTGGGGGAAAACCGGCAGCCGGCGGCCGGACCGGCGGTGAATTTGAGCATCGGATTGAGGACCCGTTGGTAAAAACGGATCAGCAGGCGGATCAGAAAAGTAAGGAATCCCGAAATCACGATTTTTGCTCAGGGCGGGGAAGGAGGCCGAGTCGTCTGGCCTGCCGCAGCCAATCCGCCTCGAGTTCGGCAAAGGTGGCCTGCGATGCTCCGGGGCGGGCGATGGTCACTAGATAGCGGCGGATTTCTGGAAAATCCGGCGCATGCGCCTGCACCAGCGAGCGGAACCGCCGCCGCAGCAGGCTGCGGTCGTGCGCCTTACCGCTGCGGCGGGTGGTGATGAAGCCGGTGCGGATCGTTTCCAATGCCGGATCAGCCAAAGTGCTTAAAATGACAAACCGGCCGGCTTTCGCCTGGCCGGTCTTCTTCACCCGCGCGAAGTCCGCACGGTGCGTCATGCTGCATTTCCTCGGAAGTCGCATGGTAGGGATGCGGGGTGCTCCCGTAGCGCCCCGTGGGCAACAACTCAGTTGTGCTGAGTGGTGTGGCGGCTGTATTGCAGCTCAACGCCCTTGGGAATAAGGCGCTTGCGGCCTTTCTGGCGACGGCGGCGAAGAATGTCGCGTCCTGATTTGGTGGCCATACGGGCCCGGAAGCCGAATTGGTTTTTCCGTGTGCGCTTGGATGGCTGGTATGTACGTTTGCTCATGGCGGGGCCTCAATAAATGTTCTTTGTCCGAGTCCGGTCAGCGGCTCGGGGCGCGAACTCTAGGAGCCGGAAGCGGGTTGTCAATCCGCCAATGGCAGGAATTTGAGAAATTTCCTGAATTTTTCCGGATCATCGGTGATTCCGATGGAAAACGAGCGTGCTGATGAATTTAGCAGGTGCGGAAATTTCCTGTGCAATGATCATTCTGGAAGTTGCGTATGGCTCGGATGCGATTGGAATGGGGATTTTTTCTATGCTTGCCGGGCATGGCGATGGCCGAAACGGGTGCATCTCCATTCGACGCCGCCCGTGAGGTTTTGGAAATCCACTGCCTCGAATGCCACACGAAGGACCAAGCCAAGGGCGATCTCGTTTTCGAGACCAAGGAATCCATGATCCGCGGCGGCGAAGGGGGCGCTGCTCTCAAACCCGGTGATCCCAAAGGCTCGCCGATCCTTGAACGCGTCCAACTCGCCCCCGATGACGACGACCGGATGCCGCCGAAGAAAAAAAGCGAACCGCTCCAGCCCGCCGAAATCGCCGTCTTGGAGAAATGGATCGCAGCCGGAGCGCCATGGCCGGACGGGGAGATCCTCGCGCCGAAGTCGAAAACCGCCCTGCCGCGTTGGGACGCCGCGCCGGACCCGCGGATTGTGTTGATCGAGGCATTTCCCAAACAGGTCAGCCTGGAGACCTCCGCTGATTTTCACAGGATTATCGTGATCGCCCGTTTCAAGGACGCCTCCACCCACGATATCACCCATCAATCGAAGCTCACCCTTGCGGATCCATCGCTCGCCACTCTCGCCGGCACCTCGCTCCTTCCGAAAAAGGACGGCTCCACCACTCTCAAAATCGAATACCGCAGCCTCGTCATCGAAGTTCCCATCACGGTGAAAGATGCGGAGAGATCCCGCCCGATTTCATTTCAACTCGATGTCATGCCGGTGATCACCGCCGCCGGTTGCAACACCGGCTCCTGCCACGGTTCCGCGCGCGGGCAGGATGGATTCCACCTCTCGCTTTTCGGCTTCGATCCCAAGGGCGACCACTTCCGACTCACCACCGAAATGGCTGGCCGTCGGGTCAACCTCGCGGTGCCCGAGGAATCCCTGCTAGTCACCAAGGCGCTCGGCAGCGTGCCCCATACCGGCGGCAAGTTGATGAAAAAGGACAGCCCGTTCCATAACACCCTCGTCCAGTGGATCCGCGGCGGCGCAAAATTCGATGAGGGAGAAATCGCCAAGCCCACCCGAATCGAAGTGCAGCCGAAACAACTCGTCCTCACCGGTCCCGACGTGCACATTCCAATCACTGTGCGCGCCCTCTACTCGGACGGCACCGACCGCGATGTCACGTCACTTTCCCGCTTCTCCACCTCGAACGACAACTCCGCCACCATCAAGCCCAGCGAAGGCACCGCCGCTTCCAAGAACCGTGGCGAGGCGTTTTTGTTAGCCCGCTTTCACACGTTCACCGAAGGCTCACAGGCCATCGTCGTTCCAGCGGATCTCAAATACACACGACCGGAAATCACGCCGTTCAACTACGTGGACAACCACGTCCTCGAAAAACTCAACAAACTGCGCATCATCCCGTCCGATCTCGCGGACGACGCGTCATTCCTCCGCCGCGTCTTTCTCGATATCGTCGGCCTGCCACCTACGCCGGAAGAACGCGCGCGGTTTCTGGCAGACACCCGCAAGGACAAGCGTGCCGCCCTCGTGACTGACTTGCTAGGCCGCAAGGAGTTTACCGAAATGTGGGTCATGAAATGGGCCGAGCTCATGCAGATCCGCACCTTCAATGCCGATGGCAAGCAGGTTTCCTACAAGGCCGCACTCAACTACTATCAGTGGCTCCGGGAGCGCGTCGCCGGGAACATGCCGTTCAATAAACTCGTCCAGGAACTCCTATCAGCCGAGGGCGGCACGTTCTCCAGTCCCGCCACTAACTTTTTCCAGATCGAGCAGGACACGCTGAAACTGACGGAAAACGTCGCGCAGGTTTTCATGGGCACGCGCATCCAGTGCGCCCAGTGCCACAACCACCCTTTCGACCGCTGGACGATGGATGACTACTACAGTTTCGCCGCGTTTTTCGCCCAAGTGAAACGCAAGCCCGCCGAGGATCCCCGCGAGCGGATTGTTTACGACGAGGGCGGGGAAATTCAGAATCCGGTCACCAAAAAGAACATGGCACCCAAGTTCCTCGGCGGTCCGACACCCGATCTAGCAAAGCAGTCCCGCCGCGTATCTGTGGCGGACTGGCTGGCGTCGCCGGAGAATCCTTGGTTCGCCAAAAACGTGGTGAACATCGTCTGGGCGCATTTCAACGGCGTCGGCATCGTCGATCCCGTGGACGACGTGCGCGTTTCCAATCCGCCGTCGAATCCCGAACTTCTTGAGGCGCTTGCGGAGAAGTTCGTTTCCTACAACTACGATTTTAAAAAGCTCGTCCGCGATATCTGCACTTCGCATACCTATCAGCTCTCCACCCGCACCAACGGGACCAACCTCACCGATACCCGGAATTTCTCCCACGCGATGATCCGCCGCGTGCGCGCCGAGGTCCTGCTCGACTGCATTTCCCAAGTCACCGCCACGCCGAACAAATTCAAGGGCCTGCCCCTCGGTGCCCGCGCCGTGCAGATCGCCGATGGAAACACCTCAAACTATTTCCTCACCACCTTCGGCCGCGCCAGCCGCGCCACCGTCTGCTCCTGCGAGGTGAAAATGGAGCCGAACCTCTCCCAAGCCCTCCACCTGTTGAACGGCGATACCACCCAGCAACGCGTCCGCCAGGGGAAGAAAGTCGAAATCCTCCTCCAACAGAAAAGATCTCCAGCAGAAATCATCGACTCCCTCTACCTCACCGTCCTCTGCCGCCCCCCCACCGACGTTGAAAAGGAAAAGTTACAAGCCGCCGTCTCCGAACAGAAGGAACCCGCCCAAATCAAGGAAACTCTCGAAGATATCTTCTGGGCGCTGCTGAACTCCAAGGAGTTCATCTTCAATCATTGAAAAATCAGGTCAGTAATTCAGTCCATTCTTCAAAACCGTGATAACGGACTGAAGCCCTCGCCTAATTTCCACTCCTGACCATGTGGATGCCCGTCCATCATCGCCGGACTCATCCGCCCGTGTCCGGCGAGGGCGCCTGTGCTCCCCGAAGAGGCACCCACCCCAATCGGGTTTGGACGTTGCCGTCTCTGAATTCCGCGGTCCGTTAAGGGGCGGGCTCTTCGATTACGATCCTTGGAAACACCGGCTTTGGCTTGCCGATGGTGTGGCCGTCGGGGAGGAGGCCCCATCGGAGGTCGGAGAGCTTGAGTTCTGTCAGCTCTGGTAGATTGAATTGTTCGGCGAGTTTCGCGGTGATCTCTGGTAGGACAGGGGAGATGAGCACGGCGATGTGGGCGACACTTTCCGCGAAGTGATAGAGGATGGTGGCGACGCGTTCCTTGTTATCCGGGTTCTTGTTCAGTTCCCACGGTTTCATGCGCTCGGCGTAGCCATTGCAATGGACGACGTGGCGGTTGAGGGCTTCGAGGCCTTTTGAAATGTCGTATTCGTCCATCGCGGTCTGATAGGCTGCGATGGATCCGGTGAGCGACGTCTGCAGTGCGATGTCCTCGGTTTGCAACGCGCCACCGAGGTGGAGGATGCCTTCCGTGAAGCGCTGGCTCATGTTGAGTGCGCGGTTGCAAAGGTTGCCGAGTTCGTTGGCGAGCTCGGTGTTGAAGAGCATGACGAGGCGGCCGAGATCGAAGTTCGAATCGCGGCCGGTGACGATGTCGCGCATCAGATAGTAACGCACGGCTTCGACGCCGAATTTGTCGGCGAGTTCGTTAGGATCGACGATGTTGCCGGTGGATTTGGACATCTTGTCACCGCCGAGGCCGTTCCAGAATCCGTGGACGAGGAGCTGGGGCATCTGCGCATCGGCGAAGCCCATGGAGTGGAGCATACACAGCCAGTAAATCCCGTGGGCGGGAATCAGGATGTCCTTGCCGATGATGTGCACGGGGCGGTCCGACCAGATTTTTTGGAAATCCGGCAGGCCGGAATCCGCAGCGGCGTGGTAGCCGGCGAAGGAGATGTAGTTGATGAGCGCATCGAACCAGACGTAGGTGACGTAGTTTTCATCGAACGGCAGCTCGATGCCCCAGCGCAGGCGTTCTTGCGGGCGGGAAATGCAGAGATCGGTGCCGGTATTTTTCTCAAGAGCGTTGAGCAGCTCGGATTTCCGGAACGAGGGAATGATGACGTCCGGCGTGGTTTCGAGGAAATTTTTCAGCCAATCCGTGTGTTCGCTGAGTTTAAAGTACCAGTTTTCCTCTTGGATTTCGACGACCTCGCCCCACTCGGCGCCGAAATTACCGGACTCGTCCTTGTCGCGATCCTGGAGAAATTGCTCCTGCCGCACCGAGTAGTGGCCGGCGTAGGTTTTCTTGTAGAGTTGGCCCTGTTCCTTGAGCTCGCTGAGGATTCCGCGGACGCAGGCTTTGTGGCGCTCGTCGGTGGTTTCGGCCCAGCCGTCGTATTTCACGTCGAGTTTTTCCCAGAGATTGGAAAATTTCAGAGTCGTGCGTTTGACGAATTCTTCCGGAGCGATGCCTTCCTTTTCGGCCGTTTGCTGGACTTTCTGGCCGTGTTGATCGACGCCGGTGAGGAAATACGCCTCATCCCCGCGCAGGCGGCGGTAACGGGTGATCACATCGGCGAGGACCTTTTCGTAAGCGTGGCCAATGTGAGGAGAGCCGTTGGTGTAGTCGATGGCGGTGGTGAGGAAGAACATGGCGAAGGTCGGATATCGGAAATTGCGGGGAAGCGGAGGAAAGCAGACGGAAACTCCGCGTGCAAGGCGGAGTGCGACGGGAACCGGACATCGTCAAAACCGTAAGAAGACGCTCGCAAGCCCCAGCCTCAGAAAACGAGCCACCCTGTCCCGGGCGTCTGAGCCACCGCCTGCGCGGTCTTCCAAAATGAGATCGCCCTGTTCGCGCAAATCACTGCTTCGCCACGTTGCTCTGCCAGAGCGGGGATGGCGGCACGTCATTCGGACGGCAGACGATGATGCCGGCGTGCTTGCTTGCGCTGTTCACGTAGTCGCTGATCGGTCGGTCGATGATCACCATCCGGCCCTTGTCGCGATCCGAGGTGGCGTGGGTGAGATAGGCGCGGTCTCCCATGCGGAGAATCAACCCGACGTGCGAGGTGTAGCCGTTTGGGGCATTTGAGGTGATCGCACAAATGTCGCCGTTCTGGAGGTATTTCTCCGCGTTGCGCACCTTGGATTTCGGGACATGATAGACCGGCAGGTTCGAGACTTGTGCTTCGATTTTTCCCATCGGCCCGATCAACGACGGATTCGAGCGCAGATAGCGGTAGCTTTTCCATGCCACCGTCATTTCACGGATCTCGCGCTGCATCCGGACTGCTCCGGGAATGCGCGGGGTGATGTTGGTGGCGTATCCGCGGCGCTGGTTGTCATGGAAAACTTCCTCCAGATGATGCATGCGGCTCAGATAGCTGCCGGTGCAGACGCCGCTCCGGTAGCGCTCGATTTCCACCATCTGCAGCACATCCTGCGGCTTGTATGGGGCCGGCTTGTATCGTAGCAGCCGGGCAATCGCCAAGGAGTTTTCATAATACGTCCAGCAGTCCATGCCCTTGAAATTGGCCACCGGCGATTCGATTTTGTCGTCCACCTCCAGCGTGTAGTTGATGTAGGGCGTGCCGACGAATTCCCGCGCCACCCGGATGGTCCGCTCGCTCAGCGGCAGTGCGCGCCAGTTTTCGCGCTCGGCCTTGGCGATGACGGCATAAAATTTCGACTCACCCTGGAACACGACGCTCAGTGGAAGTTTCGGCGGATTGAGCGGCGGCACCGGCTGGGCGGCCATCGCCAGCGGACCGCAAACACCGAGCATTGCCAAAAAAACAAGGGTGAACTGAAATTTCATGTTCCTCCTATAGCCGAAATTCCGCCCGGGAAAAGGCAACAATCGCGTAATTCACTCCCGCGTCAGCAGCGGCTCGAACACATACCACTGCCGCCAGTGCTCGCGCACCACCCGCAGGATCGCCGCCGCCCACACTTTCGCCGCCTCATCGTCCTCGCCGCGTTTTCTCGGCGGCAGCTTGATGGGCGGGAAAACGATCACACGATACCGCCGCCAGCCGTCGCGCACGATGAACAGCGGAAACGTCGGCGCGCTCGTGGCCCGGGCGAGAAACAGCGGGCCTTTCGGCAGGCGCATGTGCAGCCCCGGCTCCACCTCCACGTCCATCGGTGAAACGTCGAAAACCACGCGGTCGCCCTGCACCGCCACGATATTGCCATCGCCTAGCAGACGGGCCAGCTCCACGCCCAGCAGGTTTCCCTCCTGATTGTAGAGCGAGCGGAAATGCGGATAGCGCTCCTCCTTCTGCCGGATCTCCTCCTCGCGGATCTTCTGCGTTTCCGGCTCCCGCTCGCGGGCGCGCACCGTGTAAAGCGTGCGGCTGAACCGGGATGCGAACATCGGCGCTGCAATATCGTAATTCCCCATGTGGGCCGTTAGAATGATGCAGCCTTCACTTCTGTTGGAAAGATCCTCCAGCGGTTCCAGCCCCTCCACCAGCCAGTCCACGCCGCCGGTTTCCGTCTGGCAGCGCAGCCCGTCCGCGTAGGTCAGCGCGAAGTTCCAGAATACCTGCCACGCCCCGAGCCTCGCCCGCCACGCGCCCCATCCCGGATGGAGCGCCCGCAGGTTTCCCGCCACCGCCCGCCGCTGCTTTTTCGCGATCAGGAAAAACAAAAACGTCCAGCCGGTCATCAGCACCGGCTCCAGAAACCACGGCATCACCCGCAGCGCGTGATCCAGCAGAAACCGCGTGTGCAAGTCGCCGAACAACCCGAACCTCGCGCCCAACCGTGATTTGTTATCTATCTCCATTTCAATTCCGCCCCACCTCGAATCCCACATCTTCCAACAGATTCTTGCCCGCCACCGCGATGTTCGCCAGCTCGTCGCAGCGCTCGTTTTCCGTGTGACCCGCGTGGCCCTTCACCCAGCGCCAGTCGATCTTGTGCCCGGCCATCGCCGCCAGCAGTTTCAGCCACAGGTCCTGGTTTTTTACAGGCTCCTTCGCCGCGGTTTTCCAGCCGCGCTTTTTCCAGGCGTCGATCCATTTTTTGGAAACCGCGTCGATCAGATACTTCGAGTCCGAGTGCAGCTCCACTTTGCACGGCTCGCTCAGCAGCTCCAGCGCGGCGATCGCCGCCCGCAGTTCCATCCGGTTGTTCGTGGTCATCCGGTAGCCAGCCGCCAATTCCTTGCGATGCTTGCCGGACACCATCACCGCGCCGAACCCGCCCGGCCCCGGGTTCCCCTTGCAGCCGCCGTCCGTATGAATGATCACCCGTTTCATGGAGGCGCACCGTGCAGCACCCGCGCCCCTTCTGACAAGCCTCTCATTTTCCCGGAAATTTCCCCGAAATCACCTGGGGCGATGCCCCTCACGCCCGCCGCGCGTGGCCATGCAGCTCCTGCATCCCCACCCGTGGCGGAGTTTTTGCGCAATGCAGCACCCGCATCGCCGCGCGCGGTTGCGTTTTAGAGCCCTGCGGCTTCCAGTGGTCCCCGCAAAGCTTACAAAACCAATGTTTTATGATCGCCAGTGCCATTTCCCACTGCGCCTTCGGGGTAAACCCTCCCAAAATATTTTCTAAGGAAATCCCGCCACTTGTGTCTTCATACTCGTAAAGCATGACCACGCACCCGCCGCTTCATGGAAACTCAAACTGCCACCGCCCGCTCCCAGGCTGAGGCCGCTCGTTCGACCGTGATCCCTCTGAAACGACCCATGGAGGAAAAAACCACGCTCCGCCAGGTGTTCGCTGCCGAGGAATCACCGCTTCTGCGCTACGCCCACGGCTTCGTCGGCCAGCGGGAGACGGCGGAGGACCTCGTGCAGGAGGCTTTCCTCAGACTCCACGAACATTGGGAAGACGTCGCCAATCCCCGCGCCTGGCTTTTCCGCTCCATCCGAAACCTCGCCCTCAACCACCTCCGCGACCGCAAACGCGAAACCACCCTTGAAACCGGCCGCGAATGGGAAAGCCAATCGCCCGACCCAGAACAAACCCTCGGCAGACTCGAAGCCATCGGCACCCTCCAGCTCCTCGTCTCAGAACTCCACGAAGACGACCGCCACCTCATTTCCCTCAAATACCACGAAGGCCTCAAATACGACCAAATCAGCCAGCGCACCGGCCTCAGCGTCGGCAACGTAGGCTACAAACTCCACCACGCCCTCAAAAATCTAGCCGACTCCCTCCGCCGCCTCGGCGTGGAATCAGCCGAAGGTTGATCAATCTAAAATTTCAAATTTCAAATGAAAGACACTCCATTCGACACCATCCACGACGAGCCTCTTGAGGCCCGCATCGTTGCGTGGGTGCTTGGTGAGGCATCCTCCTTCGAAGCTGCGGAGCTCGAGCGTTTGTGCGAAGAACGCCCCGAACTTCTCGTCTTCCGCCGCCGCATGCGTGCCCTCCACGGCCTCCTCACCGATGCCGAATCCGCCGAACCCGACAATTCGTGGAAACTCCCCGAGGAAAAACGCAAGGTCCTCGATGAAATCTTCGGCGAGGAAAAAGTCGCCCGCCTGGAGCCTGACAAGGAAGCCCGCATCCGTCGTGGCGGGCGGAGGGCCCTGTTAGCCATCGCCGCCTGCTTGATGCTGACGTTGTTCCTCGGCGCTGTGTTTTCAGCCGGAAATGCCTCTATCCAGAAGTCGCGGAAGGTCAAAGCACAGGAGAAATTCGATTTTCTTCCTGGCGGAGGAGGCTCGAGTGGAGGATTCCGAGGGGGCTTGGGTAGGGGAATCGAAGCAGATAGGGGAGGAAGTGCCGGAGGGGTAGGAATGGTGCCTCTCTCCATCGAGTTGCCCAAGGAGCTGATCGAGGAAACGCCGAAACCTATCAACGTCCCGAATCTCGAAGCACCAGTGAACGGGCCCGCCGGTTCAAGCTCATGGCGGAGTCGTAGTGCCCAGCAACCGTCCAAACTAATGGAGGAAGCTGGGAAACTGGCGGGTGAAAATTTTAATGCCGAAATCGCCCAGGATGCGCCCGATGAGCCGCCCGAGGTGCAAGAAAAACAATCACAGAATCTGGAGCTAGCTGCGGACGGAGTGATGGCCAAGGCCAAAGCACCTTCGACCCGCGAGCCATTTGCTGAACGGCATAGAGCAGTCGGGGGCAGTTTCGGTAGTTCCAAATCGTCATCGTACCTCGCCGAACGTGCCGACGCGGACGGCGTCACCAACCGTCTGGGGCATGAAGGCAAGGATCTCAGTGAGAAAAACGTCGATTGGGATTCCAGAACGGCGGAAGGAAACGGGCTCGCCCTAGCGGATGCTGATGGGGGCCGGGGGGGAACCACCACGGCAGAACTCGGCACCGATTTAAAACAGGGCACCGGGAAAAAACTTGGATTGCCTCAGTCGGCTGCCATTCCAACAGCTCCCGCCAGATCGAGCGACCGGCAAACACAGGACATTCCGAATTTCAGCAGCGTCGCCAAGCAGGAACTGTCCAGGAGAGAAAGCGCGCAGAATCCCCCCGCACCAGCAGAAATGAGCGCGGGGAATGGTCCCGTCGGCGGTGCCATGGCCACGGGTGATAATGCAAACTTGAGCTTCAACGATGGCGCTGCGGTCGCGAACGAACTGCCGTCACCCGCTCAGACTGCCACCGGCAAAGCAGAAGATTCCATCCGCACCAGTCCTGCTCAGACATACGAACACACCCAGAAATCGCAGAAGCCAGATCGCGCCTTGGATGAAAAGCTGGACCAATATTGGGATACTTCGAAACCCGGAAAATCAGGCGGAACCGAGTATGAAATCCGTTCCAATTACACTTCCGAGTATCTTTTTAGAGGAATCGATTCGAAGGCCGCAAAGAATGACGAGGTTTTGCCCGAGGCTGCTAAAACCAACGCAGCAAAAATCACCCCGCTCGAATCCATCGAAGAAATCGCCGCAACCGAGGAACCCTATTCCACTTTCTCCCTCAACATCAACGACTCCTCATTCCAGATCGCCAAGGCCGCGCTGGAAAAGGGCGAGCGCCCCGATCCCGCTGCGATCAAGGTGGAGCAATTCTACAATGCCGTGGATTACGGCGATCCCGCTCCTGCGTCCAACGAACCGGTTGCTGCTAGGATCGAGCAATCGGCCCATCCGATCATCCCCGGCCGCAATCTCGTCCGTGTTTCGCTGAAAACCGCCGCTGCCGGACGCGGCGCTTCACAGCCGCTCCGGCTCACATTGCTCGTCGATCAATCCGGCTCGATGGTGCGCGAGGACCGCCGCGCCGCGATGACCAACGCGCTCAAACAACTCGGCGGATTGCTCACCCCTGACGATCACATCACGGTCGTCGGCTTCTCCCGTGAATCGCATTTGCTGGCTGATAACTGGACCGGCGACAAGGCCGGAAAACTCGGCGACCTCGTCAACCAAACCGCCAGCGAAGGCGGCACCAATCTCGAACAGGCGATCAATCTGGCGGAACAAATGGCCGCCCGCCCGCATCCCGCTGGCGAACAGAACCGCATCGTGCTCTTCACCGATGGGGCCGCCAATCTCGGCAATGCGAATCCTGCACGCCTCGCCGAGCGCGTGAAATCGCTGCGCCAACAAGGCATCGCCTTCGACATCGCCGGCATCGGTGCTGATGGAGTGAACGACCGCCTGCTCTCCGAACTCGCCCGCAATGGCAATGGGCGTTACTACGTCGTGGGTGATTCGACGAACGAAACCTTCGCCCGCCAACTTGCCGGTGCCTTCCGCCCGGCGGCGGAGAACGTCAAAGTGCAGGTGCATTTTAATCCGGACCGCGTCGGCCGATACAAGTTGATCGGCTTCGAGAAAGACCGATTGAAAACCGAGGATTTCCGCAACGACGCCGTGGATGCTGCGGAACTCGCCGCAGAGGAAGCAGGAGTCGCGATCTATCAAGTCGAAACCCTGCCGCAGGGCAGCGGCGAGATCGGCGAGGTGAGTGTGCGATTCCGCGATACATCGAAAGGCGAGATGGTCGAACGCAAATGGACCATGCCCTTTGAATCCACCACCCAGGTATTCGACCGCGCCACACCGTCGATGCAGCTCGCCGGACTCTCGATGCTCGCCGCCGAGAAACTCAAGGGCGGCCCGCTCGCGGATGCCATCGATTTCCGACAGCTCTCCGGCTCCCACTCACTCGTCAAACAATTCTACGGCAGCAGCCCCCGCATCGCGGACATGCTGCATGTGATCGATCGGCTGAAATAATAGATTTCCTTGGACTGCGGCAGCCTGCTGCCGCTTTTCCCTAGCCAGCCTGCTGGCGAGGGCAGTTCGCAGCAGTCTGCGAACCCAAAGCGGCAGCAGCCTGCCGCAGTCCAAATTTACACACCCTTTACCCACACGGCTCCAAGTCCGTGATAGAAAACCAACCGACATGAAAATGCTATTCGCCTTGATCACCCTGATGGGAATCTCGCTCGCCCAGGAACCCACCGACCGCGTTGTCATCCTCCCCATCGAAAAAGCGCCGAAGGAGGCCCCGCTCTTCTTCTCCGCCACCGCCGAAGTCGATGCGAAGGCATCTCTATTCGAAATCACCGGCGAACAACGACTCTCCTTCCACATCCATCAGGGCAAACCGGAAACCCTTACCCTCGGCCTCAGCGGAGAAGGAGAGGTGGCCGATGTCACTGGCGATGGCCTGCGCGATTGGTCGGTCCGCGTGACTGAGGACGGCTCGCGCTTCCTTGATTTGCGTCCGACATTAATTGATGGAAAAGGCCCCACCGATCTCAACGTCGTCGTCATAACCCGCCAAAAAATCGAAAGGAATGCCGCCAGTCTGCTTTTACCCACTCCCAGCGTCGCCACCGGATTTTCCATCGCCCTCAAAGTTACCACCGACACCGGCGTCGATCTGCGCGTCGTAAAAGCCGAAGGCCTGGCCCCCGTCCGCGATGCGGATTCCCATCAGTTCATCGGCACCAGCGCGGCGGCGGTGAACGTGGAAGTTTCCCCCAGCGGCTCCGGCTCACGCGGCATGGAGCTGATGGACGTGATGGTCATCGGTAAAAAATCAACAGACGGCGGCAACGTTTCATTCCACCTCACCGGCAAGGCCCGCGCCCTGGCGGAAGGCTCGGCGCTTGAATTGTTAGCCGGTGGCGCGGCGTTGTCCGGCACCGTTTCCGGCGATGGCTGGCATGTGGCGTTGCGGGAAAAGGATGGAACTTTTGTCTATGATCTCGTCGCCGAACGCAGCGGAGAATTTCCCGTGGCTCTCGATATCGAAGTGCCGGTGACGCGCAAGGGCGACTGGAGCACGCTCAATTTCAAACTGCCCGCTGGTGTCGTCGTCCCCCTGTGGATCGAAGGCCTGGGCGAAGGCGTTTCATTCAGCCGTGAACTCGCCGTCGTGCCTGAACGCGATGGCAAAAACTGGCGCGGTTTCCTCCCCGCGAACGGCCAAGCAGCGATGGCCTGGCGCGCAGCAGATGCAGTGGCCGACGGCGCTTTGTTTTTCTCCAGCTCCGAAACCAGCGATGTCCGCGTGGGCAGTGGTCTGCTGCGCCAGATGACCGTGGTGGACCTGCGCGTGCTCCAGGGAAAATTATCCGAACTCTCCCTCACGCTCAATGGCCCCGGAGAGGTTCTATCTGTTTCCGGCGAGCCGGTGCTCGGTTGGTCGGTGCGTCAGGATGGCGATGTGAGGCGTCTGGAAGTGAAACTCAGCCGCCCGATCGAGGGCAGCGGACGCATCACCATCGAAGCGCAATCCGCGCTGGGCAGTTTCCCGGTGCGGGCGGAAGCGCTGCGCATGGCTCCGGTCGGCGCGCTGCGTCACAGCGGCTGGCTGCGGGTGGCGAACGAAGGCGCGGTAAGGATCGAAGTCGCCGACGCCCGCGGCTTGATCCAGCTCGCGCCCGGACAATTTCCCGGCGGCGTGGATGAAAAACTGCGGCAGGTGTTCGTCTATCGATTTCCCTCCACCGACTACGGTTACGCGATCCAGGCGGATCAGGTGCTGCCGGAAATCGGCGTGACCGAGGTGACGGTTTACGAGCTCGCCGAAACCGATAGGCGCATCACCAGCGATCTGGAACTCGACATCCGCGAGGCTCCGCTGCGTGAGTGGGAGATCGAGATTCCGGCGGAATATGCCGTGGCATCCGTCACCGGCGCACAAGTCGCCGATTACGCGGTGGGCAGCGACGTGAAGGATGGCAAGCGCCGCCTGAAGCTCATTTTCAAACAAGCTGTTGGAGACCGCCAGCTTGTCAGCGTGAAGTTGGAAAAGAACGATGCGGCGAAGGCCGGAGCATGGGAACTTCCGGCGCTCGGATTTCCCGGAGCGAAGTCACGCCGTGGCTACATCGGCGCGGTGGCGGCTGCGGGCTATCGTTTGGTCGCTGGAAAAACCAACGGCGTGGCGGAAGTGCCGATCACATTTTTCCCGAAGAAAACCGGGGGATTGCAACAATCGTTCCGCCTGCGCGATGGCGAATGGCAAGTCGGTTTGACGATCGAAGCGCTCGGTCAAAGCGTGCAGGCGGACGTTTTCCATCTCTACTCGCTCAAGGCGGGCGCAGCTTACGGCAGCGTGTTGATCAACTACTTTGTGGTCGGTGCGCCAGCTAACATGTGGCGGATTTCCGTGCCGGAAGGGATCGGCAACATTGATGTTACCGGTCAGAACGTCGGCCGCGACTGGCGGCGCGAGGGGAATGTGGTGATCGTCCCGCTATCGCGTCCGGTGTTGGGAACCGGCACCGTGCTGCTCACTTTTGAACAACCGATGAGCGCCCGTGGTGGAAATCTAACTCCAGGCGGGGTTCGTCCGCTCGATGTGCAGGCGGAGCGTGGATATGTGCAGGTGGTCAGTCCGCTGCAGGTGAATTTTGAAAAACCGGTGAGCGAAGGGCCGTTGCTGGCGATCGATGCCAGCGAACTGCCTGCCGAGTTCCGCCTGCTGAGCAGCGCACCGACCTTGGCGGCGTGGCAATACACGGCGCGTGATTTCAAGATCGGGATGAAAATTGAGTGGTTCGAGCAGGGTGAGACGGTCGAGCAGGTCGTCGATTTCCTCAAGCTCTCCAGCCAGGTCTCGCGTGACGGACAATGGGTGACGGACGCACGGTTTTTCGTGAAATCGAAGGGCCGGAATGCACTGCGCATGGTGCTGCCGAAAGGTGTGGCGCTGTGGGAGGCCAAGGTGGACGGCGAGGCGGTGAACGCGCGTTCGGATGGCGGTGAAACATTGATTCCGCTGCCGCTGAAAACCGATCCTAACCAAGCGGTGGAAGTCGCCCTGCGATACGGTGCGCGTTCGGAAAAAGCAACGCGGCCGATATTGGCCGCGCCGGTGTTAGCCGCACCGGTGGTGATCGGCGAGTGGACGGTGAGCGGCGATGAAGGCCGCCAACTCGTGCCGCGCGGCGGCTCGGCGGAGTTGGTGAAACCGGTGCTCGCGGAGACCGGATGGGAATGGCTGGGAAGGCATCTGGCAGGACTTGTCATGCTTGTCGTGTTAGGTATTGCGGCATTGGTGTTGGGAAGTGGCGAACCTGCGGGAGTGAGGAGGATTTCCACGATCCTGAGTGCGATTGCCTTTATCGCTGTCGCCATGGCGATGGGTCTGTCAGCAGCCGCTCATGGTCGTCCAAATGCGGCTGTTTTGGAATATGCGGCACCGGTCGTCGCAGCGGGCAGCGTAGTGGCTGTGGAGATGGGGAACGTTGCGCCGTGGGTGGCGCGGACTGGAGTCGGGATGTGGCTGCTGTTTGTTCTGGGAGTCGGCGCGATGGTCTTCGGTCGGGTGGCCAAGGCTGCAATCTGGGTGACTTGTGGACTGGCGCTGATACTTGCGGCGTTTTTCTCGATCCGGGGTGGTGCCGCGCTGTCGTTCGGCATGATCGCATCGATTGGCTTGTGGTGGCTGCTGCCTCGCGTCTGGCAGGTGATCCGCGATGCGCGTGGCACGAAGGTCACGGAAGCGGTGGCGGCGATGATGATTCTAGCAGCGTTATTTTCCAATCAAGCCGATGCCGAGGAAATCCCCGGAGTGAAGCCCGCGGAATCGATCGTCCACGACTGGAAAATCCGCGACGGCCGTCTGCATGGCACCATGGAAATCACCCTGCGGGGAACGGCGGGTGATCGATTTCTCCTGCTCCAGCCACCGGCGACTCTCAGTGGCTTCGAAGGCGCGGGCCTGAGGGTGGTGAAAGCTCCATCCGGCGGCGCGGACGCCTATTTCATCGTCGCGGATAACAGCGGACGTCTGACTGGCAAAGCCACTTTCGAAATGCCACTTGCTGATCCGGTGAAAGGTTGGCCGCTGCCCGGCGGACCGGCGGCGATGCGGCAGGTGACGGTGCGCTGGGATCAAGCGGGCTGGGAGTTTTTCTCTAACGAGGCAGCCGGGACGCAGGTTCTGTCAGGACTTGCTGCCACTGATAGCGGTGCGATGATGGTGCTGGGACCCGCGAATCCCGTGACCATTCAGGCGCGTCCGAAACAACGCGATCTCGGAGCCGAGGAAATGAAGTTTTTCTCCGAAGTTTCCAACCTTTTCCTTCCCGGACCGGGCGTGGTGAACGGCAGGCACCGGGTATCGATCCGTCCGGCGCAAGGGCGTGTTTCCTCGCTGGTGATGAGCGTGCCGGATGGTTTCACGGTCAGCGACGTAGGCGACGGTCCGGTCGGCTCGTGGCGTTTCGATCCCGAAAAACGTGAGCTTCGCGTGTCGGTGGAACCGGCGCAGGACAAGGCGTTTTCTCTAACGATTGAAACCCAGCGCGGCGAAGGTGCGCTGCCGATGAATCTGGAACTTGAACCGGTCCGCGTGAACGGCGCGGCGGGTGAGGTCGGATTTCTCGCCTTGGCATTCGGCGAGGATGCGCAACCGGAGACGGTGAATGTTGAGGGGCTCTCGCGGGTGAACCCGGAGGATTTCGGCGGAAAACTCATCCCTCGCGACAAGGAAGGGAATCCGCTGGTGCTGTTGCAAAATGCGTTCCGTTATGGATCGGGAGATGTGAAAGCCCGCGTCAAGGTGGCGGCGGTCGCGCCCGAACTGCGGGCGGAGTCGTGGCAGCTTGTTTCGCTTGGCGAGGACCGGATGGTGCTGGCCACGGACCTAACCGTCACAATCACCCGCTCGGGCGTATTCCGGCTGGCGGTGGAGATTCCTGATGGCTTGGAAATCGAAAGCGCGACCGGTGAGGGGCTCGGCCACTGGACGGAAGGCAAGAGCGGCACCACCCGCATTCTCACGCTGCATCTGGCAGGAAAAACCATCGGCAAGCGCGAGTTCAACCTCACGCTAACCGGTCGCCCGCCGGGAGCGCGGGCGAAGTGGGCCGTGCCGCGGCTCTCGCTGCGCGAGGCCTCGCGTGAAACAGGAGTGGTCACCATCGTGCCTGAGCGGGGCTTGCAGGTGCTAACGGTGGACCGCAGGAACGTTTCCCAGCTCGATCCCCGCGAACTCGCCGATGCGCCGGAAGACTCCGCCCGCGCCGCCTCGCGTCCGGGTGCGCTGGCCTATCGGTTATTGCAGAGCGATTGGTCGCTCAATCTTGCCATCAGCCGGCTCGATGCGTGGGTGACCGCGCAGGTCTATCATGAAGCGACGTTGCGCGAAGGCCAGATGCTGACGCGGGCGGTGATCGGTTATAAAATCGAAAATGCGTCGCTCAAATCCCTGCGTGTGAAAATCCCCGGCCTCGACGCCACCTCCGCCGCCACCGTGCGGGCGAGTGGTGCGGCGGTGGCCGACTTCGTGCCGGTCGAGGGCCAGGAAGGGCTGTGGGAGATCCGTTTCCAACGCGGCGTGGCTGGGGAAACCAGCGTGGACATTGAATACCAGCGCGCCAGCAAGGATGACGGCACGGAAGTCATCCAGCCGATCGTGTTGGAAAATGTGAAGAAGCTTTCCTACTTCGTCGCCGTGCGCGCCGGGGGCAGGCTCGAACTGGAATCCGGCACGCCTCCGCGTGGCTGGCAGAAAGCGGACTGGGCGGTGCTGCAATCCACTCTCGGACAGGTGGCCGGAAATGTCGCGCCGCTGATGGCCTGGCGGGTGGCGGATCCCGAAGGACCGCTGCCGGTCATTTTGAAACGCCATCAATTGGCGGAGCTTCAGAAACTCCGTGTGTCGGACGGCAGTCTCATGACGTTGATGTCGCCCGATGGTGATGCTCTAACTGCCGTTGACTTGAAGATGCAGGTCACTGGAAAAGGAACGCTGCGTTTGAAGCTGCCGAAGAAGGCCGCGCTCTTCAATGTGCTCGTCAATGACGAGGGAGCCACGCTGGTCCGCGAGGGCGAAGAGTGGTTGTTCTATGTTTTTCCACCACCAGAAGTCGGACGCCCGGCCACGGTGCGCTTTGTTTACTCCGCCGGCACCTCGAAGGGCTCTCGTTTGGAAGGTCCTATTTTAAATGTGCCGATGGAAAATCTGACATGGCGCGTGCTCGTTCCTGAAGGCTGGAGAATGGCGGATCACGGCGGCGATTTCGATTTGAAACAACAGGAAGCGATGGGCTCGTTCCGGTTGGAGGACTATCAGTCGTTCGTCCGGAGTAAAAAACAGAGCGATTCGAAAAGCGCCGTCGCCCTGCTCGATCAGGCGAACGGCTGGCTCGCTGCCGGTGATCAGGAAAAGGCCAGTCTCGCCTTCAGCAACGCGGTCCGCAGCAACCAGCTAGACGCAGCATCCGGCGAGGACGCCCGCGTGCAGCTCCGCCAGTTGAAAACCCAACAAGCGGTGCTCGGCCTGAACACGCGCCGCCAGAAGCTCTCGCTGGACAACATTGCGTCGAACGCTCCCGCCGCTAACGAACAGCTCGAACGCGCCGCCGAGGCGAACCCTGTCCTGCGCGGAAGCTTCAACTACGACCCCGAACAGTTCGACCGTTTCCTCGAAGGCAACACCGCCGATGAAAACTCCGCGCTCAAGGAGATCGCCAACCGCATCGTCACCCAACAGCTCGCCGCCGAGCCCGCACCGGTGGCCTTGGATGTCACCTTGCCGGAACGCGGTACCGTTCTAACGTTCGGTCGCAGCGTGCAGGTGGATGGCGACCGCCCGATGGCCATCACGCTGAAGCTGAAACGCGCCGGCAGTGGATACGCCTGGCTCGGAATGCTGCTCTGCCTGACGGTCGGCGCGATGGGTGCGATGGGCGCGATGAAAAAGCTCCGGGTAACGAATGCCGCCCACCGGTAGCGTTCACCCGGATTTTCTCTGGAAAAGTGCGGCGGCCTCACCATGGTCTGGGCATGTCGATGACGCGCTTCCAAAAATTGGCCACCGCTGCCCTGATTTCCGTGCTGGCCCTGATGTTCGTGGGGCCGATCGTGCGGGTGACCGGAGCGGGGATGGGCTGTCCGGATTGGCCGACGTGCTGGGGCTGCCTGATCCCGCCGACGAAGGTGGAGGATGTGAATTTCGACAAGCTGCCGCTGGAAAGATTCCAGGCGAAGGCGCAACGCATGGGCCGCGATCCCTCGGCGATCACCCGCGAGTCGCTGCGGGCGGAGTTCAATCCGCGGCACGTATGGACGGAGTTCACGAACCGGCTTTTCAGCCTGCCTGTTGGATTTTTTTCGCTGGCCACATTCATCGCCGCGTTCTGGCAGAGGGAAAAACGGCCGCTGGTATTCTGGCTGGCTTTTACCTCGTTGGTGGTGGTGCTGGTGAACGCCTGGATGGGGGCGAGGGTGGTTTACAGCGGGCTTTCTCCCGGAGTGCTAACGACCCATCTGGCACTGGCGATGAGTCTGATAGGCACACTCACCTACTGTGCGTGGCGTGGCACGGATGAGCCGTGGAAGATCCGCATGGAAAGCGGGCCGCGGGCGCGGCTCAGCCTGCTGGTGACGATGCTGCTGGCGGTGATCGTGATCGAGGGAATCATGGGTTCAAAAGTGCGGGAATTGACAGACGAGCTGGCGAAATTCCACCTCGATTCCCCGCGCTCCACCTGGATTCCGGAACTGGAACGCTCGTGGATGTATCTCCTCCACCGCAGTTTCTCGTGGGCGGTACTGGGCTTCTCGGTGTGGGCCTGGTATCTGACAAAAGCCCATCGCGAGGGCGGCCCTGGCAAGGTGGAGAAGATGGTGTTGGGAATCGTGATCGCTCAGATGCTGCTAGGCCTGATCATGGCCCGCATTCACATTTATAGCTGGGTGCAGGTGGCACACGTCGGCCTCGCCGCGCTGCTGCTGATGTTTGTCTGGCTGTGGAGATTCGGACTTTCCCGTGGGAAGGTATCAGCCGGGGTATAGACGTTTCCGGGTGATCCAGCGGGCGACTCCCGGGTGCAGCCACCGATGGCCGGCATCGCCGCTGGTGATCGCGTGCCGGATGGCCGTGGCGGACGCCGGGTGCGCGCCCCGCACCACGTGCATTTGGTATCCCTCGCGCGGCCGGATGGTTTCACCGCGTGGCAGGACGATGAATTCCACACATTTTGCCAGGCGCTCCGGATGTTTCCATCCCGGCAGCGCTTCCCACTGGTCACCACCCATGATCCAGAACAGCCGGCTGCCAGAGAAACGGGAGGACATCGCTTCCGCTGTCTGATAGGAAAACGAGGGCGCTGGCTGGTGGAGCTCGAAATCATCCACCACCGCCCACGGCAGATCCGCCGTGGCGAGACGGAGCATTTCACAGCGTTCCCCGCCGTCTGCCGGGTGTGCGTCCGTCTTGTGCGGGGAAATCCGGCAGGGGAGGAAACGGACTTCATCGAGTGCCAGCGTGTCCTTCGCCAGCGAGGCGAGATGAATGTGGCCGAGGTGGACGGGATCGAAGGTGCCGCCGAAGAGTGCGATTTTTCGTGGGATCGACATGGTTTCTGATGGGCTCAATCGGCGATCACGCGCAGCCGCACGAACTTGCGTGGCGCGCTGGCGACCGACGGCAGGATTCTAACCACGCAGTTCTCGGTAATGCCATCTCCGTTAGGCGTCACGCTGATTTCCTCGGTGCCCGCAGCGGTGCCGTCCCATGCAGTGGCTACAAGATCCGGACGGGTTTCGACAATGTATTGCAGCCCGTCCCTCGCGATGAGTCGGCGGTATTGGAAGGTGAGATAGAGAAGGCCATCCGCTAGGTTGGTTTGGAGTGCGGTGACGGGCAGTCCGGCAGGATCGGTCAATGACGGATCGAGGCCGAGGGCGTATTCCAGCAGGTTGGAAATGCCGTCGCGGTCGGGATCTCCGGCACTGCCCTGCAGCGGATCGGCGCCGCCGTTGTCGGCTGGATTCAGGTTGTGGGCGCTTTCCCAAATGTCGGGTAGTCCGTCGCCGTCGGCATCGGTGGTGGCGGGGCCGGTGTAGGTGACGGTCCACGCCTCTGTGATGATGTTCGCTTGGGCGACGCTGTCCGCAGCGGTGATGGAAATGAAGTTTTCGCCCGGAACGAGCAGCATCGGCAGCGTGTTCCAGGTGGCAAAACCATCCGAGCTTTCCACCGGTTGGCCGTTGACGGAAACGGAAGAAACGCCGGAAGTGACATCGTTTGTTTCTCCCCGCACGACGAGGATCGGATCCGCGGTGACGGCGGGCGTGGACCGTGTGAGCACCGGAGGACTCGCGTCCTGGGTGGAGACGAGGGTGGCGCTCCAGCCGCTGTCGATGTTGCTAGGGATGATCCGGCAGCGGACTCGATAGAAGAGGGCGGAGCCGTCCGGTAGATTGGTGAACGTGTGGCTGGTGCCGCTGATCCAGCCGCTGCTTTGTGGGTTGGTGAAATCAACATCGTCGGAACATTGGATTTCGTATGAGCCGGCGCCGTTTACGGTGAGCCAGCCAAGGGAGTTTTCCGCGCCTGCGGTGAAGAGGGGCTCCGGTGAGGTGACCGGTGGGGGCAGGATGATATCGAGCGAGATGACGCGGTTGGTGTTGCCGCGCCCGTTGATGGTGTTAGCGAAGGTGATGGTGTCGTAGTAGGTGCCAGGATTGAGCGTCTCCGCGACGAGTGTCGCCACGATGGTGGTGCTCGCTCCGGGAGCGAGTGTGCCGCCGGTGCTGGAGATGCCGAGCCACGCGGAGGAATTTTCCGCGGACCAGACGAGTGGGGAGTCGCCGGTGTTGGTGAGCGTGTAGGATTTCTCCGCAGGAGTGAATGGGCCGAAATAGGGGCCGGATGCGCTCAGCGGCGATGCAGGAGTGACCGACATGATCGCGCTGGGAACCGAGGTGAAAATATTGCTCTCTCCTGTCAGCCCGTCCGCTGCATCCGCTGTCATTGTCAGCCCGGAACCGGCTGCGGTGGTGCTGATGGAGCCACTCCACATCCCGTTTTCCAATGTCACTATCGCCGGACTAACTGCCAGCGCGCGTTCGACCCTCAGCCGGAGATTGGGCACGGTGGTGGAAGTGAAACCTGCGGGTGAGGTTCCTGACCAATTGAGAGGATCGCCGTGGACGCCGC
The DNA here is from genome assembly GCA_038204755.1 of Verrucomicrobiales bacterium. Lineage (GTDB taxonomy): Bacteria > Verrucomicrobiota > Verrucomicrobiia > Verrucomicrobiales > Akkermansiaceae > Luteolibacter. The sequence continues at coordinate 43,716 of JBBRCO010000004.1, forward strand.
TGGAGTAGAAATAATACGTCCGCAAGGACCCGGTGGTGGTGCCTTTCACCAGTCCGCCCGATCCGTTGGCGGAGTTATCGAAGCTGAAATCCACCATCAGGTTTCCGCTGCCGCTGTATTGATAGGGCGTGCTGAACGGAAGGAAAACCCAGCCGGTGTGGGTGATGCCGACGTCGGACTGGAAAACGGTGGTCCAGCCCGAGCTTTCCCATGAGACGGGGGCCGCGTAGGTGGAAAGGGATGTCGGCCGGATGCGGATGGTGAAACGCGTGAGGGAAAGACCCGGGATCTGCGCGACGTCCAGCGCGATTCCTGTTAGCTTTCCCGCACCTCCCAACTCGCCAGCCGTATAGATCGTCTGGCTGCGGGATTCCTGCGCAAGGGTGTGGAGCGGCTGGCTAGTGGTGTTGGAGCCGGCTCCTGTCGTGCGCTGCGAGGCACCGAGCGAGACGCTGGCGCTGCCGTTGAAACCAGTGACCGCACTGCCATAGGCATCCCTTGCCTGGAGCGTGGCGTCGAACGGGCTGTTGGTTTCCACGCTGGTGGGCACCGGATCCCAGCTCAGCGAGGTCGCTGGGCCGACGCCGACGTAGAAGCTGTTGCTGGCTCCGCTGTGGCCTGCGGAGTCACTGGCTGTCAGAACCACGCCGTTTGCTAGATTGTTGAAAACCAAGTTTCCCGTCCACGAGCCGGCCGAGAAATTTCCTGTCACCGCCGGGGTCATGGGCATGGGATTGCCGCCCGCGCTGGCTGACAGAGAGGCCGCGCTGCTGAAAACCGTGATGATGGAATCGTCCACGTCCCGGGCGGAAAAGGTCGCGCTGACAGGAGCTCCGCGGATAACCGCGGCAGGGATCGGGCTGATGGAGAAGTGATGGACATCGTTGTCGTAGGCGGCGGTCTCCGCCGTGGCATCCTGGAAGCCGGGAGCGGAGGCGGTGATGGTAACAGAGCGGATGCCGTCCGATGCGGAGTCGTCCACCGGCACCGCGTTGAACGAGGCGCTGGTGCTGCCCGCCGGAATGACGACACTGGCTGGGACGGCGAACTGCGTGGGATCCGATGAGGCGAGCACCACAGTTAGTTCGGAAGGCAGGGTGCCTGAAATCTGGACGGTTCCGCTGGAAGTAATCCCCTCGTAGGCCGGATAGGGGCCGGCTAACACTAGAAGGTGGTTCTCGTTGTCGATTACCAGGATGGTTGTTTCCGCTCCGGCCCAGCTGCCGACTGTGGCAGTCAGGATGACGGTCTGCGTGCCGTCGATTTCCGTATCATTGATGATGGTGAGCGGGAAGGTCGCGCTGGTTTGTCCCGGTTGGAAAACGACGTTTGCCGGGACGCTGAGTTCACCGGGATCACTGGAGGTCAGGTTCACGGTCACCACTCCCGATGGCGCGGCAGCGAGGCTGATGGTGGCGAAATGCCCGGTGCTGCCTTCCGCCACCACGGCGGGTGCGGTCAGGTCGATCGGCAGGGTTTCGTCATCGATGACGAGGATCCTGGCGGCGTGCGGCGGTTTGTTGGAAATAACACCCGTGATGCTGACCGTGCGGTCGCCGTCGGTGATCGGGTTGTCCAAGACGTGCAGGATGAAACCCGCGCCGGTCTCACCTGCTGGAACGGTGACCGACGGGGCGGTGGAAATTTTGGCCGCAGCGGAGCTAGTGAGGAGGATAACGGTTTCCTCCCCGGCCATCGCGTCCAGAGTGACGCTCGCGGTCACGGCGCCCGCTGTCTCGCTAACTTGGGCGGGTATGGTGAATGTGAAGCCAGTCGCGAAATCTGCCGTGACGGTGATGTCGTCGATCACGATGCCATCCGTTGTGAGGGGGAAGTCGTCGTAATGATTGAAACGGATTTTGAAGGCGGAGTTGTAAGTGATCCCGTGGGCGGCGATGGCAGCATCGAGATCCACGGTGAACGCGCCATAGGTAGAGGGCAATGACCGCAGCCCCTGCACTTCCCACCAGGTGGTTCCATCCGCGCTGATCGCCACGCCATCGAAATCCGCGCCGCCGCTGAAAGGAGCGGGCGGTGGTCCGTTCGCCTCGTCGTTATAACCCGCTGCCCAGAATTTCAGGACCACGCCGGTTCTATCCACCAGATCGAGCGTGAGCGTGGCTTCATTTCTAGCAGAGGATGAGGTGCTGTCCATCGCCAGATGATAGATCCCGGCGTGCGGTGAGAATGAACCCGTCACCTGGGTGCGGAAATTTCCTGTTCCGGTCAAAGACCACCAGGCGGGATTGAGCGTGCCGCTTTCGAAGGGTTCGGAGAATACCGCGTCAACATTGGAGGGTGGCTCCGGCGTGGGAGTCACGGTGAAGGTGCTGGAATCTCCGGATGCGGTTCCCGCCCTCGCGCGGAGTGTTAGGTTGTTTCCGGAAACGGGAATCGAGATTTCCCCGGTCCAGACGCCGTCGGTAAACGAACCGCTGTGGGCGGGACGGATAGGGATTTCGTTCACGCTGCCGGTTTCTGGTGGAGAGTTCGTGTTGTCCGCCAGCGCGAAGAGATTGGCGATCCCGTTGTAGGCGCTCACCGTGTCTCCGTTTTCATCCACCGCGCGGACTGTCGCACCGAACGGCGTGTCCATCGACTGGGGAGATGGAATAATGTCCCAGGTGAAATGATGGATCTGGCCTGCGACGAGCTCGAAGGAATTGCTCGCTCCGGCATGGCCGATCCCATCGTCCGCGACGATGACCACGTTAGTCCCAATGGCATCGATCCGCACGCTGCCATTCCAGACTCCGTTGATGAAACGGCCGGCTGCGGCGGGAGTGATGGCTAGATTGCCGCTGTCACCTGCGGCAGTCAGGTTGACCGGGGAATCGTAGTCCGTCATGACCGCACCGGAGGCGTCGCGAGCGGAGATGATCGCGGGGGTGGGTCCGTTGTTCAACTGGGGTGAGCCGATTGCCTCGAAGGTGAAATGATGGGCCTCGTTGTCGCGCACCGTGCCACTGGCGGCGGCATCGTTGAAGGTGGGTGCGCTGGCGCTGATGGAGAAGGGTTGGGGTCCGTCTGCGAGAAGATCGTCCTGCACAACCAGCGGGAAGGTGACGGAACTTTGTCCAGCGGGGATCGTGACGCTGCCCGGCACGGTGATTTCGGAAACGTGGTCGGACCGGAGGGTGATTATCAAATCCGAAGCTGCCAGGCCGCCGAGGCTGACGGTGCCGGTTTTCGCCGGGTCCGTCTCGCGGTAGGCGGCTGGGATGGTCAGTGTCAGATCGCGGTTTTCATTGTCCACGACGAGCAGGTAACTCCCGCCGGAAGTCCACGCAGTTAGGGTGGCGATGAGTTGGGCGGTATGATCGCCATCGACCATTGCATCGTCCGGAATCGTCACTTGGAACGAAGCCGTGGTGGCACCACGCGGCACCGTGACGCCGGGCTGCGGTTGGGCGACCTGCGGTGAATCGGACGATAGCTGGAACGTGAGCGATGCCAGCGCCGGAGTGCTCAGCGTGAGCGAACCGATCACGCTGCCGCCATCTTCGGTGGTGGAGGCGGGCAGCGTGAGGGTGATCGCGCCTCCATCATTGTCCGCGACCTGAATGCTGGTGAATGCCTCCGCATAACCGGCGGCAGTCGCCGTGAGTCCCACGGTTTTGTCTCCGTCGATGAACGTATCATCAAGCACCGTCAGATCGAATGGCGCTGAGCTCTGGCCGGCAGGAATGATGACTGATGGAGGCACCGTGATTTTCGCGGCAGCCTGGGACGTCAGGCTAACTGTCAGATCTCCAGCGGCGGGATTTGCTAGAAAAACCGTCCCACTGAGTGTGCCCGAACCTTCCGTGGTCGTGGGCGGGACTGCCAGCGTAATGCCCGACGGCGGATCGGCTGCGGTGAGGGTGATATCGTCGATCGCTATGCCATCGGTGGTGAGCGGGAAATCGTCGTATTGGTTGAAGCGGATTTTGAACGCTGAATTATAAGCGATCCCGTGGGCGGCGATGGCGGCATCGAGATCGACGGTGAACTCGCCATAGGTGACCGGCAGCGAGCGCAGGCTCCGGACCTCCCACCAGGTGACTCCATCCGCGCTGATCGCCACGCCGTCGAAGTCGGCACCACCGCTGAAGGGCGAGAGCGGTGGGCCGCTGGGTTCGTCGTTGTAGCCCGCAGCCCAGAAATCGAGCACCACGCCGGTTCTGCCAGCTAGATCGAGTGTCAGCGTCGCCTCGTTGCGTGCGGCGTTGGCGGCGCTGTCCATCGTCAAGTGGTGGCTGCCCGCGTGTGGGGAATGGGAGGACGTCACCTGCGTGCGGAAGTTTCCGGTGCCGGTGGAGGTCCACCAGGCAGGATTGAGGCTCCCGCTTTCGAACGTCTCCGCGAAGAGCGTGGTTCTGTGAGACGGTGGTGCTGCCGACTGCACGGCGAAGGAATTCGAGTCGCAGATTTCCACACCGATCGTCGCACGGATCCTCACATCAGGCGCGGTGAACGGGATACTGATAGATCCCGTCCAGGCACCCGCCGCGAATGTGAGCAGGGTGGGAGAGCTCACCGGAAGATCGTTGAACACCGCGGGTTGGGCGAGGGCCACGGCGTTGGCGATGACGCGGTCCATCCCGGTCCCCAAGGTGTAAAAATCGGTGCCGATCATCACCACGCGACCGGCTCCGATAGAACGGCTGATCACGACCGGTTCGTTGGAGGCCGTCTGTAGATCTACGCTGCCGTTCGTAGTGGAGTAGGTGTGCAGATAGGAACCTGTGAACGGCACGGCGACCCCGGTATTCAGCGGCGTGTCCGACGTTTTGGTGAGAGAGGCGGCGGTGGGCGAGGTGAGCGGCGTTAGACCCAGCAGCCCGCTGTTGCTCAGGAGGAGGTGTTCCGATGTGGTGTTGGAACAGGCGATGACCGTGCCGCCGTTGCTAACGAAGTTGTTGAGCGTTGATGCCCACGCCGTGCCGAGCGCTCCGAGGGTGAACGGGTTGCTGTTTTCCTGCTCGACGATCAGGAACACGTTCTTTCCGACGAGCTGGGCGGCGAGGGTGGCGGTGTCGCTGGTGGTCGTGGTGGTTTCATTGTAGTTGGTGAAATGCGCGGAAATCGCCTGCTTGGTTTGAGCGTATTCGCCGTCGGCGCTGGTGTCGGTAAAGGCGGTCCAAGTCAGGATCTCCGTCTTTGCTGATAGGGCTGCGGAAAGCGTAGCACTGCCTGAGAACGAGACCACCGGATTATCCGCAGAGTCGAGAGCCTGGAGCGTGGCTTGGAAAGGGGCGTCCACATGCTGCGGGGAAGGGATGATGTTCCAACTGAAATGGTCCAGCGGGCCGAACACCACGTCGAAGAGGTTGCTGACACCGGCATGCCCTGATCCATCATCCGCGGACAGGTTCACGCCCGTGGCATAGGCGGTGAATGTGACATTCGCATCGAGTACTCCGTTAGAGAAAATGGCTTGGGTGTCGCTCGCCAGAGGAACGGCTGCCGTCGAGTTGTCCGTGGCGGCGAACGTGATGGAGCCGGCGTAGTTCGTGATGACCGTGTCGTTCACATCCTTCGCGGTCACGCTCACATTTACCGGGCTGTTGCGCAGGATCGATGCGGGTAGCGGCGCGATGTCGAAGTGATGTGCGTCGTTGTCCGCCACGCTTCCAGCTAGATCCGCATCGGGAAATCCGGCGGCTGTCGCGGTCAGCATGATCGGTTGTGTGCCGTCGGTTTCCTCGTCATCCACGACAGTTAATGAAAAGGCCGCCTGCGTCTGGCCGGCGGGGATGGTCACGGTGGTGGGAACGGTTAGTTCGGAAGGATCGTCGCAACTGAGGGTTACAGTTGAATCCGTGGCGAGTGTGCCGGACAAGGTCATGGTGCCGGATTTTCCGGAATCCCCCTCGCGTAGTGCGGGAATCGCTAGGGTGATGATACTTGCTTCGTCATCGAGAATGGTGATCGAGGCGTTGGCTGGCGTCCATCCAGCCACCGACGCGCTGACGCCGACGGCGCGATCGCCGTTGATCTGGTTGTCGTTTACCGCCAGCAGGCTGAACGTCGTGGTGGCCGCGCCCGTGGGGATGATGACTGTTTGGGGCAGGAGGACTGAAGGGGAGTCGCTCGCCATTGTCACGGTGACGTCCTTGTCTGCGGGAGTATCGAGCATGAGGAGGCCTGACAACGGCGAGCTGCCCTCGGTGGCGCTGTCCGGAATGTCCAAAGTGATCACGGCAGTTTCATTATCGTGGACGGTGAAGGGCTTGGAAACATAGGCAAACGAGGCCGCCGAGGCGGTGATGATGGCGGACTGTGATCCGTCGAGCAGGGTGTCATCGACGGGAGTAATTTCAAAGTCCACGGATGCCGAGCCTGCTGGGAGGGTCACGCTCGCAGGGACCGAGGCGTCGGTATTGCTGGAAGTTAGAGCGACTTCCAGATCGGCGCTCGGGACCGGATTGGCAGTCAGTGTGGCGGTGACAGGGGCGTCGCCTTCGGTGGCGGAGCCGGGGGCTGCCAGGGTGAGCGAGTTGTTGAAGGTTTCCGCGACCAGGATGTCATCGAAGGCGAATCCATCCGTGCTGATGGAGTAGTTGTCGTAATGGTTGAAGCGGATTTTGAAATTCGAAGTATAGCTCAGTCCACGGGCGGTGATCGCTGCGTCCAGGTTGATGGAGATTCTCTGCCAGGAGTTGCTGATCGTGCGGAGGTCGCGGATTTCATGCCATGTCGTGCCACCGTCGGCGCTCACCGCCACGCCGTCGAAATCAGCGCCGATGGTGAACGGATCCGACGCGGGGGCGTGGGCCTCGTCGTTGAACATCTGTACGTGGAAACTGAGCGTTACGTTCGCGCGGCCTGATAGATCAAGCGTGAGCGTGGCCTCGTTGCGCGAATAGTTTCCTTCAACGTTGGAATCCATCGTGAGATGTTTGAGGCCAGCAAACGGCGAGTTCGCGGTGGTGACGAGCGTGCGGTGGCTGCCGGTGCCGGTGATCGTCCAGGCGCTGGCGAGGGTGGCGCTTTCGAACGGTTCCCAGAAGATCGGGAGGTAGTAGGGCTCGATGTCCAGGCTGACGTTGCGCGGCAGCATGACGGTGGTGGCGCTGTTGGAGAAAGTGATCGTATCCTGATAGGTTCCCGCGATCAGGCTGGCGGCGGCGGCATTGAACGAGGCTGTCACCGTGGCGCTCGCTCCTGCGGCGAGCGTGCCCCCCGGACTTGAGAGGGTGAGCCACGGCTGGGTTTTCGCGGAGGTCCAGTCGAGGGGGGACTCCCCACTGTTATAAAGTATGAACACCTGCGAGAGCGGCGAAATGACACCACCCGTCTGGCCGTTAGCAGTGAAGGTGCCCAGCGGCGTGACGCTGAGGTTGTCAGGGACGTCGTAGGCTTCGGTCAGCCCGGTGGTGGTGTTGCTGGGGGGCGAGGTGGCTCCCGCGCCCATGCCGCGTTTGGCGAAGGCCGCCCACAGCTCGGCCGTGTTATCTCCGGCGTTGTTGACGAGGTCCGCCTGGATGATGGCGTCGCGGGATTGCAGGAAATTCGGATTGAGCGGGCAGAGTTTCATCGCGTCGGTCACCAGTTGGAGTGCCAGCGGATTGCCGGTGGCGTAGCCGTGTTTTTCGATCAACTTGGCGCGCAGTTCCCACAGGGCAGCACACCAGACCTCGCCCACATTGTGGACCTCGTTGGCCATGTTGCCGATGATCGGGCTGCGCGGCACCCCCGCGTGGAGACTGGCCTGGGACGGATCGATGTCCTTGAACGTGAGCGGGTTTTTCGAAAGGTCAGTCGAGTAGGGATAGCGGCGGATGCCGTAATAGTAGTTCGCGGTGAGACCCGAGAGCGCCCGTGTCGCGTAGGCACCGGCCGCATAGCAGCCGTCCGGGGCATCGCCGGGATCGCTGAGCAGGGAGAGGGCGTAAAAGTCGGACCAGCCTTCGCCCATGCCCTGTGTTTGATTCGCACTGATGCCAGCACCGCCGCCGACGAGGCGGTTGCTGAGGCCGTGGACGTATTCGTGGATGACGATCTCGCTATCCAGATCGCCGTCGATGTCGGGCGTGGGTCCGGTGAAGACATACATCTGCATGCGTCCGGGAGCGCCGTCGGACGGGGTGGAAAAATTCGCGTTGTTGTTACCACTCCCGTCTTGGGCGTCCGCCTGCACCGCGTCCGAACCGAAGCCACCGCGGCCGAAGTTGTTATTCTGGAAATTCCCGGCGGACTCGGTGAAGCCCAGTTCGTAAAGTTTGTCGTGAATCCAGTTATTCAGATAGAAAAGATTTGTCACCGCCGCGTCCTTGTAGGCGGACGGCGGGCTGGCGAAATTGACCGCAAAATCGAACTCACGCGTGGCCGAGGTGGGGCGGGGGAGATCCGGGATGTTGGGAAACGCGTCGCTATCAGCATGCGCGTCCACGTTGTTGCCAAGGGTCTCGGTGACGCCGTCGTCGATCCATCCGTTAGGCGACGCCGTGGTGTTGAGCGCATCCAGAGTGACCAGCTCCGATCCGGTTCCGGCAGGTTGGGTGGCCAGCGGCGTTCCATGGCCGGGTGAATAGGGCGTGGGGCTGTCGTGAGGCTGCTTGTCCGAGGATCGCGCATAGACCCGGAAAGTCGCCGGGCTGATGTAGTTCGTGAGTGACTGGCGGACGAGCACCTCGCCATTTTCCGCATCTACCAGCACGCGGAACATTTCGCCGCGCGCCGTGCTCATGATGGTGACGTCCCAGGCGAGTTCAGCGGAGTCCGCGCTCATCGGCACCCAGGCCAGGCCCGCGCTGGTATCGCTGATCGACGGGGCTTCGAGCTTTTGTTTCTGCTCGGTTCCCTGTGCGCCGCCGGCCGTGGTGATGGCGCTTTCGTCCAGCGAAGTGCCGATGTTTTTCGCGGCGAGCGAGACGGCCCGCGCAGCGCTGACCGGCGGACTGGCGATCAGTGCGGCCCGTTTCGCCGCATTGCCTCCCACTGCGGTTTCGGGATCGGCGAGGAAATTTCCGCCCATGGTGATGAGCGCGCCGTCGCGGCTTAGATTCGCTCGGAGGATCGTTTGGAAAAACGGGATGCCATCGAGCTCCTGCTGCCAGACCAGTGTTTTCATCCCATTGTGTGCCGACGTGTCCTCGCGGGTAATCCGCGAATTTCCCGGCTTCAGGACGGCAGACGAATGGGCGAACAGGTCGCGGTTGGCGTCCACGAAACGCTCGACCGCCATGTCACCGGGGGCTCCGAGAAATTTCCCGACCGCCATGATTTCCGTCGGTCCGCCAGTGATGAGGTCGAAATCGACCCGCACGCCCGGCAGAACGGTCCGCAGCGACCCCAGCGCGGCTTCGCGGGTGGTGTCCGGTTTTTTCGGGGATTCATCCGCCAGCCGGACATCGGAATCCGGCAGCCGGTCGCGCTGGGGAATGGGCTGGATTTTCGCGGTTTTCTGGCGGCCAGCAGTCAGTCTCGCGGCGGGAGAAGCTTGCGGTTGCTTGGATACCGGGCCAAGTGCCCGCCAGAAAAGAAGCCCTGCCAGCGCAACCAGAGCGATCAGAAGACCAGGGGGGATTACTCCTCGACGAGGCACAGAGTCACCCTTCCGTATCCTTTCCCCTCCCGCAAACAAATACTTGGGGTGAAAATTGCCGCCTGAGGTGGGTGCGCAGTCTCAGGAGGGCCGCCGCAGCTCGACGGGAAGCTGGTGTCTGGCCTCGGTGAGGTAAGACGGGCCGTCGGAAAAGGTGCCTGTCTGTGCGGATCGCATCCGCTCGCCGCCCACCCTCATCATGTCCCACTGATCCCGGAGGCGAGTTGACCGGAGTTCAACCCTCCATATTTCGAGAACTGCGAGGAAACCCATGCTCCCATCCGCTGGGCATTTCGTTCACCCCATGCTCACCAAATCCTGATGCGCGGCGGCGGTTTGGAGGGTGAGTTCTGTGCTGTAAGCGGCAATAGCAGTTAAGACATCGGCAGCGGACGGCGCGTCCAGATGGTGTGAAAACGCCACGGGCGACGCCGAATTGGAATTCCTGGACGTTTTGCATGCAAAAGGTGCCCGCTGGCGTGCGAGGGATGGGGTTTTGCAGGGACGAAATGCGTCCTGAGTAACGTCCTACAGAAATCCGCAGGATATGCGCGGTTTCGGGCAATGCAGGGAGAGTAGCGCGCGGCGGATCATGATTGACTCCGCGCATGAACACAGCGGGCACACTTCAAAGACCAAGCGGCCATCCGGCGGCTGCGGCCTTTGATTTCGCGGACCGTCCGTTCCTCGTGTTCTGGGAAATCACCCGGGCCTGCGCGCTCGCCTGCAGCCATTGCCGCGCCACCGCCCAACCCCGCCGCCATCCGGATGAGCTTGATGCCGCCGCCTCGCGCAGGCTGATCGACCAGCTTGCCGCTTGGAAACCGCCGATGCTCATCCTCACCGGCGGCGATCCGCTGATGCGCGCGGACGCGCTCGATCTCGTCCGCCATGCAGCCGGCGCCGGTCTCCACGTCGGCCTCAGCCCGTCCGCCACGGCCCGCCTGCTCAACGCGGATTTCGCGGAAATCAAAGCTGCCGGAGTCCAACGCATGTCGCTCAGCCTCGATGGCGCGACCCGCGAGACCCACGATGCGTTCCGCGGTGTGGCCGGCACCTACGACCGCACGATCAAAGCGGTGCAACGCGCCCATGACGTGGGACTCGACCTCCAGATCAACACCACGCTCACCCGGGGAAACATGCATGAGTTCGAGGCGTTCAAAAACCTCATGTTCGAGCTGAAGCCCGCGATGTGGAGTGTTTTCCTGCTCGTCCCCACCGGCCGCGCCGGTCTGGCAGATTTGCCGGACGCGGAGGACATCGAGAAGGTGTTCGAGGAACTTTCGGTTCTTGTTGGAAAAGCGCCGTTCGCGATCAAAACCACCGAAGGCCATCATTTCCGCCGCGTGCTGATCCAGCGCAAAGGCCCGTCCGCCCGCAGCAGGCCCGGCATGAGTTCGCCGCTCGGCATCCGCGATGGCAAGGGCGTCATGTTCATTTCCCACACCGGCGTCGTTTCGCCCAGCGGCTTCCTGCCGCTCGACTGCGGCAACGTCAGGGACAGCCACCCGGCCGAGATCTATCGAAATCATCCGCTTTTCGTCTCCCTCCGCGACAATGACGCCCTCGGCGGAAAATGCGGCATCTGTGAATTCCGCAGTGTCTGCGGCGGATCGCGCGCCCGCGCTTACGGCGTCCATGGCGATCCCTTCGCCGCCGATCCCGCCTGCATCTATCAACCCAAGGATTTCACAGCCCTACCCGCATGATCAATCTGACAAAACTATGGACCGGCGCGGCGCAACCCGCTGACGGACTCCGCTACGGCCACGGTGCCGGCGGCCATGCGGTCGAGGCGAGGGCGCGCAAGCCCATCGTCGTCTGGAACATCACCCGCACCTGCAATTTGCGCTGCGTGCATTGTTACTCGGACTCGAATGCGATGCAATATCCCGGCGAGCTCGACTGGGATCAAATGCAGGGCGTCGTGGATGATCTCGCCGCCTATCAAATCCCCTCGCTTCTTCTATCAGGCGGTGAACCGCTGATCCACCCGCGTTTCACCGATCTGGTGAAAAAAGCCACGGACTCCGGCCTGAAACTAACGATCTCCACCAACGGCACGCTCATCACTCCCGAGAAAGCCGCGATGCTCAAGGCCGCCAACGTCGCCTACGTCGGCATCTCGCTCGATGGCATCGGGGAAATTCACGACGAGTTCCGGCGGAAAAAGGGAGCTTTCGAAGCTGCCGTGCGTGGCTTCAGGAACTGCCACGGCGTCGGCCAGAAAACCGGACTCCGCCTCACGCTTACCCGCCACAACGTTGAGAACATCGATCGCATTCTCGACTTCATCGAGGATCACGAGATCCAGCGCGTCTGTTTCTATCACCTTGTGCCAGCCGGTCGCGGCAGCGAGCTCCAGGTGCTCGGCGCGGACGAGGCGCGCGGTGCCATCGATACGCTGATCTCCCGCGTGGAAGCATGGCACAATCAGGGTGTGCACCGCGAGCTGCTCACCGTGACGCAGCCCGCCGACGGTGCTTATTTGTTAGTCCGGATGGAAAACGAGGCGCATCCGAATCTCGATGAGGCCCGCAGGCTGCTTTCCTGGAACGGCGGCGGGGCGAACAGCTCAGGCCGCGGCATTGCCAACATCGACACGCAGGGCAACGTGCATCCCGACCAGTTCTGGCAGGACGTCCAGCTCGGCAACGTGAAGAAGATGCCGTTTTCACAAATCTGGGAGGGTGGCAATGCGGCGTCGGCCGGGGAGTTGGAAGCCATTCGCTCGATCGGCCTGTTCAGCCAGGAGGAACGCCAGTCGCGGCTGAGTGGTCCATGTGCCGACTGCAGGTGGTTTTCTATCTGCGGCGGCGGTTTCAGGACCCGCGCAGCTTTTTGCAATGACGGTGATCTGTGGGGATCAGATCCCGGATGTTATCTCCGAGAGGAGGAGCGTCTTGCGGCGCAGGGCCTGTTGGCCTAGCGAGCGACGCTGCTAGTTGAGCAGGGCCACTGACCGGGGGGGAGGTGGCCTTGCTTTTCTGCATCTGAGGCAAACGGCGGCCCGTAAGCCTTGTCTTGATCCGCATCATTCCATAACTTTCCGCATGGCAAGCGCCTTTGAGTTATTGGGGATGACGCCCCGGCTGGTGGTTTACGAGGAGGATCTGCGTGAGGCATTCCGTGCTGCGGGAAAACAAGCGCACCCGGATGGCGGCGGCGGTGAGGGCGAGTTTTCCACGCTCAACGGGGCGTTCGCCGTTCTATCAAGTCCTTCGCGACGGCTGCGCTGTTGGATGGAAGTCCACGGGCTGCCGGTGGAAACGCGGGGGACGATCAATCCCGCCCTGATGGATCTTTTTTCCGACGTGGGAGCCGTCACCCAAGAAGTGGAGCTGCTGATCCGCAAGCGTGACGAGGTGAAATTCGCGCTCGTCCGGGCGATGCTGGAGGGCCAGACGCAGCATTGCCGCGAGTCGCTGGAAGCCGCCATCGCAAAAGTGGAGGATCGCATCGAGGCCGAGTGCCGGAATTTTCCTGTGCTGGAATGCTCGAAGAATCCCGATGCCGGAGCTGCGTCTGAGATCGCGAGAAACCTCGTCTTCCTCGAAAAGTGGCGTGCTGGACTGCGTTCCTGCTATGCAAGACTTGTCTAACGAACCGGCTTGGCGCGTGGGGGCGGAGTCGGAAAGACCGGAATTGCCACCGGCGGCGCGTTTTTTGCCGCGGCAGATGCCGGAGCAGCCGTGCGCGAGAACTCCGCAGTGCCGCTCAGATACCAGATCATGGCGCCGCCGCCGACCACGGCCACGAAGAGGAAAAGCGCGAACAACAGTCCGAGACAGGATTTCATGGAGGTTTTCTAAAGAGAGTGGGGCACCGTTGCCAGCGGGAATTGCGAGCTTACGACTGGATCCGCGCGGCGAAGGCACCGTCTGTTTTTTCGCGAAATGGCAGCGCCTCGCGGGTGCCTTGCAGAGTGAGTTCAGGATGATCGGCGAGGAAGGCCTCGACCTGGCCGAGATTCTCCTCGCGCTCGATCGAGCAGGTAGAATAGACGATGCGGCCGCCGGGCTTGAGGCAGGCGAGGGCGTTTTCCAAAATTTTCCGCTGGGTGACTGCGATCTTTTCGATGTCTGGTGCCTGCAACCTCCAGCGCACGTCCACCCGACGCCGGATCACGCCGGTGTTGGAACATGGCACGTCCAACAGAATGCCATCGAAGCTGCCGTGCCACTCCGCGGGCGCGGGTTGCGTCCAATCATGCACGGAAATTTTCGCTTTCCCCGCATGCAGGCGTTCGAGATTTCCTTCCAGACGCGGCAGGCGTTTTTCGTTGGAATCCGTGCAAACCAGGCCGTCCGCCGTTCCCAGCGCGGCGGCGATGAGAAATGCTTTTCCTCCCGGAGCGGCGCAAGCGTCGAGGATGCGCTCGCCGGGTTTCGGATCCAGCAGCTCCACCGAGTGGCGCGTCGCAGGATCCTGGATGTAAACAGAACCGGATGCGAGCAGGGCGGTGGGTAGCGAGCCGTCGAGTTGATAGAAGCCGGGCGCGCCGTCCACCGGATTTCCCGGAAGCGTCTCGGGGACTTCAGGGGCGAGGGGATTCACGCGGAAAAACGTCACCGCCGGGAGGTTGTCCCACTCCATCAGGGAAATCGCGTTGCGGGTGCCGAACGCCTGACGCCATCTGTTATAGAGCCAGTCCGGATGCGAGTGGATCACCGTGGGAGAGAGATCGTCCGTGTCGTCTAGCAGGCGCTTTTTCGAAAGCGTGGCGCGGCGCAGCACCGCGTTGATCAGGCTGCGCACGCTGGCTTTTCCGGCTTCGACTGTCTCGTTCACCGCCGCATGGTCGGGCAGGCCGAGGATGAGCAGTTGGCAGAGTCCCACGCGCAGGATGTCGCGTGTTTCCGGGTCGAGTTTGCCGTCGCGCAGCTTGCTGATCCAGTGATCGATCATCCGCCGGTGGCGCAGCACGCCGAAGAGGATCGCCTGCAAAAGCCCGCGGTCGGCGGACGAGAGTTTGCGCCGTTGGGCGTGGCGTTCTATCAGGGTCTCGGCGTAATCATGGCCCTTGGCCCAGGCACGGAGGGCGGAAACGGCGGCTTGGCGGACGTGGAAATTCTTGGCTGGCATGGATCGGAAAAAAAAGACGCCGCGATCACGTAATTTCGCAAACCGCAGGAGTGGGGTATCCCTATTTCGCTGCCGTGACAAATGACAGCAAAATCACGCTGGTGGGCTCCGGGACCTCCCCCCCCGGAGCCAGCCGCTTTGAGTTTCTCAAAATTTGAGAAGTCCCTCCACCTCCAGGAAATCCTGCCCGTGGATCAGGTGGTCCAACAGCGGCACGCCTGTCAGATCCTCGACCACTCCCTTGTTCGTGATCATCGCGGTGTCCATCTCATCTCCGAGCTGGTTCAGATAGATCCCGGCGCAGACGAGGCCCTTGGCGCGGATGGCGTTCACGGTGAGAAGAACGTGGTTGAGCGCACCGAGCTTGTTGCCGGCGACGAGAATGACGGGCAGTTCCAGCTCCGCCGCTAGGTCGGAAACGCGGTAGTTAGGGGCCAGCGGAACTTCCCAGCCACCGGCTCCTTCGACGAGGACTTCCGCATGTTTGGCGGCGAGCTGATGGAATCCGGCGATCAGCGTCGCGGGGTCCACATTACGGTTTTCCAACAGGCAGGCGACATACGGCGCGACTGGTGTGTTGAGGTAAACCGGGTTGATTTCATCGAGCGGAATCCCGCCTGATACCACCGACAAAATAGCGGCGTCCTCGCGGTCCCCGCAGGCGATCGGCTTGTAACCGACCGCATCAACTCCAGCATTACGCAGGGTTTCGACCAGCAGTCTTGTGACGTAGGTTTTTCCAACTCCCGTATCCGTGCCTGTGATGAAAAAGCTCATGCGCCAGCATGCCTTCCGGGCTGTTGGCGGGTCAAGGAACACAAGTGATAATTTTACCTTTTCCGCAGGGATTCCGCGTCCATGCTGGGGGCACATGACAGCAGATTTCCTGGTGATCGGCGCCGGTATAGCCGGGCTTTCCTTTGCATTGCGCGCCGCCCGCCATGGTTCGGTGGTCGTGCTGACCAAAGGCGACGCCTACGAATCCAACACCGCCTGGGCGCAGGGTGGCATCGCCTCGGTCCTGCCGGAAAAACTTCGTGATCCCGGCGACTCGGTGGAATTCCACGTCGCCGATACGCTCGACGCCGGAGCCGGACTCTGCAAGGAAGCCGCCGTTCGCACGATCGTGGGCGAGGGGACCGCCGCCATCAACGATCTCACAGACTACGGAGTCGCCTTCGATAAGGAGGGCGACCATTTCCTCCTCGGAAAAGAAGGCGGCCACTCGCACCGGCGCATCCTCCACGCCCGCGACACCACAGGCCGTGAAGTCGCCCGCGCGCTGATCGAGTCCGCCCGCGCGAATCCTAACATTACTCTGCTGGAAGACCACTTCGTCATCGACCTCATCACCACCGCCAAGCTCGGCGCGGCCGTCGATGACCGCGTGGTCGGGGCCTATGTCCTGCAAACAAAAACGAACGAGGTAAAGGTCTTCCGCTCGGATCGCGTGATCCTCGCCGCCGGAGGCTGCGGAAAAGTCTATCTCTACACGACCAACCCGGACTCCGCCACCGGCGACGGTGTGGCACTCGGTTGGCGCGCTGGCGCCGCTATCGCTAACATGGAGTTCATCCAGTTCCATCCCACCTGTTTTTACAACCCCGGTGCCATCGGGCCGGAAGCCCGGTCCTTCCTCGTCAGCGAGGCGGTCCGTGGTGAGGGCGGCATTCTCATCAACGCGAAAGGCGAGGATTTCACGAAAAAGATCGATCCCCGCGGCTCGCTCGCGCCACGGGACATCGTCGCCCGCGCCATCGACCGTGAGATCAAACGCACCGGTGCCACCTGCGTCTATCTGGACGTCACCCACAAGCCGGAGGGCTTCATGAAGGAGCGTTTTCCCTACATCCACGAGACACTTCTGAAATTCGGCCTCGATTGCGAAACCCAGCCGATTCCCGTCGTTCCCGCCGCCCATTACCAGTGCGGCGGCGTGCTAACGGATGTGAACGGTAAAACCTCCATCCGTGGGCTTTATGCAGTGGGCGAGGTCGGCTGCACCGGACTCCACGGGGCAAATCGTCTCGCTTCTAACTCGTTGCTGGAAGGTAACGTCATCGCCCGCCGCGCGCTCGATGAAATGCTCAAACTTCATCCGCCCGGCAAAATCGTCATGGAGCCGCCGCCGATCCCCGAGTGGGAATACGGCGACACTGCGGAACCTGATGAGCTCGTTGTTATCTATCACAACTGGGATGAGATCCGCCGTCTGATGTGGGACTATGTT